>NZ_CP011402.1:1223125-1528906 GCF_001643775.1 Denitrobacterium detoxificans | reverse complement strand
TGCTGGGCATCAAGATCGGCGAACGCACGGCTGAAGTCATCAAGATCAAGATCGGCTCCATTCTTCCGTTCGAAGACGGCCGCGAGCGCGACATGATCATTTCTGGTCAGGACGTTCTCACCGAACAACCGAAGGAAGTTACCATTCAGTCGGAAGACGTGCGCGCTTCGCTGCAGTCCTCCTGCGACGAAATGGTGCTGCACATCAAGGAAACGTTCAAGAAGACGAACCCCGACCTGGCATCCGACATCATCCAGAACGGCATCCTGCTCACGGGTGGCGGCGGCCTGCTTTCCGGCCTCGATCAGTACCTGGCTCGCGAGCTCGAAATTCCCGTTTGGGTAAGCGAGACGGCCCTTACCAACGTGGTTATGGGCTGCCTGAAGGTTCTGGAAACGCCCACCGCGCTGAAGCAGACGCTCATGCGTTCCAGGTAAGGCGCGCTTTTCGGTATGCCTTTGAATTTCAAACAGGATCCATCGGCGATGCGGCCCTATTTGGTGCTCATCGTCCTGTTGGTCATTTCCCTCGTGAGCGTCACCATGTACGCCCGCGAGGGTTCCAGCGGCTTGCTGCACAAGGTGCAGGGTGGCGTATCCAGCGTATTCACCCCGTTGAAGCTGGTGAGCGCCACGATTTCCGCCGCCGAAGATTCTACCTCCGATAGCATCACCGATGCCACGCAGGCTACTACGGTCACCGAGCTCACGGAAGAGAACCAGGAGCTTCGCCAGACCATCGCCGAGCTGGAGGAATACCGCCAGGAAGCCCAGCGCCTGCAAGAGCTCATGAACGTGGCCGACATGTACAGCATGGAAGGCGTTACGTGCCGCGTGCTCTCACGTTCCACCGATGCGTGGAACCTGGTGGTTACCATTGATGCGGGTACTTCCAGCGGCGTTCGCGCCGGTCTGCCCGTCATTGGCAGCAGCGGCCTGGTGGGGCAGGTTATCTCCGCCACGGACAGCACCGCGGAAGTGCGTTTGCTGGCCGATCCGCAAACGGGTGTCGCTGCCATGATCCAGTCCAGCCGTGCCGAGGGCATCCTGAAGGGCTCGTTCGACGGCCTGCTGTACCTGGAAGACGTCTCGAGCAGCGTCGACGTGCAGAAGGGCGACGTCGTCATCACGTCGGGCCTGGGCGGCGGTTACTATCGCGGCATCATCATCGGCACCGTGGTGAAGGTCGACGGCAACGCCGGCGACGACGATCGCACCATCATCGTGGAACCGAATGCCAGCACCGGCTCGCTCGAAGAGGTCATGGTGGTTACTGCCATGAATTCCGAAGGCGCAGCAGCCGAAAGCTCCACGACCAGCTCTTCCAGCTCGTCGTCGAGCTCGTCAACTTCGTCATCTTCGAGCAGCGAATAGGAGGCACGATGCAGCGCGAAACGAAGATTTGCATTATTGGCGCGATCATCGCGGTGTTCCTGCAGGTGGTCGTTGCTCCCAATATCGCTATTTTCCAGGTCATGCCCAACTTCCTAATCGTCTACACGCTCGTTGTGGCCATGCTCTTCTCCGACGACTCGGTGCTCGTCATCGCGTTCGTGCTGGGCTTCGTAAGCGACCTTCTGGGCTACGGCCCCGTGGGCTCGTTGGCGTTCTTGCTGGTGCTCGCGTCGTTCTTCGCGTCGCGCGCCCATGCTGCCTTCGCTAACGGCACGGTGCTCATGCCGCTTGTCATTCTCATGCTGTTCGCCCTGGTGGTAGACGTGCTCTACGCGGCATTCCTGCTGGGCCTTTCCAGCAACCTGAACCCCATCGAAGCCTTCGCGTATCGCGCCGTTCCATGCGCGTTGTACGACTGCGTGGTGGGCCTGCTTCTGTATCCGCTCCTGTCTCGCCTGCTCACGAACTCGCAGCTGCAGATGAAGTCCGTTTCCCGCTTGCGCTAGGGGTTTGCCATGCTTGCAGCCATTATCGCGGGAATAGCAACGCTGGTACTTGTCATCGTGGTGGCCGTGCTGGTCGCACGCCGCATGGGCAATCGCTCGCGTGACAAGGTGGCCACCTCGCGCGAGATTCATTCCATCGACACGTACGGCGTGGCGCCCGAAAAGCACAAGACGGGCTTCGGCACGTCGGGGCATACCGAGGTATCCACGTCGAAGACGGCCAGCGGTTCTACGGGCGAGGCCATTACCAGCCGCTTCGTGACCATGGGCATTCTGGCGGCTGCCGTATTCGGATCCCTTATTGCCAAGTTGTTCAGCATGCAGGTGCTGCAATCCGACGAGTATTCCAGCCAGGCTTCCCAAAACCTGTATTCCACGGTGTACACGCCCGCGCCGCGCGGCGTGATCTACGACTGCGACGGCCTGGCGCTGGTGAGCAATCGTTCGAACTACACGGTGCTTGCCTCTTCCGACGTGGCAAGTGACTACGACACCGTACGCCGTCTTTCTGCGCTTTTGGGCATCCCGTTCCAGGTGGTGCGTCAGCGCATTCTGGATAGCACGAGCGGCGCGCAGAGCATGCGCGTTGTGGCCAGCGACGTCACGCTGCGCAACATCGCCTTCATTAGCGAGCATGCTTCGGCCTTCCCGAACGTCACGTGCGAGATGCGCACGTCGCGTTCGTATCCGTATGGCGCGCTGGCGGCCCATATCCTTGGCTACACGGGCACCGCTTCCTCCGAGGATTTCGAGAACGAGACGGCAGGGCAGAACCTGCAGTCGGGCGACTCGGTGGGCAAGAGCGGCGTGGAATATACGTACGAGAACCTGCTTTCTGGCGATCACGGCACGCGCACCCTGCTTACCGACGCGCAGGGCAACGTGCAGTCGGTGGTAAGCGAGACGGCTCCGCTGCGTGGCAACGACATCTACCTCACCATTCGCGGTCCCGTTCAGAAGGTGGCCGATGACGCCCTGCGCGAATATCTGGCGCCCGATGGCAGGCTGGGCTCCGCAAATGCCACGGGTGGTGCCGTGGTGTGCCTGGATGCCACGAACGGGGAAGTGGTGGCCATGGCCAGCTATCCCACGTTCACGCCCGAAAGCTTCATCGGTGGCATTTCCCAGGATATGTGGGACGAGTTCAACACCGAGGAATCGCATTACCCGCTTATGGACCGCGCGGTGGCTGGCACCTATCCAGCCGCTTCCACGTTCAAGGCGTTTACCTCCATGGCCGCGCTTACGAACGGCGTTGCCAGCTCCAGCAGCGATTGGACGTGCACGGGTACGTGGACGGGCTTCGGCAGCAGCTATGCCCAGAAGTGCTGGAAGACGGCGGGCCACGGCACGTTGAACCTGGTCGATGGCATTGCGAACTCCTGCGACGTCGTGTTCTACGAAATCGCGAAGAACTTCTACGAGAGCGGTACGCTTTCAGAAACCGCCATGCAGGATTACATCTGCGAATACGGCTTCGGCGCGAAGACGGGCATCGATCTTTCCGGTGAGGCCACGGGCCGCGTTCCCACGCCCACGTGGAAGAGCGAGTACTTCAAGGATGCCCCCGAAGAGGCTGTTTGGCAGGGCGGCGACATGACGAACATGGCCATCGGCCAGGGCTACGTGCTCATCACGCCCCTGCAGAACGCTGCAGCGTACTGCGGTATCGCCACGGGCAAGGTCTATCGCCCGCACGTGTTGCGCGAGGTGCGCAATTCGCTGGGTGAAACGGTTTTGAAGTACGAGCCCGAGGTCATCGCCGAGCCCACCATGAGCGCCGAGCACATTGCCACGGTGCGCGAGGGCCTGCGCAAGGTGATGACGCTCAACAACTACGATTCGAATTATTTCTCCGGCTGCGGCTTCGAGATGGCCGGCAAGACGGGTACCGCCGAGGTGTCGGGCAAGAAGGACTATTCCTGGTTCTGCTGCTACGCTCCGTACGACAACCCGAAGTACGTGTGCGCGTGCCTTGCCGAGCAGGGCGTTTCCGCGGCGAACAACTGCATTCCCATCGTTTCCGAAGTGCTGCAGGCGGCCATTGCCTACGACAACGGCTCGCTTACGGCCGATTCCATGGGCACGGTTACGGGTGCCTATACGGTCGTGGAATCCAGCAGTACCGATACGACGTCTTCGCGAGGTGACTAGCCTATGAGCAACGTGCAGCGCATGACGCAAATCGACTCGGTGAAGTCGCCGAACGCGCGCATTGCGGCCGCCACGCGCCCGTCGCGCTTTAAGTACATTAACCCCACGCTCGTTTTGGTAGTGGCGGCGCTGGTTACATATGGCCTGATCATCGTGTATACGGCTACGGTGAGCAACGAGTCGTACAACTTTTCGCGCCAGCTTGCCGGCGTGCTCGTGGGCGCCGTGCTCATGCTGCTGCTCTTCCGCTACGACTATCACCAGTTGTCGCATTACATGGCGTTGTTCCTGATCATTAACATCGTACTCATCATGCTGCCGCATATACCGGGCGTTGGCCTTTCCGTGAATGGCGCCAACTCGTGGGCGAAGATCGGTCCTGCGCGCTTCCAGCCAGGCGAGTTTGCCAAGATTACGGTTATCCTGCTGGCCGCGAGCGTCATCTCACGCTACGGCGGCAAGTTGGGTAGCGCGCGCGAGTACCTGAAGGCGCTGGGAATCCTCATGGTTCCCGTGGTGGCCATCCTTACGCAGCCCGACTTGGGCACCGGCATGGTGTACCTGTTCATCGCGGGTACGGCGCTTATCGTGGGTGGCGCTCGGCCGCGCTTCATCCTCATCTCGCTGGGCATCATGGCGGTTGCCGTGGCGGCGATCCTCATCCTCGACCCCATTGCCGACTCCATAGCTGGCAAAGACGTGTTGCTGAAGGATTATCAGAAGTCGCGCCTGTTGGTGTTCTTGGACAATAGCTACGATCCCACGGGCGACGGTTACAACCTCACGCAGGCGAAGATTGCCATTGGCAGCGGTGGCCTTCTGGGCAAGGGCCTGGGCAATGCCACGCAGTCTACCTTGGGCTATTTGCCTGAATCGCCCACCGACTTTATCTTCTGCGTGCTGGCCGAACAGCTTGGCTTCATGGGGGCGCTGCTTCTCATTGCGCTCTACGCCGCCTTGCTTTTCGTGTGCTATCGTATTGCCTACAATGCCAACGACATGTTCGGCACGCTCATCGTCATGTGCACGGCCGGCATGTGGCTTTTCCAGATCCTGGAGAACATTGGCATGACGTGCGGCCTCATGCCCATTACAGGCATTCCGCTGCCCTTCATGAGCTATGGTTCTTCGTTTATGGTGGTCAATTTCGTCATGCTGGGCTTCATTGGCTCGGTATGGGCTCATAACGGCAGGTAGAGCGCTCGCGCTCGGCAAAAGGAGAGATGCATGATGCTTCCCATCGATCCCACCGCGGTGCTCGATGCTTCAACCGATATTGAATCCGCGCGCGCCATGCCGCTGCGTTTGGCGCTGCTCATCGACCCGGAATCGTCGCCCGCGTTGCTCGACGTTATGGCGCGTGCGTTTACGCCGCAGTCGTCACAAGCGCAGGTCGACGTGTTCGATTGGGAAGACGTTTCCGCAGTAACCTCCGAATACGACATGGCCGTTATCGTTGCCGGCACGGGCCTGCGCACGGGCAGCATTGCCCAGGCGCTCATTGCCGCGGGCGTGCCCGCGCTCACTGTTACCGATATGCCCGCCCTCGTGCGCGAAATCGCCGAGGCAGTGGGGTGCCCGCTGCTGGAAAGCGACGTCGTTGCGCCCGACCCGCAGGTCGATGGCGGTGCTTTTCCGGAAACTGACGAGTTCAACCAGGAGCCGTATCCGTTCACGGTCGATCGCGAGCGCACGTTGCTCATGGGCGTGGGCGAGTGGATCGTTTCGACGTTCCACGTAAAGCGCCTGGCTTTCGCGCTATCGTTCCCGTTCGTGCGTCGTCCGCTGTCGCTGGAATCGGTGCATGCCACGTCCCTTCAGAATGCAGGCATTGGCCTGGTGCCGTTCATTCCCGGCGCCGACATGCCTCTCATGACGCTCAACCAGGCGAAGATGGTGCTGCAGATTGCCGCAGCGTATGGCCAGCCCCTGGGAAGGGATCGCTGGCGCGAGCTGTTGGTGCTGCTGGGCGGCGCGTTTGCCTCGCGTTCGGTGGCGCGTTCCCTCATTGGCGCGTTCCCGGTGCTGGGCGGCGTTATTCGCTGCGGCATCGGCGCTGGTGCTACCGAGGCCATGGGGCACGCGGCCATCGCGTATTTCGAGGGACTGTCCGATGGTATCTACGAAGAGCCCAACGAAGAGCGCGCATTGGCGCGCGTGCGCGAGGCAGCTGTTTCGGTGCAGGGCACGGTGCAGCCGTATGCCCAGGCCGTCGCTCAGGTTGCGGTAGACGTGGCCGGCAAGGCGGCCGTGAGCGTTGCCGCACGTGCTCAGCAGGCTGCCCCCGTCGTAATTGGGTTCGCGACCGATGTTGCCCTTCCCGCGGCGTACGCCGTTGCCCAGAAGGCGGGTCCCGTTTTGCGTAAATCGGCCGATGCCGTAGCGCCGGTCGTTGGTCATGCGGTGTGCGAGGTTGTTCCCGCCGTCCGTGAGACCATTCATGTGTTTTGCCGTAAACAGGGCATAGAGCCCGACGAGTTCGCCCGTGCCATGGTGGATTCGTTTATCGATTCGCGCGGAGGTAAGCGTTAGATGCCGCGTACAATGACCGATCTGTGGCCCCGTCTGCGGGGTCTACTTTCGCGTGCCGAACGTCCGGTACGCTACATCAATCATGAATTCGGGTCCGTCCATCATGACTTCGACGCGCATCCCAACGATGCGTCGCTCGTGATGGTGTATCCCGACACGTATGAACTTGGCCAGGCCAATCAGGCCATTCGCATTCTGGTGAATGCCGTGAATGCGCGCGAGGGCATGTGGGCCGAACGCTCGTATCTGCCTGCGGCCGAATTTGGCGACGTCATGCGCGAAGAGGGCCTGCCGCTGTTCTCGCTGGAAAGCTGCGCGCCCCTGCGCGAATTCGACTGCATCGGCATCACGCTGCCGCACGAGCTGGCGGCCACGAACGTGCTTGAAACGCTCGACCTTTCGGGCGTGCCGCTGCGTGCGGCCGACCGCGGCGAGAACGACCCCTTCGTGCTGGCTGGTGGCCCGTGCACGTGCAACCCCGAGCCGTTCGCCCCGTTCTTCGACTGCATGTGCGTGGGCGAGGGCGAGGAAGCCGTACCCGAAACGGTTGCCTGCGTGCACGAGGGTCGCATGGCGGGGAAGAGCCGACAGGAAATCCTGCGCGACCTGGCACGCATTGAGGGTAACTACATTCCCAGCCTCTATCGCGAGCTTTCCGGGGAAGAGGCTGCCCAGGCGGGCTTCCGCGTTGCGCCCATGGTGGAAGAGGCACCGCAGATCGTGAAGCGTCGCATCTACGAGGGCTTTTCCACGAGCAGTTGCTGGGAGCCGTGCGTGGTGCCCTTTGGCGACCTGGTGCACGACCGCCTGAGTGCCGAGGTGCTGCGCGGCTGCACGCGTGGTTGCCGCTTCTGCCAGGCGGGCATGATGTATCGTCCCGTGCGCGAGCGTTCCGCCGACAACATCGTGGAAGGCGTGCTTCAGGGCCTGGAGCATACGGGCTACGACGAGGTGAGCCTCACGTCGCTTTCTACGACCGACCACTCGCAGATTCGCGAGATCCTCACGCGCCTGACCGAGCAGGTGTCGGGTACGGGCGTGCGCGTTTCCATTCCGTCGCAGCGCCTCGACTCGTTCGGCGTCGACATGGCCAAGATGGTCGCGGGCGAAAAGCGCGGCGGCCTGACGTTCGCCCCCGAGGCGGGCACGCAGCGCCTGCGCGATGTCATCAACAAGAACGTGACCGAGGACGACCTGTTCGGCGCGTTGACCGCGGCGTTCAGCGAGGGTTGGCGCCGCTGCAAGCTGTACTTCATGCTGGGCTTGCCCACGGAAACCGACGAGGACGTGAAGGGCATTGCCGACTTGGTGAATCGTGCGTATGAACGCGTGAAGGAAGTCGTGCCGCCGGAAGAGCGCGGTCGCATTCAGTTTGGTATTTCGTGCGCGCTGTTCGTGCCGAAAGCGCAGACGCCGTTCCAGTGGTGCGAGCAGATGTCGCCTGCCGAGGCGCGTCGCCGCGTGAACGTGCTGCGCGATAGCGTGCGGTATCGTGCCATCAACGTGAGCTGGCATGATCCCGCCACGAGCTTCGTGGAGGCCATTATGAGCCGCGGCGGGCGCGAGTGCGCCGACCTGCTGGAGCTGGCATGGCGCAAGGGCTCGCGCTATGACGCGTGGACCGAACATTTCCGCGAGGACGCGTGGCGCGATGCGGGCGCCGAACTGGGCATGGACATCGACGCCATGGCGCGTCGTCGCTTCGACCTGAGCGAGATTCTGCCCTGGCAGCACATTTCCGCGGGCGTTCACCTGAAGTACCTGCAGGTGGAGTACAAGCGCGCGTTGAAGGAAGTCACCACGCCCGATTGTTCGTACGAGGGCTGCACGGGTTGTGGCCTGTGCCCCGACTACGGCATTCAGGTTGAGACGCAGGAGGTGCGCCATGGCTAAGCCGCAACCGAAATCGGCGATTGAGCTGGGTGGCGTGCCCGAGGTGCTCTATCGCCTGCGCGTGGAATACGCCCAGATAGGACGCGTTTCCATGCTCTCGCATTTGGATATGACGCATTACCTGGAGCGCACCGTGCGCCGCGCGAAGCTGCCCTTCGCCATCACGCATGGCTTTTCGCCCCACATGAAGATCGCGTTCGGCGGCGCCCTGCCCGTGGGCGTGGGTGGCCTGCACGAGATCTTCGACGTGTTCCTAACCGAGCGCGTTCCCGAAGAGGAGGCGCTGCGTGCGCTGAATGAGGCTTCGGTGCCGGCATTCCCCATGCTCTCGTGTCGCTATATTCCGCGGAAGGATACCGCGGCAAGCGTCGCGTTCCCGTTTGGCGTGTATGCGGTGGAGTGCGGCGTGCCGGCTGCGCAGCTGCAACTGCCGCAGGATATCGAGGTTACGCGCGAAAAGAAGGGCAAGGTGAAGACGCGCACGTTCCATGTGGCCGACTATCTGCCCTTCGAGCCGTTCGCGCTGGGCAACTTGCTCGTGTTCTGCCTGCAGGCGAAGCCTGAGGGCAGCCTGCGTCCCGACGTGCTCATGCAGCACGTGGAGGGTGCCAACGTGCAGACCGTCATGCGCATCGCGCAGTATGCGGAGGCGCCTATCGTGGATGACGTGCGCGAACGTGCGCAGGCGTATGCGGTGACGTGCGTGCAGCGTGCGTTGCGCGACGTGCTGCCGGCTACGCGCATGCGGGCGGGCGAGCTTATGAGCGTGCATACGACCTTCCAGATTGGCGGCCCGGCCGACCTGTATTGCGTTCCCGCTTCGGTGGAGGACGTGCAGGCGGTTTGCGCGGCATGCCGTGCGTACGATGTGCCGCTGCATGTTATTGGGTGCGGCAGCAACCTGCTGGTGTCGGATGCGGGTTTGCGTGGTGTGGTCATGGAGCTTGGATCTGCGTTTTCCCAGGTGAGCGTTGAGGGCGCGTGCGTGTTTGCCCAGGCGGGCGCCACGAACGAGGCCGTTTCCCAGGCTGCATGCGCTGCGGGCCTGGCGGGCTACGAGTTCGCATCGGGCATTCCTGGCACGGTGGGTGGCGCCGCCATCATGAATGCAGGTGCCTACGATGGCGAATTTGCCCAGGTGGCGGAAGAAGTTACGTGCCTTACGCCCGAAGGGCAGGTCGTTACGGTTTCGCACGACGAGGCGTGCTGGTCGTATCGTCATAGCATGATGGACGAACGCGGCTATGTGGTGCTGTCTGCCAAGCTGCGCCTTACCCCCGACGATTCTGCGGCCATTCAGGCACGCGTCGACGATCTTACCGAGCGTCGTACGTCGAAGCAGCCGCTCGAGATGCCCAGCGCGGGTTCCACGTTCAAGCGCCCCGAGGGGTATTTCGCGGGCAAGCTCATTCAGGATTCTGGTTTGCGTGGATATCGCATCGGCGGTGCGCAGGTGTCCGAAAAGCACACGGGATTCGTGGTGAATGCCGGTGGTGCCACGGCAGCCGATGTGCAGGCGCTCATCGCGCACATCCAGCGTACCGTGCGTGAGCAGTTTGGCGTTGAGATACATCCCGAAGTGCGCATGTGGGGCTTCTAGTACGGGGCTTTTTCGCTGGCTTGGACGATGGTGGAACGTGCATCGGGTGGCCCGTATGCATCAAGCGGGCCCTTTCTTTGCCGGCCTGGGCGTTGAGTGGAAATGCGCCTGTTGTTGCGTCGTATAGTGCGATTGTTGCGCCGTGGCCCGTGTGGGCTGCGGCGCTTTTTGTTGCGTGCACGTTCCGTGCTTTCGTTTCCGCCCTGTGAGCTGCGACACTGTTGGCTGCGAGCGCTTACGTTTCGTGGCTCTTGGCGGTGGCTTTATCGTGCCTGGGGTTTCTTACGGCTGCTTCTCTTGCGACTATCGCAGTTCTTCTTTGGCGTACTCCAATGCTTGTATGCCTTGTTGGGCTTCTGCGCCTATTTCGTAACGAATCGACAAACCGCTGCGGCTTTTAACGCTTTCTTCAGATTTCCCTCCTAGCGTAGAGGGCGAGCAAAACGAAGGAGTGTATATGACCGAAACGGCTGTTGCTGCGAAAAAGAAAGGCTCGTTGTTCGAAAACCTATCTCTTGCCCAGGTGATCGCTACGGCGCTCGCGGCGGTGACGTCGCTTTTGCTGTCGTCGCAGATTGGTATTGCGGGCTCGTTGCTTGGTACGGCCGTAGGCTCGATCGTGGCCACGGTTACCGCCCAGGTGTACAAGAACATCATGCTGAAGTCGGCCGACAAGATTCGTTCGAACGACGATTCGGATGGCGATGCGAACGGCAATGCCGCCAAGTCGCCGTCGGATTTGGTGGGGCAAGCGGCACCCTCTCCGCTATCGCGGGATAATGCGGCGCATATTGGCGGCGCATCGGGTGCGGCTGGCGCTGCTGGCGCGACGTCCGTGATTCCCGCCGCTGCGGGCGCTGCCACGGTTATGGCCGTCCCCGCAGGCGAGGCGCGCTATGGCGCACACGCTTCCGAGGCAAGCGCGTTGAGAGCCGATGCTGCAACGAGCGTTCTATCTGCTGATGGCGCGACGTCGATGCTACCGCCCGATAGTGCGACGTTTTCGGAGGCCGACGCCTCCATGCGTTCTACGTTCGCTCAGGGTGCGACGTCGGTTCTACCTGCCGAGGGCGCAAATGCGGCCGTTGCTGCCGGAACGAGCACGTATGGTTCTTCGCACGCGTCCTCCGATGCTGTGGGCTACGCGCAACGCTCTACCGCTTCGAGCGATGGTGCGCATGCTTCCGCCCGTCGTTCTGCATCGGCGCGCAACTCGCTCATCAAGGCGCGTAGCAATCGCGCGCGTAAGTCGCAGGTTCAGCGCTGGGCGATCGTGGTTTCGGTTGTGGCCGCGCTTGTCGCCATTGCCATTACCGCGGGCCTGGTGACGTTGGTTACTGGTGGCCAGGGCTGGGGGAGCACCGAGGTGCTGTCGTCGCCGAGCACGACCACTGCGCAGACTAGCGCGAACGACGCCGCTTCCACCTCTGCCCCGGCGTCCACCGAGACGCAGCAGTCCAAGGACGAGGCAAAGGAATCGACCGAGAAGAGCACGCAGTCTGACACCGAGGCCGACTCCTCCAACACAGCAACCAATCAGCAGGCGCAGAGTTCCAGTTCGCAGGAGTCGAGCTCGTCTGCCAGCGGGTCTGATACGTCGAGTGGGTCTACCAGCTCGTCTGACAGCGCCTCGAGCAGCGATTCCGCTTCGACTTCGGGTTCGACTACGAGTTCGTCGGATAGCGCTTCAGCGGGTTCCGATACCTCGAGCAGTTCTGCGAGCGGCACCTCCTCGAGTTCGTCTTCGGATTCCAGCGATTTGTCGGCGCAATCTACGAGCTCGTCTTCCAATTCGTAGCGCCGCGGTTCGTGCGTTTGATCGCTTCTTTTTTGGCCTGACGCCCTCGCTTTGCATCGCATTGCGGGGGCAAATTGCAAAACGGGCAGATTTAGGCGTTCGATTGTAAAAAATGTCGCCGATTACACGCTGGAATCGCGTTCTCGACGGGTTTTGGGGTGTCTTTTGCTCGTTCGGGGCTGCGTTTAATTGCGTTTCCCCAGTTCGCGAAATGCTGAGCTTGCCGCGGGGTGGGGAATAACGTGTAAACGGTTACATTTTTGCATTTTCGGGCCCCGGATTTGCCCATTTTGGCGTTCGAGATGCTTTTGCAGCCCTGTCATGGGGCGCTTGAACCGGCGCGGTTGCTTCCGGTTGATGCGGGCGATTGGCGATACCGCCATGAGGGCCATCTGTTTGAGCGCTCTCATTTGCCATTAACGGATGCGGTTACTTGGAGCCCGCTAAGTGGCTACTGCATGTTCTGGGCGTTAGCGCTGGCGAATGCGGCGTATGTGCGACTCGATAATGGGATCGTATGTCTACTCGTTCCCTCTGCCTATCTCGCATTCCGGCGCGTTCATAACCGCGATGGACGTGCGATTCAGCCGCGCTTGTTCACCTTGTACTCGCGAAAAACGCGCCCGCCGTGTTGGGGCGGGCGCGCATGCGTCTTGGTGGTGGGGTTGCCGGCGGTTTACGCCGTTGGCTTGGCGGCTTACGCGGCTAGGCGTACGCCCACGTATTGCGCGGTGCTGGGCAGACCCGAGTTGTCGTACACCTCGGAAAGGGCGCAGGCGCTTACCGTCCAGGTGTAGGTGGCGCCGTCGACTTCGATGGTGCCCTTCTGGTACGTGTTGCCGTTCGAGTCGACGCCCGAATCGGTGACGGATGCGGAATCGAAGCCCTGGTCGGCCATGGCGTTGGTAACGGCAGCGTCAACCGTGCCCGAGGTGAAGTCGGCGTAGGTAAGGTGCAGGTCGGTATTGCCGGCGTTTTGCTGCTCCAGGCGCCAGCTGCCCGTGAGCAGCTTCACGGCTTCTGAAGCCGACAGATTGGCGATTCCCTTGCTGTAGTACGCCAGCGCGTCAACTGCGGTAACGTCGGAAGGCAGCTTGATGACGTTGATGTGTTCGGTGTTCTTCGAAACCGACGAGATGTCGATGACCGTTTGGCCTTGCTGCGCCTGCGTGTCGATGATGCCCTGCGCGTCGAGGCCCACGAGATTGATGAGCGCGGGGGATTGCACGGTTTCGCCGCGGGTGAGCATCTCGTTCACGGCGTCTTGTTCGTCTTGGCTGCCGTATACCACGTTGGCGTAGCAGTTGATTCCCCAGGAAACGCCAATGACCAGCGCGGCGAGGGCGATTGCCCCCAGCAGATAGAAATAGCGTTTCGGCAGGTCGAGCGGGCGCGACAGGGCGCTGCCGTCGTAGTAGCGCACGGGCCCGGAAGATTCTACGGTATGCGCGCTCGTGTCCTTCGGGCGAAGGAACTGGGGGATTTCCAACATAGATGCTCCTTAGCGTATAACAGGGGAAGATTATAGCATTCGGTCTGGAGGTTTCCCAACGGCAGGCCCGGGGGCGCTACACTGTCCTTCAAGAGAACAAACGGGAAGGATCCGGGAAGCATGAGAGATATCTCAACTGCCACCATTACCCAGGAAGTGGCACGGCTGTGCATGGAGGCTGCGTGCGACCTGCCGCGCGACGCCGAGGAGGCCATCAACGCCGCGGCCGAGCGCGAGGAGAGCGAGTTTGGTCGCTGGGCCATGCAGAAGATCTGCCGCAATGCGCGCATCGCCCGCGAAGACGGCGTGCCCATGTGCCAAGACACGGGCATGGTCATCGTGTTTGCCGAGGTAGGGCAGGAAGCGCACATCGTGGGCGGCGATTTCGAGGAGGCTATTAACGCCGGCATCGCGAAGGGCTATACCGAAGGCTACCTGCGCAAGTCCACGGTGGTCGACCCGGTGCTGAACCGCGTGAATGCGGGCGACAACACGCCTGGCATTGTGTACACGCGCCTGGTGCCCGGCGATGCGGTTACGCTCACCATCATGCCGAAGGGCGCGGGCAGCGAGAACATGAGCCGCCTGTTCATGTTGAAGCCGGCCCAGGGTCTGCAGGGCGTGAAGGATGCCGTGCTGCGTGCGGTGGTGGAAGCGGGCGGCAATCCCTGCCCGCCGACGATCGTGGGCGTGGGCATTGGCGGCAACGCCGACAAGGCGCTCATGCTTTCCAAGGAGGCGCTGCGCCGCAAGGTGGGCGCGCCCAATCCCGATGCACGCTATGCCCAGCTCGAGGCTGAGTTGCTGGAAGCCATTAATCGTTCGGGCATTGGCCCGCAGGGCTTTGGCGGCCGCGTTACGGCGTTGGCCGTGCACATCGAGACGTACCCCACGCACATCGCCACCATGCCCGTGGGCGTTACGCTGAACTGCCATGCTGCACGCCACAAGAGCGTCGTACTGTAAGGGGGAACCATGGATATCAAGCGCATTACCACCCCTCTCGACCCCGAAGTGGCGCGTTCGCTGCGTTGCGGCGACATGGTCTCCATTTCGGGAACCATCTTCACCGGTCGCGATGCCGCGCACGCGCGCATGACTGCTGCGCTCGACGCGGGCGAGGAGCTGCCCGTCGACCTGCAGGGCCAGGTCATCTACTATGCAGGCCCCACGCCTGCCAAGCCCGGGCACGTCATCGGCAGCTGCGGCCCCACCACGAGCGGGCGCATGGATGCCTTCACGCCGCAGATGATCGAGCAGGCGGGCCTGGCTGGCATGGTGGGCAAGGGCCCACGCAGCCAGGATGTCATCGATGCCATGGTGGAGCACGGCGTGGTATACTTCGCCGCCGTGGGTGGCGCCGCTGCGCTCATTGCCTCCTCGGTGAAGGAGTGCGAGGTCGTGGCGTACGACGACCTGGGCCCCGAGGCCATTCGTCGCCTGGTCGTGGAAGACTACCCGTGCATCGTGGCCATCGACGCGCATGGCGGGAACCTGTATGAAGACGGCCCCGCGCGCTACCGCGTTGGCCAATAGAACGTTTTACCCAAGGAGCACCATCACATGATTGACTTTTCGATTTTCCTTACCGCGGAAGCCTGGATCAGCCTGCTGACTCTGGTATTCCTGGAAATCGTCCTGGGCGTGGACAACATTGCGTTCATCGCCCTCACCACGAACCGCCTGCCCGAAAGCAAGCAGCACATCGGCCGCAAGCTGGGCCTGGCGGGCGCCATGATCATGCGCGTCATCTTCCTGTGCTTCGCGTCGTGGCTCATTCACATGATGCAGCCCGTCTTCACCGTGGACCTGGGCTTCTACTCGCATGGGTTCTCGGTGCGCGACATGCTGCTGGCTGCTGGCGGCATCTACCTCATCTACAAGGGCGCCAGCGAGCTGCGTAGCATGCTGGCCCTGGAGGAGCTGCGCGCCAAGCATGGCGACGATGCCGACAAGAAGGCGCACCAGATTGGTCTGGGTCAGGCCGTGGGCACCATCATGGTCATGGACATCGTGTTCTCCATCGACTCCGTGATCACCGCCGTGGGCATGGCCGAGCACCTGATCATCATGATCATCGCCGTGATCTCCGCCATCCTGCTCATGATGGTGTTCATCGACCAGGTAAGCGACTTCATCAACAAGCATGCCGAGATCACCATCCTGGCGCTGGTGTTCATCCTGTCCATTGGCGTGTTGCTCACGCTCGATGGCTTTGGCCTGCATACGGGCGTCGAGATCGAGGCGCTGGGCATGTCGCTGGAAAAGGTGCTCGTGTACTTCGCCATGATCTTCAGCCTGGTGATGGAAATCATCCAGATGACGTACAACAAGCGCGCCGCAGCGTTCCATCGCGAGCGCGAGATCGAGCGCGGCCGCGAGGAGATGCGTCAGGAGCTCATCGAGAAGGGCGAAATCGAGGCATAACAGCGAGCGCCAGCGCTCGCGTGCTAGCGCTGGCGTGCAAGTATGTGCATGACGCGCGTCTGAGCGCCGTTGTTTCTAAGGCGTCCCGCAGCAATGCTGCGGGACGCCTTTTTGCATGCGGACGCGTAACGGCAGCCTCGTTGGCATGGGGTATATGTGGGCCTACATGGCGTAGCCTCGCTTGCGTGTGGTGAGTGGGATTAGGCTGCCTTTGGCAAAAACGGCCCCTTCAATGTAAAAAAATCGTCGCTGTACAGGTTGCTCGGATTGCAAGCCGTTATGTCAGATTTCTCGACCTGGGAAAACGTTCATGTTGATTCACGTTCCCATGCCCATGCGTCTGTCTGGGCGACATTCGTTGCCATTACTACCTGTACGGCGACGAATTTTTTACATTTAGCCTCCCGATTTTGCCAAACGGGGCATTTCTCCCACATCGACGCGTGCGAATAGGCTGCCTTTGGCAAAAGTAGACCTTCTGATGTAAATAATTCGTCGTTCTGAACACGGAACGGGGCAGAATGCCCTCATTTTGGCGTTGTGACGGACGAATTCAATGCTGTGGGTCACTGTTTGCCCAGGTGGGGTTTTTCGCTCCTGCGTCCGGCGGCTGAAAAGATGTTCAGAAACGCGAATTTTTTACATTGAGCGCGCGATTTTTGCCAAACGGCATGTTTCTCGCTGGTTTTCGCGCATTTGGTCACCTCGGCGAGCATTCGATCGCGCCAACGCGCGCTCGGGAAGGCGCCCTATTGCGCGGTGAACAGCTTGTAGCCGTCGTCGGAGACGATGATCTTGCAGGCGGCGGGCAGCACGCGCGCGGTGAAGGGCGTGTGCGCTTCCAGCGGCTCGCCGTCGTACTGAACCAGCAGTTCTGGGTCGGATTCCACGCGGATGTCGCGGCCTCGGTAGTACACGAGCGCATTGCTCGCTTCCAGCGTGCCGCCCGAGTGGTCGAATGCGGCGCCCAGCGCGGTGGGCAGCAGGTCCCAAGCCGTTTGCGTGGTGAGCACCAGCACGTCGAGCGCCCCGTCGTTGGGCAGGTTGCGCGGCGTAATGGAGATGTCGAACTGAATCTTGCTGAAGTTCACCAGCATGACGCCCACGCCTTCGTGTTCGTGCGTGACGCCGTCGACGGTGACCTTCAAATGCGCCACCTGGGGGTTTGGGTTTTGGAATGCGGCCTTGAAGTAGGCGGCGGGCCCCCAGCGCTTCTTGTCGCGACGCGCGTCGGCCATCATGGTGGCGTCGTAGCCGCAGCCCGCCATCATCGAGAAGCCGTGGCTGCCCTCGCTCGTGACGATCTCGCCCAGGTCGAAATCAAGGCACTCGCCTTCGCGCACCAACTGTGCCAGCGCAAACGGCTCGATGGGCGACATAACGTTCATGCAGAGCAGGTTGGCGGTGCCGGCGGGGAAGGGCAGGATGGGCGTGCCCGTGTTGCGCAGCAGATAGCAAACGGCGGCATGCGTGCCGTCGCCGCCCGAGGCGACCACGGCATCGAAATCGGACGCGTCGGCCAGCGCTTCCTCGAACGACGAATCGGCGTCGACGCAGCGAATGCAAACTTCATCGCCTGTTTTGGCGAACGACCGCGCGAAGTCGTAAATGAGATCGCCGCCGTATCCAGAAGATAGGTTATTCAGTACGAGAAGTTTCACAGCGCCCCTTCTATTGCTATGATGTCAAAGCGTATTAACTAGGTATACCCATATGTGGTAAGGATTGTAAAGCGTGTTCATAACCGACCAGGCCCAGCTCGAGGCATTCGTTGACCGAGCGTTGACATCCGAAGTTCTCGCCATCGACACCGAATTTCTGCGCGAGAAAACGTACTATCCGAAGCTTTGCCTCCTGCAGATGCAGGCCGACAAGGAAACCGTCATCATCGATCCCTTCGGCGTGACGGACCTGAAGGCCATCGTGCCGCTTCTGGAATCGCCCACCATCATGAAGGTGTTTCATGCGGGCACGCAGGACATCGAAATCCTGCTCCGCGAAACCGGTGCCATGCCCAAGCCCGTGTTCGACACGCAGCTTGCCGCGGCCCTCATGGGGCACACGCAGCAGATTGGCTACGGCGCCCTGGTGAACGACGTGTGCGGCGTGCAGCTGAAGAAGATGGACTCGTTTACCGACTGGTCGCGTCGTCCGCTTTCGTCTTCGCAGATCAAGTACGCTGCCGACGACGTCATCTACCTGCCGAAGATGTATCGCCGCATGTCCAAGCGCCTTTCCGAGCTTGGCCGCATCAACTGGCTCGACGACGATTTCGCCGCGCTTGTCGACGAGAGCCGCTATCACGACGACCCGCGCGAGCGCTTCCGCCGCCTGAAGCGCGTCTCGCAGCTTTCCCGCCGTCAGCTTTCTGCCGCGCGCGAGGTTGCGGCTTGGCGCGAGAAGCGTGCCCGCGAGCTCGACATTCCGCGCAAGTGGGTCGTCACCGACGAGCAGATCGTGGAGGCGTGCAAGCGCGAGGCTCGCACCATTGACGAGCTGTTCATGGTGCGCGGCGTGTCCGACAAGCTGGGCACGGCCGATGCGCGCAACGTGGTTGCCGCCCTGGTACGTGGCCTGGATGCTCCCGAAGAGGAGTGGCCCGCGCACGACCGCCCGCAGAAGAACGAGCACAACGTCGACCTGGAAATCGACGTCATGTCGGCGCTTGTGCGCCTGCGTTCGCGCGAGGCGGGCGTGGCGTTCCAGACGCTGGCCGGCCACAGCGAGCTGGTGTCGCTGGCGCGCGGCTATCGCGACGTGGAGCTGCTGAAGGGCTGGCGCGCGCAGATCGTGGGCAACGAACTGCTCGAGCTGCTCGACGGCAAGATTTCGCTTTCGCTGGAAGATGGCAACCTGAAGGTAACGAAAACGAGCGAATCGTAGGTTTTTCCTGCTGGGGGTAGGGGTTTTGCAGGGACTGCGTATATAATCCTGTTCAAACAAACAGCGAACGCATGTCCGTTCGCGGCTACGAAAGGCCTGTTCATGTTCTCTACCGGTTATATCATCCTCATCGTCGTATCCACCGTCATCGGCTTTGGCGCCCAGGCATACGTGAACTCCCAGATCAAGAAGTACTCCAACGTGCCTTCCTCCTGGGGTCTCACGGGCGTGCAGGCGGGCCAGAACATGCTTGCATACAACGGCGTGCAGGGCGTGCCGTTCCATCGCGGCGGCGAAAGCGAAGACCACTTCGACCCGCGCAACAACTCCATCACGCTCGACCCGCATGCGTATAGCCAGCCGTCCATCACGGCCATCGCCACGGCGTGCCACGAGGTTGGCCATGCGTGCCAGTTCGCGCAAGGCTACGGCCCCATGAAGTTCCGCTCGGCGCTGGTGCCCGTGGTGAACTTCGCCTCGAACGCCTGGATGATCGCGCTGCTCGCCGGCATCTTCATGAACCTGGCGGGCCTTATCGACCTGGCCATCATCCTGTATGCATTCGCAGTGCTGTTCCAGCTGGTCACGCTGCCGGTTGAATTCAACGCCAGCCACCGCGCCATGCAGTATCTGGAAGCCGCGGGCCTGCCTCAGGGCGAACGCGCCGGCGCCTTCAGCGTGCTGCGCGCTTGCGCCCTCACGTACGTAGCCGCCGCGCTCGTTTCTGCGCTGCAGCTGCTCTGGCTCATCGGCCAGCGTCGTTAGGGCGCGTTCATGGCAGAGGGGGAAGGCGTACGCAAGCCGCTCAGCGTTTCGCAGGCCATGCAGCTTGCGAAGGGCGCGCTTGAATCCTGCACCGTCACGCTCGTGGGCGAGGTGTCGGAAGTCTCGAACAAGCCCGGCTACAAGGCCGTGTACTTCACCGTGAAGGACGAGGCGTCTTCCATGCCCTGCATGATGTGGCAGAACCGCTTCCGCGCCACGGGCGTGCAGCTGCGCGTGGGCATGCTCGTGCAGCTTACCGGGCGCTTTACCCTGTATGCGGCGAAGGGCCGCATGAACTTCGACGTCTTCGGCCTGGCGCTTGCCGGCGAAGGCGATCTGCGCGCGAAGGTGGCAAACCTGGCGCGCAAGCTGCAGGCCGAAGGCCTCACCGATGCCGCCCGCAAGCGCCCACTTCCCACGTACCCGCAGGTCATTGGCCTGGTTACGTCGCCGCGTGGCGCTGCCGTGCACGACGTTTTGCGCACGCTGCGCCGCCGCTACCCGCTGGCGCGCGTGGTGTTGGCTGGCGTGCCCGTGGAGGGCGCGCAAGCACCCGCGGGCTTGGTAGAGGGCCTGCAATGCGTGGTTGCCGCTGGTGCCGAGGAAGTGCTTTTGGTGCGTGGTGGTGGCTCGTTCGAGGACCTCATGCCCTTCAACGACGAGGGCCTGGCGCGCGCCATCGTGGCGTGCCCCGTACCCGTGATCACCGGCATTGGGCACGAGCCCGACACCTCCATCGCCGACATGGTGGCCGACCTGCGTGCATCCACGCCCACGGCAGCCGCCGAAAGCGCCGCGCCCGACATCCGCGAACTGCGCGAGGGCATCCTGGCACGTGGCCGTTCCATGCACGACCGCCTGGCGGGCCGCCTCGAGCGCAGCAGCATGGTCATCGGCCGCTTCGAGGACAAGCCCTTCTTCCGCGACCCGCATTTCCTGTTGGCCGCGCCCGCGCAGGCCATCGACATCGCCGCAGGTCGCTTGCAGCGCGCCATCCCCGGCGGGTTGGTCCGCGACGCCGCTGCGCTGGCGCAGTACGAAACACGCCTGGCCACGTACGGCCGCACGGCGCTTCAGGCTACGGGGCAGCAGCTGGCCGGTAAGGCGCAGCGCCTGAGTACGGCGGGGAAGGCTATTCTGCCTGCCGCCGAGCAGCAGATCGACATGCGTGCCGCCCGCTTGAACGATCTCTCGCCGCTGGCCATTCTGGGTCGCGGCTACTCGCTCGCCCGTACCGAAGCGGGCACCATCGTGAAAACCGTCGAGCAGGCCCCCGCTGGCAGCCGCATTTCTGTGCGCGTGAGCGATGGCACGCTCGACTGCGCCGTAGAATCGTCCACTCCCAACCCAAGCCAATCGTAAGGAGCACTCATGCCCGAAGCTCAGGAAACCCCCATCAGCGAACTGTCGTTCCGCCAGGCCATGGCCCAGCTCGACCAGATCGTGGCGCAGCTGGAAAGCAACACGCTGGAACTGGAAGACAGCCTGGCTGCCTACGAGCGCGGCGTGGCGCTGCTGCGCGAGCTGCGTGGCAGGCTCGATGGCGCCCAGCAGAAAGTCGACGCCCTCATGGGCGAACTGGAGCAGGATGCCACCGACGACGAAATCGACACCACGCTGCACAAGGCGTAGGGCTACAATGTAATCCGACCAACTAGCTGGCATTTTACGAAAGGACCCCCCATGCATGATGAGAACTGCATCTTCTGCAAGATAGCCAAGGGCGAAATCCCCACGAGCGTGGTGTACGAAGACGACAAGGTCATCGCCTTCGATGACATGGAGCCGCTCATGCCCGTGCATACGCTCATCATCCCGAAGGACCATTACTCCGACGTGGCTGACAACGTTCCCGAGGACGTGCTGGGTCACCTGTTCGCCACGGTGCAGAAGGTTGCCGACATCAAGGGCATTCACGAGGACGGCTTCCGCCTGTTGGTGAACACGGGCGAAAACGCCAGCCAGAGCGTGCGTCACCTGCATGTGCACGTGCTCGGTGGCGGCCTTATGCCGCGCCCGAACGACCAGGACTGGGGTACGTCGGCTACGAATGCCGCGGAAATTCACGGTTCCTCCGCAGAATAGGGCCTAAACCCCGCATTTGAATAAGTCTTCACTTAAGCGGCGGCGCTCTGCAACGGAGCACCGCCGCTTGCCGATAAACGCCGCAGGTAGACGGCGCGTGTACGCGTGTGTTGGTAGAATCCCCAAAGATGGAAGGAGGCCGACTTTGAACATTCTGGTAATCAACGCCGGATCATCGTCGCTGAAGTATCAGCTCATCGACATCGTTACCGAAAAGGTCATAGCCAAGGGCCTCTGCGAACGCGTTGGCTCGAAGGATTCCTTCCATAAGCACGGCATCGACGAAGACGAAGTCGTTATCGACACCTTCCTGCCCGATCACAAGGCCGCCATCGAAGTGGTTCTGCGCTCGCTGGTGGAAGGCCCGCGTGCGCCCATCCACTCCGTAAGCGAAATCGACGCGGTGGGGCATCGCATCGTGCAGGGCGGCGCGTACTTCAACCAGTCGGTGGTCATCACGCCCGACGTGAAGGACAAGATTCTGGAACTGGCCGAACTGGCCCCGCTGCACAACCTTTCGGCGCTGCAGGGCATCAAGGCCTGCGAGGAAGTGCTGCCCGACCGCCTGCAGGTTGCCGTGTTCGACACCGCGTTCTTCCAGACACTGCCGCCGAAGGCCTACATGTATCCCATCCCGTACGAGCTGTACCAGAAGTACGGCATCCGCAAGTACGGCGCACATGGCACGAGCCATCGCTACATTGCCTCGCGCGCGGCCGAGCTTCTGGGCGAGCCGCTTTCGGAGCTGAAGATGATCACGTGCCACCTGGGAAACGGGTGCTCGGTTTCCGCCATCGACCATGGCGTGGCGGTGGACACCTCCATGGGCCTCACGCCCCTCGACGGCCTGATGATGGGCACGCGTTCGGGTGCCATCGACCCGGCCATCGTGCCGTTCCTCATGGACCACGAGGGCCTTTCCACGCAGGACGTATCCGACCTGCTGAACAAGCAGTCGGGCCTGCTGGGCATTTCCGGCATCAGCAACGACATGCGCACGGTGCAGGAAGCCGCCCAGGAAGGCAACGAGCGCGCGCTGCTGGCGTACGACATGTACGCGAACTCGGTAAAGAAGTACATCGGCCAGTATATGGCCGTTATGGCGGGCGTCGACGTGATCGTGCTCACCGGCGGCATTGGCGAGAACAGCTCGATCATCCGCCGCCTTATCTTCGCGGGCATGCAGCCCATGGGAATCGTGGTGGATTCCTCGAAGAACGAGCAGCGTGGTTTCGAGCGCTTGATCAGCCACGACAAGTCGAAGGTGCGCATCATCGTAGTGCCTACCAACGAGGAGCTCATGATTGCGCGCGACACGTACGCGCTGGTGCACAAGTCCAGCCAGATCGTGCCTTACAAGGGGTAGGGCGGGCGTACGAGGTTTCTCGAAGCGCTTGCATATGCGTGATAACTTGCGGCCCAGGTGTTCCTGGGCCGTTTTCGTTTGTGGTTAGTTTTTCCCGGATAACGCGGTTGTGTCGTCTTACCTTTTTCAGAAAAGGTAAGGTTTTGGACGTCGTCTACCTGTGTCGCTCTGTGTTTCCCCAGTTCGTACAAACTCACGCGCGCTATTAGCGTGCCTTTTCTGAAAAAGGCACGCACGCAGTTTGGCTAGTTGAACTTGAAGATCTTCTGCGCCAGGCGATAGCCACCCAGGCCAATGCGACGACCGAACTCGAAGGGCAGGTTGGTGCCCATGTTCAGCACGTTGTAGCGCACGTGGCGATACAGTTCGGGGTTGGCGTCTTCCAGGTACTTCCAGATGTCGGAGCGCTTCTGCTCGTTCTCGCTCGTCTTTTCCATGCGCAGGAACACGCTGCAGATGCACATCATCATGGACAGGTAGTTTTCCATGTACTTGGCCAGCTTGGGCTGCGGCACGTCGTTTACGATATCGACGGCGTCGATCATGGTGCGCGTGATGCGCAGCTGTTGGTCGATGCGGGAAAGCATGACGGACTCGTTCACGCTCTGGTCCTCGCGGCCGATGAAGTAGCGGTACATGTCCTCGTTGATGTAGTACAGCGTGCGCACGTGGGGCAGCGGAGCGTATACGAAGATGTTGTCCACGTAGAAGCAATGTTCCGGCAGCTGCAGGTTCATGCCACGCAGGATATCGGTGCGGTAGATGACTGAATGCATGAGCAGGTACTGGCTGCTGTGGAAGCGGTTGATGTCGTCCCAGGTGAATTCCTGGTTCTGCGGGAATACGTTGCGGTAGCCGATGACGGTGCGCGTGCCCTCGTGCACCTTTTCGTACACGTAGTTGCCGATGACCAGGTCGGTGGGGTTCTTGCGCTCTACCTGGCGACGCAGGTAGGCCATGACGTGCACCATGGCAGCGGAATCGAGCCAGTCGTCGGAGTCGACCACCTTGAAGTACAGGCCGGTGGCGCATTCCAGACCGTGGTTCACGGCACCGCCGTGGCCGCGGTTTTCCTGGTCGATGGCGCGGATGATGCCGGGGTAGCGCTCTTCCCATTCGTGGGCCTTTTCGGAGGTGTTGTCCTTCGTGGAGCCGTCGTTCACGATGAGAATTTCGATATCGTCGCCGCAGGTGAGCAGCGATTCGATGCATTTGTCCATATAGGCGGCCGAGTTATAGCACGGGATGGCGAACGAGATTGTCTTCACCTTTGGTAGATTTCCTTCCCAACCCTTGGGGTAACGCACAAGTGCACCAAATGGGTGCACGCGGCCGCTAATTCCTGCCGCACGCTCATTCTACAAATTGGTGACATTGATATCGGGTATCATCATACAAACTGAATAAAGTACTCTCTAGACAGGCATAATAGCTGAAAGAAAGGCGATTTTATGAGCGCATTCATCGATGCAATGCTTGAACGTGCAAAGGCGAGCAAGCAGACGATCGTACTGCCGGAAGGCGACGACGAGCGCACGCTTGCCGCGGCGCAGGAGATTCTGGCGGGCGGTATTGCCGATTTGGTCATCCTGGGCAATGCGGAAGCCATTGCGGGCAGCGCGTACAACCTGGAAGGCGCGCGCATCGTGGACCCCGCGAAGAGCGAAGACCGCCAGCGCTATGCGGAAGCGTTCTACGAGCTGCGCAAGCATAAGGGCGTGACCATGGAAGACGCCCTGGCGAAGATGGATGACGTCATCTACTTCGGCACCATGATGGTGAAGCTGGGCGACGCCGACGGCATGACGTGCGGCGCGTGCCATGCCACGAGCGACGTGCTGCGCGCGGCCCTGCAGATCTTGAAGACGGCTCCGGGCGTGAAGGCCGTGAGCTCGTTCTTCGTGATGGCGGTGCCCGATTGCGAGTATGGCGACGACGGCGTGTTCATGTTCGCCGACTGTGGCCTGGAAATTCAGCCCGACGCCGAAAAGCTCTCGCAGATTGCGGTGAACACGGGCCGCAGCTGGCAGACCATCTTCGGTACGGAACCGCGCATCGCGCTGCTGTCGCATTCCACGTTCAAGAGCACCGTGGCCAGTGCCGATCGTGACAAGGTGATCGAGGCCACGCGCCTGGCGAAGGAAACGGCGCCCGAGATGCTCATCGACGGCGAGATGCAGGCCGATGCCGCCATCGTGCCCAGCGTGGGTACCAGCAAGGCGCCGGGCTCGCCGGTGGCTGGCAAGGCGAACATCCTGGTGTTCCCCGACCTGGACACGGGCAACATTGCCTACAAGCTGGTGCAGCGCCTGGCGAAGGCCGAAGCGTACGGCCCCATTACGCAGGGCCTGGCAAAGCCGGTGAACGACCTTTCGCGCGGGGCTTCGGCTGCCGACATCGTGGGCGTTGTGGCCATCACGTGCGTGCAGTGCCAAGCGCAGAAGGCGCAGTAGCGAAAACGCGTGCATAGGCGCGGCGGTGGGGAAGACCTGCCGCCGCGTTTTTGTGGTAGGCTAATCCCAGGTTATTGGGTATATAGGAGTGGGTATGCCAAGCTATACGATTCTCACCGATTCCAGTTGCAACTTGACTGAGGAGCTCATCGATGCGCATGAGCTGGAAATCCTGTCGTTGCGTTTCATGAACGAGGGTAACGAGTACACCAGCTATCTGAAGGGCGAAACCACCGACCTGGTATGTTCTACCGCATGATGCGCGAGGGCAAGGTGTTTACGACCAGCCTGCCGAACCAGCAGGCGTCGTCCGACATCATCTGTGGCATTTTGGACCGCGGGCAGGACATTCTGTACGTGGGCTTTTCCAGCGGGCTTTCGGGCACGTACGAGGCCACGGTGAACTTGCTGGACAACATGCGCAGCGAGTATCCCGAGCGCAAGATCTATACGTGCGACACGCGCGGTGCGTCGCTGGGCCAGGGCTTGCTGGTGCTTTACGCGGCTGACATGCGCGAGGCAGGGAAGAGCATCGAGGACACGCATGCGTGGCTGGAAGAGCATAGGTTCCACCTGGCGCATTGGTTCACCGTGGACGACTTGATGTACCTGTATCGCGGTGGGCGCGTGTCGCGCACGAGCGCGACGGCGGCGAACATCCTGTCTATTAAGCCCGTACTGCATATGGACAACCCCGGGCACCTGATCCCCCGCGAGAAGGTGCGCAGCCGCAAGCGCAGCATCAAGGCGCTGTTCAACCACATGGTGGAGTCGTACGACCCCAGCTACGGCCCGCAGCATATCGCCATCTCGCATGGCGACTGCCTGGAGGATGCCCTAGAGCTGAAGGCCATGATCGAGGCCGAGCCGTCGTTCGATATTCGTGACTTTACGATCAACTACGTGGACCCGGTTATTGGGTCGCACTCCGGGCCTGGGACGTTGGCGTTGTTCTTTTTGGGGACTAGTAGGGGATAGAGGGTTGGTGCCTGGGATCGTTCTCATCATCTCTTTTATCGAATAATGCCCTTTTGCGCCTAGTTGATTGGATGGGATTTCCTTGGGGGATCAGCATGAATTACTTGAAGGTTCGTTTCTTTCGCCTCGAAACGATGTCGAAGTTGGTGACTTTCAAAGTGCTTTATTAAATAAAGCGTTTGAAAGTGAATCGGTTAAAAATATAGCGATAACGGGTCCCGTTGGGTGCGGCAAAAGCAGTTTTATTAAGTCTTATGAGGCTGCGTATGGCAAACGATTCGCCTATTTATCACTAGCTGATTTTGATTATCGAAACATGGATAAGGGTAAGGATGCCGAAGATTCGGAATGCGTGAAATCGCTCAATGCCCTGGAAAGAAAAATCATCGATCAGCTTTCGGTGGTTAGCAATAGTAATTCGTCGATTAAATGGGTAAAAACAGAGTATCCTTCGGCTAAGGTGTCTTTCAATGCACGTGCTCTTGCCATGGCATTTGTAGCGTTTCTTGTCGTTACGGTTATCGCTCTCGCTCTTTGCGTTCAGGTTGTTAGTCATCCTTTTGCAGGGGAGTCTTCGGCTTATCCTATCGGCATTACAGCGGCGCTGCTTGTTCTTCTTATCGTTGGCCTTTCGGTTTGGTATGTAAAATCTGGTTGTCCTCCGATTGTTAAGTCTCTTTCCTTGGAAGGCGTCCGAGCCGAAGTTGAGTCGGATGTTAAATCCTGCTCCTATTTCGATGAGCACTTGTCTTTCATCATTGAATTGTTTGATGCCCGCGAGGAAGATGCATTTGTATTTGAGGATCTTGATCGATTAAGCCAGAGTGAAATCCTGGGTCAGCTCCGGGAGCTGAACTTAACGCTAAATCTTGCTAGAGGCTCGGCAATAAAGCCAATACGATTCGTGTATTGTTTGGCTGATGATGTCTTGCTGGGTGAGAGTCGTACCAAATTCTTTGATTTGATGATTCCCGTTGTCCCGATTGTTGATGGCTATAATTCGTATGGTCGCATCGTCGAACAGTTGTCTGGTTTTCCAGGAGACCTATCTAACCAGCTTCTTCTGAATACCGCGTTTTATATTGATGATTACAGGCTTCTTAAGTCTATCGTCACCGATTACTGCGTCTATGCTGACGAGTTAAATGCTCAGAAGCAAACTTGTTTTGACTATAGCAAGCTATTTGCAATGATGGCTATTAAAAATGTGGCACCTTCCGTCTTTATCGATTTGGAACGTAGGCGAGGCGCACTCTATAAATATTTGAAAGACTTATCTGGCGAGAATGTCGACCCTGTTTTTCTGCGTCCACATGGTTTTAAGAAAATCTTAGATCCGTACTGCAAGACATCCTTTTCTGAAAGCGGCTTCCCTGATGGCTATATTGAGAATGTCGTTGAGTTTTTGTCGTATTTAATTAAATCGGGTTTTGTTGATGAGGGCTATTATTTCTACATTGCGAGGCCTGATAGCAAGCGTCTTTCTGATCGTGATCGTGCTTGGTTGATGATGGCGCGGAACGGATCGAGCAATTATCAATGGGCTCTCGATGCTCCCGAAAGTGTTCTGGAATACTTACATGACTATGAATTTCTTAAGCCTTCGACAATGAACCTTTCGCTTGCTGAGTATATGTCTACAAGCTGCTCGACTGAGAATCAAGCTTTCAAAAATATGATTGAGTGCGCGTTCGGAGAAGCTTCGGATTTTGGTTCGCTTGCCGTGTCGCGTCTTCCGCGTTTTCCGTTTTCCGTTATTGAACGAATTCCAGACTTTCTTTTATCGGAAGGCAACTTCGATAAGTCTCTTTTTGTCTTGTCCGTTGTTTCTGGCTCTTTGCTTCAAGGTACGATGTGTGCGGAGCAGGTTGATAGCGAGCCGTGTCTTGCTTGGCTGCTTGATGCGGACGCAATGAATAATGGCGCAATTGCTCGTGTTTTATCGGATTCTGCTGGTCTGTATTCGCCTGAGCAGATTACCCTTTTTGGAGGCTTCGGTAGTTTGTGTGACAAGGGGCTAGCCTAGGCAGCAACGCTCTTCGCTCCCTTCACGCCCTTCTTCCTCGCCTTCACCGGGCGACCCGGGAGCTGGGGCTGGCAGTCGCCGCACCTGAGCATGAGCAGGGCCACGAGGTTGTCGGTGTTGCGGAAGCCGTAGCCCATCCTCACCGTCACCTTGATCTTGTTGTTGATGGCCTCTACGCGCCCGTTGCTGATGCCGAGCTCGACTGCGGCGATGATGTCGTCGCGCCGGCGGCGCACCTTCTTCTCCACGGCGACGACCTTGGCGATCTTGCAGTAGGCGGCCCTGTGCATCCAGTCGTCGAGCAGCTCGGCGGCCTCGGAGCCGTCGGCTGCCCGGAAGACGGCCCGCAGGTCCTCCTTGAGCTCCCAGGCCCTGACCAGCCGCGAGCCGGCCCTCTTCTTGAGCGCCTCGAGCCTCGCCCTCTGGCCGTCGGTGAGGTCCTCGGGGTTCTTCACGAGCGCGTAGCGGCTGCCCTTGATGGAGGCCGCCTCCTCCTCGAGCGCCCTGACCTCCTCGGGCGGCAGCTCGCCTTTGGCAGGCCTGCCGCGCTTGCCCTCGGGCCTGGGCCTGGCGGCCCTGGCGGCGGCCCTGGCGGCGTTCCACTCCTCGCAGCGCACGGCGTCGAGCGCGTCGTTCATCCACTGGACCACGTGGAAGGGGTCCATGACCCACCTCGCGTTGGGGCAGCGGCGCTTGACCAGCTGCCTTATCCACCTCGCGCCGTCGGCGGTCACCACCTCTATGGCGCGCCTCTGCTCGCGCGTGAGCTCGTCGAGGAACAGGTTGAGCACGTCCTTGCCGGTGCCCTCGTGCGCCCAGATGAGGCAGCCGCGGTCGTGGTCGACGACCACCGTGACGTACTTGTGGCCCTTCTTGTACGACGTCTCGTCGATGCCGATGCGGCGCACGCCGTCGAACCTCGAGGCGCCGCGCGCGGCCTCCAGCTCGGCGTAGACGCGCCTGCACACGCCGCCCACGCTGTGCCACTCGACGCGGGCGAGCTCGGAGACCGCCGAGGCGGTGCAGCGGACCGCCAGCCACGCCACCCAGTCCTCGAAGTCACGCGTGAAGCGCGCCCCGTGCCGCGCCCAGGGGACGGCCTCGGTGCGCACGCCGTGCTCCGGGCAGCGCACCCTGCAGGGCGCGTACTCCAGGTAGCAGGCCGAGCGCGCCAGGTCCATCGCCCTCCACAGCCTGGGGGCCCCGCGGTTCGCCATGTCGTAGAAGTCGCAGGCCCTGCCGCATACGGGGCAGCGGCGCTGCTCGCGCTTGTAGGGCCGGACGCTCACGACGATGCGCTCGGCCTCGATGCGCGCGCCCAGGACGACCGTGCGGGCCAGACCGAGGGCGAGAAGTAGTAGACTCTTCATGCGTCACACCTCTTCGGTTGTCTGAATTTGGCTTAGCAATCATAGGCGGATGACGCGGAAACGGCCCCTCCCGGGGCCGTTTCAGTTCCAGATCGTTGTTTTCGCCCGCTGAGCTGGGCCTATGCCGGAATCTCTCCCACAGAAACCACCGAAGAGCCCCTTTTTGAGACCTGCTTCCCTGGTGTTGTGGACGATATTGCAACGGCCTTGGATGCGTTCGGCATCAAAGCTGCTATTTTAGGTAAGGATGCTTCGGAAGAATTGGTTCTTACGTTGCTTGATTCCGGTTCCTATTTACAGACGGAGGATAATATCCGCGTTGCATTTGAGCGTGAGACGGGATCTGCTATTGATGGCGGAAACGTTTTGGACTCTGTTATCGCTAAACCGGATTCTTTTACCTGGAAGAATATAGAAAGCGACCTGGACTCATTTGTCGCGGAATATCTCAGTTCGAGTTCTCCAGTTGCTTGCTCCCCTCAATCGTTCATCCGCCTCGTTAATGCCGAGATGACCGCCGATAGTCGAAAACGCTTAGCGAAGTCTTATCGTGGCGAAATTGCTTTGTTTACTGATGTGAAGGATTCCTCTGTCTGGCGTATCCTTTTGCAAAATGCGAAGGTATCAAGCACCATTTCTAATGCGCTCTCCTACCTGGAAGTTGTTGGCCCGACTGGTGACTGGGTAGCGTTTGTTAACGGGTTCGAAGGCTTTTCTCTAAAGAAAAGTGATTGTTCGGAAGCATCGCTGTCTGTTGTTAGAGCTCAAATTAATAATTTCAATTCGCTCGACGACGATAAATTCAAGTCGTTCCTTGGTCTTCTTGATACATATTCAATAAGTAACATTCCGAGCAATCTTTCGGATGAAAAAATTAGACTAATGTTTGATATGCGGATCCCCGTTTTGTCCAGGCATTCTTTGTCTGTGATGCATGATAAGTATGCAGGTGGATTTTGCCTTCCGTATATCGAAGGCGATATCGATGCGTATATGTCGTGCGTGGCCTATACTTCCCCGTCTGATGAAGAACTCTCTGCTGTGTTGGCTCTTTCTTGCGTGCATACGAAAGACTATCGAGCTAGCTTGGTGAACATGCTTCGATCCCGAATTGCGTTGAATGCGGATTATGATGATGAGACGGCTCAAGTGCTTCTAGATAGGGGAAGGTTATCTAGTTCGGGTGTTGCGGCTGCCTTTGAGAGGTTTGGGGAAAGTGTTTCATTGGACAAAGCGCTTGTGGGATACGCTGCGAGTCTCTCTGTGAATGGGTTGATTGAGCTTAATGTGGATAGGCGTATTGTTGTAGAGGTGATACGAGAATCTTCCTTCCGGAAGCGTCTTGACGTCTTAGGGAAGCTATGCGACTGGGATTGGAGAGAGCTAGTTGAGGCGTTGCATGCATTTGGTCTTGAGGAATTAGATTCCATTCTGAATAAACGACATCCGAAGGTAGACCAATTGTCTGGTGAGACTCGGCAGGTTGTATCTCTGCTAGAAGGCATGGGGTATGTGACGATTAGTTCCGATGGACGTGTCTATATCGCTAAGTCAAAGCGCCATCGATAACTCTATTGTTTATCGTACGCTGATAGTTTCTGTATTAAGCTTGTTATCTGAAAGGCAACACAATGAATCACTCTGAAATCTCGAGCTTTATTTGGGGTACGGCAGACTTGCTGCGCTCCAGTTTCAAGCAGCACGAGTACGGTGATATCATCCTGCCATTCACGGTTATGCGCCGTCTCGACGTGGTGCTCGAGCCCACCAAGCAGGCAGTGCTCGAAGCTGCCGCAAAGAGCGTTCCTGCTGGTCCGTTGCGCGACAAGATGCTGAAGAAAGCCGCTGGCGTCGACTTCTACAATACGAGCTGCTTCACCATGGAGGGGCTTCTGCAGGATGCCGATGGCATCCGAGAAAACATCACTCAGTACGTTACGAGCTTCAGCTCCGACATCGTTGACATCTTCGAGAAGTTCAAGATCTTCGAGGTCATCAAAAACCTCGACGAATACGACCTGCTCTTCCTGGTGGTCGAGCGTTTCTGCAATCCGAAGGTCGATCTTTCTCCGGAAAGCATCAGCAATGCCGACATGGGAGACATCTACGAAGAGCTTATCCGCAAGTTTAGCGAAATGAGCAACGAAACCGCTGGTGAGCACTTTAGCCCGCGCGATGGCCTGCGCCTCGCTTCGGAGCTGCTCGTCGCCGGCGAGATGGACGACCTTACGCGCCCGAACCGCATCGTGAAGGTGTGCGACCCCTGCGCTGGAACGGGCGGTGCGCTTACGGTGTTCGCCGACCGCGTGGCTGAAATCAATCCGCAGGCTACGGTGGTAACGTACGCGCAGGAAATCAACGGCCAGTCCTATGCCATCTGCAAGTCAGACACCATCCTGAAGGGCGGAAACGTTGTTAACGTCCATTTGGGCGACACGCTTGCCGACGACCAGATGCAAGGCGAGACGTTTGGCTACCAGATCTCGAATCCGCCGTATGGCGTCGACTGGAAGAAATCGAAGGCTGCGGTTACGAAGGAGCGCGAGACGCTTGGGTTCGCGGGCCGCTTCGGTGCGGGTCTGCCGCGTATTTCCGATGGTCAGCTGCTGTTTGTGCAGCATATGGTAAGCAAGATGCGCGCTCCGGAGGACGGTGGCGGCCGCGTTGCCGTCTTCCTGAATGGTAGCCCGCTGTTCACGGGTTCAGCTGGCTCTGGCGAGAGCGAGATTCGTCGCTATCTGCTTCAGCACGACCTGGTGGATGCCATTGTCGCCATGCCGAACGACTTCTTCTTCAATACGGGTATTGCCACCTACATTTGGGTGCTCGATAACACGAAGGAAGAACGCCGCAAGGGCAAGGTGCAGCTCATTAACGCGAACGGCATCTACAACAAGATGCGTAAGAGTCTGGGCAGCAAGCGCAACGAGTTCAGCGACGAGCAAATCGCGCAGATCATCGGCCTGTACAATGATTTCGAAGATGCCGATTCGAAGCTCAGCAAGGTGTTTGAAAACGATGAGTTCGGCTACGTAACCGTGGACGTGCGTCGCCCTCAGCGTGACGAGCAGGGTGAAATCGTTCGTGACAAGAAGGGCCGTCCGGTTGCTGACAAGGAGCTTAACGACACCGAGAACATTCCGCTAACGGAAAGCGTTGAAGACTACATGGTACGCGAGGTGCTGCCCTATGCACCCGATGCCTGGATTGAGCCGAAAAAGCAGAAGAAGGGCCAGATGCTCGAGCTACGTGATGGTGGGGTAGTGGGCTACGAGATTCCCTTTACCCGTCATTTCTATGAGTACACGCCGCTGCGTCCCAGCAGCGAAATCCTTGCCGAGATTCGCGAGCTAGAGGCAAGCATCGCCGAGAAGCTGCAGAAGGCGGGGCTCTAACATGGAGCGCTACGAAGCGTATAAGTATTCTGGCGTCGAGTGGATTGGCGAGATTCCCGAGGAATGGGAAACGCTACGCTTAAAGAATGTGGCACTGATTTTACGCGGAGGGTCGCCCAGACCTATTGAGGATTTTATCGCAGAGGCAGATGACCCAAATAGTTTCAACTGGATCAAGATTGGCGACACGGAAAAAGATGGCAAATATATTCGTAATTGCAAGCAAAAGATAATTGCTGACGGTTGTGCGAAAAGCAGAGCTGTTCATAGGGGCGATTTGCTACTAACTAATTCCATGAGCTTTGGGCGCCCGTATATTCTAGAGCTTGATGGCTATATTCATGACGGATGGGTATGTTTCGCAAATATTAAATCGGTTTCTCCTGAGTACCTGTACTACTGTTTGTTATCGGAATACTGCACCCATCAATTTGACTTAATGGTTGATGGTGGAGTGGTAAAGAACCTCAATGTCGATAAAATAGGTTCGGCTACGATCTTTTTGCCATCTCAGAAAGAACAACAGGCCATCGCCGACTACCTCGACGCCAAGACCGCCGAGGTCGACGCGCTTGTCGCGGACTGCGAGCGGGAGGTCGGGCTGCTGCGGGAGTACCGCAAGGCGGTCATCTCCGAGGCCGTCACCAAGGGCCTCGACCCCGACGCGCCTATGAAGAGATCTGGGTCAAAATGGGTAAGTGAAATACCAGAGAATTGGGATGTCATACCTTTAAAACATTTTTCAAAACTGATTACGGATGGCGTTCATCAAACGCCGGAATACACCGATGAAGGAATTCCATTTTTGTCTATTAAAGACATGTCAAATGGAACCATAAGTTTTGAGGATCGTAAGTACATTTCGTATGCTCAGCACCTTGAGCTGAGCAAGCACGCGCCTATCGAAGAGGGTGATCTGCTTTTTGCAAGAATTGGCACCCTGGGTGTGACTGTCGTTGTTAAAGACTGTCCTACATTTGACATATTCGTTAGCCTTGGTTTGATTAAGCTCAAAGGTGGGGCTATCAACGGGGACTATCTTGCTTACTGCATGAACTCGGATTACTACTGCTCGTATATACAGACGGTAAAAGCCGGAGGTGGAACTGCTGCGGCGAAATATAATCTCGGCGAGGTCTCTAGATCCCCTATTATTCAGCCTCCTCCGGAAGAGCAGGAGAAGATAGTCGCATACCTCGATGCCAAGACCGCCGAGATCGACTCACTGATCGAGGAGAAGCAGGAGATGGCCGACAAGCTGCGGGAGTACCGCAAGTCGCTGATATCGGAGGCCGTGACCGGCAAGTTCAAGGTACCCGGCGTCTAGCACCACGGAGAGGGAAGCATGAAGAAGATCACGGGAACAGAGAAGACGTTCAAACAGCTTCTGCAGAACACGAAGTACTCCATCCACTACTACCAGCGCGAGTACGCCTGGCAGTACAAGCAGGTGCAGGAGCTCATCGACGACCTGACCGACGAGTTCCTGAACTGGTACGACCCAGCCCACGAGCGCAAGGACGTCGCGCAGTACGGCGTATACTTCATGGGCAGCGTCGTTCTCGCCGGGCGTGAGAACGCCATCATCGACGGGCAGCAGCGCCTTTCGTCGCTCTCTCTGCTGCTTATCTACCTGCGCCGGCGCCTGCTTGACATGGACATGACGATCGCGACCGTGGACCAGATGATCTTCTCCGAGAGCTTCGGTACCGCCTCGTTCAACATATCGGTCGAGGACCGCGAGCCGTGTCTGCGGGCGCTCAACGACGGCAAGGACTTCGACCCCGAGGGCTACGGCGAGAGCGTCAAGAACCTATACGCTCGCTACCAGGACATATGCGACCTGTTCCCCGAGGAGATCGACGATGCGGCGCTTCCGTACTTTGCCGACTGGCTGACCGAGAAGGTCTACTTCATCGAGATCGTGACCGAGACTGAGCAGGACGCGCACAAGGTGTTCGTATCGATGAACGACCGAGGGCTGAGCCTCACCTCCGCCGAGATGCTCAAGGGCTACCTTCTCTCGGAGGTAGCCGACGACCAGCGGCGCGAGAAGCTCAACGACGCCTGGAAGGCCAAGATGCTCGCGTTGAAGGAGCTGGGTAAGAGCGAGGAGGAGGATTGTATCAAGGCGTGGCTGCGCGCCAAGTATGCAGAGAGCATCCGCGAGAACAAGAAGGGCGCGACGCCCGAGGACTTCGACCTCATCGGCGGCAGCTTCCACAAGTGGGTGCGCGACGAGCACGCGCGGCTGGGCCTCAACTCGTCGGACGACTTCGACCGGTTCATCGAGGAGTTCTGCAAGTTCGCCGACATCTACATCCGCCTCAAGCACTGGGAGTGGGAATTCAGCGAGAAGCAGCCGTATCTCTACTACAACGCGGCGCTCAGCTTCACCCTGCAGTCGCAGCTCTGCCTCGCGCCCATACGCGTCGAGGACATCGGCGAAACCATCGAGCGGAAGATCCTGCTCGTGTCGCGCTTCATCGACATCTTCATCTATACGAGGGCCGTCAACTACCGCAGTATGGACTACTCCACGATCAAATACGCGATGTTCCAGCTGACGAAGCGCATACGCAACCTCGACGTAGACGAGCTGGCCGCACAGCTCGACAAGGAGGTCGACGACCTCGGCATGAGCATCGAGGACGCCTGGGGCGACTTCCGGCTGAACTTCTACACTAAGAAATACATTCGGCACATGCTGGCCCGCATCACTGACTTCGTGGAGCGTGGCTGTGACCAGCCCGGTCATTATCTTGAGTATGTGGCCCAGAAGAGCAAGCGTCCCTTTGAGGTGGAGCACATTATTACGGACCACTATGAGTGGTATCAGGACGAGTACGGGAGCCGCGAGGAGTTCGATGCTACGAGGAACAGGCCAGGTAACCTGCTTTTGCTTGACAAATCTACAAATGCCTCGATTAATGATGACCGCTACTCGCAGAAGCTTCCCGTGTATGGCAGCGAGAAAGGTAACGTGCTCTCTGCGGCACTTGTCTCGGCTTCGTATCGGCACAATCCGCGTTTCCTCAAGTTCATGGAGGAAACGGGCTTTGAGTTTAAGCCCTATGAGACGTTCAGTCGCGATGAAATCGCAGAGAGGTCTGAGCTCGTGAAATCGCTCGCTCTTGCGCTTTGGACGCCTGACTTCGTGAAGCTCGCGCGAATTGGAGATTGATGACTGAAGGGACTGACTATGGTGTCGGTTTCCTATATGGCTACGAGTTTGTCAAAAGCTACGGAGAGAAACTTTGAGGACAACGTAGAAGTTCTCATGTGCGAGTATCGTAAGTCACTCATTTCTGAGGCCGTGACGGGCAAGTTCAAGGTTCCGGGCGTCGATTAGGCCTCTTGCCGTATGTGTGTCCGATTTTAGGTACAGTTGCGGTATCATACATAGCTATAATTCGTATATTGGTGTTTTACGGGCTTGCGTATGTATTTGCGCAAGCCCGGATAATAAGAGCGTTTAGGTTGCTGCTTCTCGGAAGATAGCAGCCATACCGAATGGGAGAAAACGCATGATCGGTGAACCGTTTGACGATAGCTTGGCGAACTCGCTCAAGGATGGCGACGTCATGCTCGAGGGCGATAAGGCCTACGAATACAAGTCGCTTGGCGGCATGTCCGAACGGGATTTCGAAGACGAGGTAGAGCATTTCCTGTGGGAGGCCGGTTGGAGCGCTTTCGCCAATAATGCGCAGGCACAGGCTGACTACGTCCGCAATCTTGCCCTCAAGGTCGATTCACTTGTATCGTTCGTCAAGGAAACGCAGCCTGAAGAATGGGCCAAGATCGAAAAGCTCTACGGTTCCCATACGCAGGAGAAGTTCCTCAAGCGTTTGTGCGATGAGCTTGAGCCTCATGATGACCGTGGGGGAGCACTCAACGTGCTGCGTCATGGCATTCGCATGGCGCCGGGTGCGCAGTTCCGTCTGTGCTTCTTCAAACCCGCCTCCGAAAAGAATCCCGATGCGTGGACGCGCTACAAGATGAATCGCTTCGAGGTCGTGCGTCAGCTGCGGTATGGCACGCTGCCTGATGACCTGAACAATTCGGTTGACGTCGTTCTCTTCCTGAATGGCATTCCTGTGGTCACGATGGAGCTGAAGAACAACAACACCGGTCAGCGTACCGAGCATGCGGTGTGCCAGTATAAGACCGACCGCAGTCCGAAGGAATTGCTGTTTAAGCCCAACCGTCGTGCACTTGTCCATTTCGCGCTCGATTCCGAGACCGTGGAGATGTGCACGTGGCTGGCGAATGGCAAGTCGTTCTTCCTGCCGTTCAACCGCGGCAATGGCATGAATGGCGCGGGTAACCCGGTCAATCCCGAGGGCTACCGCACCGAGTACCTGTATCGCGAAATCCTGGCGCCCGACAGTCTGCTTGACATCATCCAGCGATTCATTCGCGTGGAGTACGACCCCGATACGAAGGCCATGAAGCGCATCATCTTCCCACGCTTCCATCAGCTCGATGCGGTGCGTAAGCTGGTCGCCGATGCGCGTGAGCATGGTGCGGGTCGCAGCTATCTCATTCAGCATTCGGCAGGTTCCGGTAAGTCGAACTCGATTGCGTGGCTGGCGCATCATTTGCAGTCGCTTCACGATGCCGATGACAAACCCGTATTCGATACCGTGGTAATCCTTACCGACCGACGCAACTTGGACGCGCAGCTCTCCGAGACCATCGACTCCGTGGAGCATAAGCGTGGCGTGGTGGTGCGCATTCGCGAGGAAGATGGCTCTGCGGGCTTGCGCGAGGCGCTGAATTCTGGCGCGCAGATCATCACGTCGACTATCCAGAAGTTCCCGTACATCTGCAGCGAGACCAAGGTCAGCGGAAAGAAGTTCGCAGTCATTATCGACGAGGCTCACTCTTCGCAGTCGGGCAAGGCCAACGCTAAGATGAAGATGGCGCTTATCGATCGCGACCTCGACCCCGACGAGCCCTGGGATAACGAAGACGAGCTTGCCCGTGAGATGAAGGCGCAGGGGCATATTCCCAACCTGAGCTTCTTCGCGTTCACGGCTACGCCGAAGGCTGCCACGCTCGAGGTGTTTGGCATGCGTGACGACGCTTGCAAGCGCGACAAGGACGGGCTGCTCATTCCGCGTCCGTTCCACTTGTATTCGATGAAGCAGGCAATTGACGAGGGCTTCATTCTGGATGTGCTCGAGAATTACACCTGCTTCGAGAGCTATTTCCGGTTGGTCAAGACGATTTCCGACGATCCGCGATATAAGGAAATGAAGGCCAACAGGGCGCTCATGGGCATCGTGGATTGGAATCCTGCGATGATTTCCCAGAAGGCACAGATTATCGTCGAGCACTTTATGAACGACGTGGAAGGCGTGCTGGGTGGTCGCTCGAAGGCCATGGTGGTCACCTGGAGTCGCCCCATGGCGTATCGCCTGTATCTGGCTATGGTGGAGTACATCGAGCAGCGGAAGTATGCCTGCCAGGTCATGGTGGCGTTCTCGGGCAAGCTGGACGTTGATGGCGAGGAAATTACCGAGGCCAAGGTGAATGGCGTCCCCGAAACGCGCACGACCGAGCTATTCGACTCCGACGAAAAGCGCATTATCGTGTGCGCGAACAAGTACCAGACGGGCTTCGATCAGCCGAAGCTGTGCGCCATGTACGTGGACAAGATGCTTACAGGCGTTGCGGCTGTTCAGACGCTGAGTCGCTTGAATCGCACATGCTCCATTCCTGGCAAGCGCACGTTCGTGCTGGACTTTGCGAACGATTGGGATTCCATTCGCGCGAGCTTCTCGAATTACTACGAGGTTACCGAGCTTGATGCTGCGACTGACCCCGATGTGATTTACAACCTGCAGGAGCGCCTGGATGGGTTCCACGTGTACGACTACAGCGAAGTCGAGGCGGTCGCGCAGATTTACTTTGGCGAGGTGGATACTGATAGCGTGTCGCGTAAGGTGGAGGCCAAGTTGCAGCCTGCCGTCGATCGTTGGAAGGCGCTGGATGACACGCCGAAGCGTCAGTTCAAGGCGCTGTTGCGAAAGTTCTTGCGCTCGTATTCGTTTATTACCCAGATGATCAGTCTGGGCGATAGGGATTTGCACGAGCTGTTCGTGTATGCGGGCTTCCTGGTGAAGAAGCTGTTCTTAGATACGGGTAGTACACCCGATTTGCGCGACAAGGTGGAGCTTGAGTACCTGCGCATCGAGGACAAGGGCACGAAGGCCATCAAACTGCAGAGTGAGGAGCTGCATAACGGTGGTGCGAATGCCGGCGTTGCGAAGGATGAGGAAGAAGAACTCCTGAGCGTGCTGATTGACCATCTGAACGATGCGTTTGGCGCTCAGTGGACCGAAGCGGACAAGATCATGAAGGCGGTTGCCGATAAGGTCTGCGAGGACGAGGAGTTCGTGCAGCGCGCGCGGACGAATTCGATGAACGACCTGCGTGCCATTTTCGGCGATGTGCTCATGAATGCCCTGATGGCGATTCTGTCCGATAGCCAGGATATGTACGAGAGTTTCAACGAGAATCCCGATACGTACATGCGGATCATGAACAACGACTTGCTTCCGCTCGTGTATCGCAGGTGCAATGCGGACGAGGAATAGGTTGATTTCGATGCAGTGCTTTCATGGGAATCTGACCGTCGACGTATTCAAGGCTCATCATGCGAGGATGCGTCAGGAGATAGCATCATTGTCGGCCGAGAGGATGGATAAGACCGATCGCGATGCTTGGATCGACTATTATGTCTCGCAATACGAGATCGATTGTCTCGCCATCTATCCTGAGAGTATGCAGCTGGAGCTCGATGAAAAGACGCTGCAGGAATACAACCACTGGTCTCGCATGGATCCCTCTGAGCCTAAGTATTTCGACGTCGCGGGGTTCAGGGCGACATGCATGGTGCCTTACACGGGCGACCCCGAGCTCTTCAAGGTGACCCCGATGACACACACATTGAGGACTTTTGAAATTGAAAGGTTGGATAGGCCGAATAAGGATGGCGTCGGCTATTTTGTTCTCGTTTATGAAGTGACACAACGTGAAGCGACTGCAGATGGCATTCGGAAGCATTTCCAGGAAGAGGTCGGAGACTACGTAACCGCTGCGGAGCACATCAGGATGGACGCCAAGCAGTTTAATGATTCTTTGCGGCAGCAGGTCGAGCAGGCGGTTGATAAGCGTATTTCCGAGCTCGACAAATTCGCGTCCATACGGCAAGGGCTTAACCTACCGCTCCGTCGGGTGAAAGACGCCCCCATGGCGAAGCCTGTATCCCTCCCGAGAAAGAAGAAGCTTGTTTTTAATATGCCTCGACCGTCTGAGCAGGGAGAGTCGTACTGTATCGCTGACGTCGACTATGAGCACATTACCGAAATTATAGACAGCTGTTGTTCGATAATGGAACAAGCTCCCGGCTCTTATGTGTCCTTTGGCGAGGAGCAGCTTCGAGACCATATCCTTTCGGTTCTTAACACTCATTACGAGAATGCGACTGGTGAGACGTTTCGCAAGAAGGGAAAGACCGATATCAACGTGCCATTCGAGGGTCATGCGGCTTATATTGCAGAATGCAAGATCTGGCACGGCAGAAAGGCTTTTCTCGCTGCAATTGATCAGCTCTTTTCTTACACCACTTGGCGGGATACAAAGGTCAGCGTCATTGTCTTCAACAAAGACATCAAGAATTTCGAAACTGTGCTTGATGCAGTCCAGGATGCGCTTGACGAAGTGTCGATACAGGAAGGGCGGCCGAAGCATTCTCAGTGGTATTGCAAAATACAGAACAAATATGACGAACGAATCATGCATGTCACAGTACAAGTTTTTAACTTGCATGCCTAGCGTTCATTTTGAAAGGTCGAATCATGGCAAAAAAGCTATACGAGGTGGAATACGACGATAACCTGCATATGGCAGACGCTGCCGATGATCCCGACTACAAGCGTGGCCTTCTTTATGACGATGACGGGAATCTCAAAGCACACGCGAAGATGCGCGAAGTGGACGAAGACGAACTACGCGACCGTTATGCCGAACGCGATCAGTACGACTACGAATATGACTATGAGCGCAGAGAGGTTGAACTCACCCCAGAACAGCAGGAGCTTGCCCAATTGGCTGGAGAAGCATTGGCTGCGATGCTCATATCCCTAATTGCTGCTGCATCTCCACATGTGCAGCACTGGTGGGAGACAGCTGCTGTGCCAGGGGTAAAGGGTTTCTTTGGTAACATTGCTAGCTTCTTTAAGGGAATTGGAAAGAAGTCTAAAAACAAGCAGGTTGAGCGTCCTATGACTCTGCAGCTTGCCGAAGCAAGCCTGCAAATTGACCCGAAGGCTATCTCGGCAGAGCTCGATACCGCCTATGAAGGATATCGTGAGAACATGAGCAGCGAGGAGGCTCAGAAGACGCTTGTTGAAATCGCGATACTTGCCTCGATGCTTGCCGAAAGAATCAAGAAACTATCGACTGCGAAGATTGCTGATGACGGTATTGCTGGTGGCTACTTAGGCTGGCAAGAAACGGTCAACAGGCTGTCTTCTCGGGAACTAATTGACGGTGTGAACAGAATCCTCGAAGGGGACGTTAAGCTATTTGACGCTGCTCAGATTGCGAACTTAGAGCTGATACTTGGACGAAGCCTCTATGAGAATGGGCAATTTGTCCCTATCGAATCTAGTGAGTTTCGCGAAAGACTGATGCCTCAGATCAACGATGATACGAAGGACGAAGGTTCTGATGAAGAGGGCCCGCTGGTTATTGCCTAATCTTTGGTAAGCACTCCATCTTGTGGCACCCCAAGACGATGCCCGTACCGGTAAAGGTGCGGGCATTGTTCGTCTCTGCCCGCCTTACGAGACGAAAGGCAGGCAGGAACATGGACGGTGAGACCAATGGCAGTCAGGAAGCCACGCAGGGTGCGCAGGACACTTCGCAACAGCAGGGCCAAGAGCGGCAGGAAACGCAGCAGGGTCAGTCGCAGATAGACGGCGATACTTCCGACTACGAGAAGCAGATAGCCGAGCGAGACGAGAAGATCGCGGCCCTTGAGGCGCAGGTGGCCGAAGCCGCCAAGAACGCCGAAACGGCCGAGCAGCTGCGCGGCGAGATCGCCGAGCTCAAGGCCCAGGGCGAGAGCGACCGCATCGATTTCAAGCTGCAGCTCGCGGGCGTGCGCAATGTGAAGGCGGCATGCGCGCTCCTCGCAGACCACGACAACGTCGTGGACAAGCTCAAGGCTACACCTCGGTCATCGACGAGGTGTACCAGAGGGCGTCCGCTCGGGCATTCTCAACTCCGGCCGCCGCATGGTCCGCGCCGGCCACAACGCTAAGGAGATCCTCATCCCGAAGATCTCCGTCACCGGCCTCGGCGACTACACCCGCAACGTGGGGTACAAGACCGGTGCCATCACCTACGAGTTCGAGCCCAAGACCTTCAACTACGATTGCGGCATCCGCCTATTCGCGAATTCGATGTTGACGTACAGACATTGGGAAGTGGGGCGCTATTATGTCTAGCTTTATTCAAAAAGCTAATCTATGGGATGTTGAACGGACATTAGATTTTGGCAATGCGCTTTGTCCGCCATTAAAACTGGTCCGTTTAGACCTCCAAATCCGTTAGCTCTCTCGTTTTCATTCGTTTCCGCAATATAGCCACTGGCAGTATTTCCTGGGTTTCGCATTGAATGAAAGAGTATGAGTGGAATAATAAATAACCACAAATGTATTTCTTTGGCATATGAATCGATTCGAAGGTCTACAGGGGATTGAGGGAGAAATGGCGAAAAGCGACTACGAAATTGAGCTATCTAATTGCCGCAATATTGTTAAATCGTGTCCTCTCGTGATCAAAGAGCAAGCGCTAAATGTCTTCTTTGCCAAAAATGGCACTGGTAAAACAACGATTACGAGGGCTCTTTCGTATGTAAATTTAAAAACCCCCGAGGCGTTTGAGTCTCTGTACTCGTTCGACTATGCAGAAACCGGAGATGAGAAGTTTAAACCGTCGGTAAATTGCTCTCGCAACGTAAAACGCCTCGAGGTCTTTAACAAAGAATGGATTGACTCACACTGTTTTACCGAAAGTTCGGTTCAGGAAGGCGCGTATGAGTTATATGTACGCGATGCTTCCTTCGAAAAGAGCGAACGCGCAAGAGATAAGTTGCTTATGAAGCTGCGACGGGTATTGGCTTCCCCTGATGCGGATGCTTTGCGTTCGGATCTTGATTTGATCGTAAAAGGAATCGGTAAGGCGGCTCCTGGTAAGGTTAGCAAGGCGAGTCAGCCGTTCAAGGCCTTTAAGTCGGGCGCGCTCATTGGTCCGCTGCCGTCCGCGCTTAAGCCGGTTGTGGGCAGTATGAGCCTATCTGAACAGGCTATATGGTTGAAGTGGCACAAAAGTCATCCCGAACCTAAAACGACGGGTTTATGTCCGTATTGCGGCAATGATGATAGCGCAAAGGTTATTGAGTGTTTTGACTTTGATGATGGCCTCGAAGAGTCGAGTGTTAATTCTTGGCATAGACTTGCGACGCTTTTTGAGGATCATGAGGATATTTTTTCGCGTGATATAGTTAATAACTCACGGAGAATAATGTCGCCAAGCTCGGCTCCCTCCCAAGGCGATTTAGAATATCTTTGTTCTCTCTCCGTGGATGCTATTGCGGTTCGGGAAGCGATTTCGCGAATGGAATCGTCCCTGCGCGAGGAAAGATGTATGGAAGCAGCGGTTCTTGTTAAAGAGCTGTCGGATTCTGCTCTCGTTCTTGCATCTTGCAAGCTTTTTAGAAAAAAGGTTTCCGGCAAGAAAAGTCTGCAACAGAGCGCGTTGGACGGTATCGTGCGCGCTGTTCATGACGTTTGCTCTAAACATGCAGAATTAGAAAGCTTGTCCAAGCAATTGCTTTCTCAGGCAGCGGCTAATATAAAAGGCCGCGAGAATGAGATTAATGACTTTTTGCATATGTGCGGCTATCGGTATCACGTTGAAATCCGAAATTCAATTTCAAAAGCTGAAGCCAAGGTGCTGCTTGTTGCTGATTGTCCTGCTAGTGGTTCTAAGCACGAAGTTCGAGATGTTGCTGCGGCGTTAAGTTATGGAGAGCGTAACGCCTTTTCCTTGGCCTTGTTTGCCTTGCAGGCGACGACCAAGTCTGGCGGAATAATCGTGTTCGACGATCCAATTTCTTCTTTCGATATCGACAAGCGATTTGCGATTCTGTATATGCTGTTCTCGACAAAGTCGAGCGTCTTTTCAAAGTTGTTGCTGAGTGGGTCGAGAACAATTCTGCTGCTAACTCATGATTATCTTGTTGTATCGGAGCTTGCGAAAATCACCAAGAAACATTTTCCTGCTAGACGAAAAGCTCTCTGGTATCTTAGCTGCAATTCACACGGGGAATTGTCGGGAAGTTCGATTTCGGATGAAACCTTCCGACCTTATGTTGAGATGCTAAAGAAGAGAATTAGCGATTCATCAGGTAAGGATTTGATCATTGGATTGATTTACCTTCGTTCGCTTTGCGAAATGCTACGGAAGAGCCAATTTGACAAACGCACTCGGTGGGGCATTTCGTTTAGTTTGCTTTCGGAGATAGTTCATGGGCGCGATACCTCTGAAGTCTGCTTGCGCCGTAATTGGTCTAGTGTCTCGGATGGCTCTTATTCGGTTGCCATTTGTCAAAATCTGGTAGAGAAAGAACTTGGAATATCGTTCGACTATTGGGCGACCGTTGAGACGTACCATGCGAATATTCCTCACCTTCTCTCAGTGTATCGTTCTACGACTGCTCCATATGAGAAGCTCCAGCTAATTAGGATGATGCTTAAGCGCGACCCTACATTGAACTCACTTGGCAAGGTGATGGAGCGTTTTGCGGACGATACGTGCCATATTGGTGGCGATTATTTGTATCAGCTCGATCCGATTGATTTTGACCAAGTTCCATTTTATGTACTCGATTGGTGCGACGAGGTCGCAAAAACTGCTTCAACTGCGTCTTCGGCCGGCGCTAATCCTATGCCTTAGGTCTAAATCTGCTAGCGCTGTGATTGCGCGATGTGGCTGCGTGTGAGGTGATTTGTGCGTTGTTGCGTGCTCGCGCGGGTTTCAAGCTGTGCCGGCGGGAGATGGCGTTGTAGATGACGATTATGCTGCGCGATTATATTGGCAAGCTTGACATTTATGTAGCGGAAAGGCGGGAGATGCGTGCTTAGCGATATTAAGGCTTTCGAAAGGGTTGAAAGCATTCTCAATGAAGATGGAACAATAGCGACGTTTGAAAAGGAGAATGGGAAGATACTCGGGCGGATGATGATCGACCTCTGTGATATTCCCGATAACCTAACGGTCTCGATTGAGCCTACGGAAAGCACCTATGCCTTTCAGGGTACGTTCGACTTCTATGATGCGGCATTGGGAATCGTGATTGATGTGAAGTCGCTGGAGGCGAAGAGCGGTATATGGGTTACGCCTCAATTTGGGCGTTGCGACGAGATTGCCCAGGAATGGATTGAATATTTCATCGAGACGTTGATGAAGGGTGTCGGTGAGGGCTTCGGCGTTCCTATGTATGCGTTTGTAAACGACTCTTCGAGCTTTGAAGTCTATCCAAGTATGCGTGCATAGCGAAGAGCCTGGGTTTCGTTATTCCTCCAGCAAATTCACTCGGTAGGTATTCCCATCGCTGGACTCTTCCTCGAAGGCTTCCTCCTGGTATTCCAGCTGCACGCTGCCCCAGCGAGGGGCTAGTTCGTCGGCGTGCTCTTGCAAGAAGCGCGGCTTGCTGTGAGCGATGAGTTGCACAAGGAGGTCCTGGTCCCAGACTTCGTACGACAGGTCGATGATGTCTTCGGGCGTAAAACGTACGCCGAGATTGGTTGCCTCTTCCACTAGGTAACCAAGGTCTTCGAAATAGGTGCCGCCGTTGAATGCTCGCATGATTGCGCTGCGGCTCGAGGTGTCTATTTCGTTTTCGTCCAGGTCATCGAGGTCTTCATCGTAGATGTCGTAGTCCTCGTCATCGTCCTCAAAGAGGTCGAAGGGATCATCGTCGTAGATGCTGATGGTTGTTCCATCGTCATCGCGGTCGTTTGCATCGTCGGGGTCGTTATTGCGCTTCCATAGTGGCTCGTTTGCCTGGTGCTCGGCTTCCTCCGTTGCACGAGTGGCCTGCTTGGCAAACTTCGTTCCAAGCATGCCCATGAAGGCCGCCTCCCCAGCATTCAGGCGACCATCGCCGTTGAAATCGAAAAAACCGCCGTTCATGATGCCGCCTTCCGCGCGAATGCTATTTTGTTCCATGGTAGGGGAGGGCGAATTGTCGGGCGTACCGAGAATGGGACATGCATCCCGCTTTCTGGTTATACTTGGGCCAATACCTTCGAGCCCCCAAGGAATACCACATGAACCTCCCAACCATCTACCTACTCGATCAGGAGCCTGGCATGGTCTCCGTCTGGGCACTTGCATTCGAAGGCATCCCAGTCGTGCATGTCGTGCAAGATGACTTCGCCGGCTTCATGGATGTGCATCCCCAGGTCGACTGCATCGTTGCGCCTGGTAATTCGTATGGACTCATGGACGCCGGTTACGACGCGGCTATCATTTCGTATTTCGGCGAGGGGCTCAAGCATGCCGTGCAGCGTAAGATTCTTGATGATTGGTTCGGAGAGCAGCCCGTAGGCACCAGTATGTCAATCGAACACGCTGGCATAACGCTTGTTCATACGCCTGTCATGCGTGTGCCGTCGGTCGTACGCGATTCTATGGTCGTTTACCATGCCGCGCGCTCGGCGCTCATTGAAGCCATGCGTAGGGGAGTGAAGGCGGTTGTGCTTCCCGCCTTTGGTGCAGGTTGCGGCAAGGTGCCGCACGATGTGGTCGCGCGCCTCATGGCGCAGGCGTACCGTCAGCTTGCCGACCCGCCTGCCGAGCTTTCCTGGCATTACGCGCATTCGCTCGATTTGCCAGATTCGCTGCAGCATGCGTTGCGCGAGGTGCAGTCAATTCCCCTTGTCGACCGTAGTGATTTCGATTATTCGGATCTCGATGGTTTGAAACGAGAGCGACTCATTTCTCGCGGGTATGCAACCGAAGGCGACTTCGAATAGGCGCCCCCTCAAGTTTCCTCGCTCTCTTTCCGCATCCTTTCCGCGACTCTTTCGCGACCCTTTTCGCATCGCTTCGTGATTGCGTTCTGATTCCCTTCATTTGGGTGCTGCTTACCATTTTGCAGGCGCGTCACCCTTAAAACTTAACTTATAAGTTTACTAATGAAGGGATAGGTTAATGTACAATGGGAGCTGGAGTATCGTGCGTATGTCGGGACCCTTTTGCTTGCTTGTTCGTAATGGCGAAAGGGAGAACATCCTGCAGAAGCGCTTCAAAAAGCATGCGCAAGCATACGGCGAATTATTTCGAATTGTTCAATATCTATCGAGCTTGGATTACGAAAGCTGCATCGCTGTTGGCTTTGATGGGCGCTATTTCGACACCATACGTGCCGATGGCGATCTGAGCCTCATCGAAATACGCGTTAGAAATACTCTGTGGCGTGTAATTGCATATTGGGTGCGTGATAGGCGGATGATCGTCGTGCTCGATGCGTTTGAAGCGCATAAGCATAAGTCGATGTTCGAAATGGTGAAGGTCGTTACGCCGAAGCTGCTCATTGTAGACGAGCTTTTGGAGAGGGGTTTGATGTGATGAAGAATGGAATGACTCTTCAGGAGTTAATGGGTGATTATTTCGACATGGATGCGGTGATTTCTCCGGAAGTAATCGAGTTTTCCATGAACATGCATCTGCAAGGCGAAATATATCTGCGCATGAAGGATCTTGGCATGACGCAGAAGGAACTTGCGCAAAAAATGGGCATTTCACCTGCGGCTGTTTCAAAGCTCCTGTCGCGGGATTCGAACATGCGGCTTAGCACTATCGCCCGAATCGCCTCGGCGTTGGGCTGCGATGTCGCTCCCATAAAGCTCGTCCCTGGGAAAGAGGCGCTTGAGCAGTTGAATCGCGATCTCGTAACCAACGATGAATCGGCTGCTCACGTTAATGGGTTTCCCTGCCCCGATCAAGCCGGCAGCGTTGCCTCCGCTTCCTAGCGCGCTCCCGTTTGTAAAATCGCCCCAGGCCGCAAGGCCCGGGGCGATACTAGCTTGCTCGGTTGTCGATGATCCTTACGCAGCTTTCTCGCCAGCAAGAATCTTGTGAGCGCGTTCGTATTCCGCAACCTCATGCTCGGGCAGCTCGCCTTCGGCGATGCGGGCGCGGGCGGTCTCGTAATCGCGCGTGCCAATGAACACTTCCTGCTTGTAGGGGTTTACGCCCAGCTTCTTCGCGCGGTAGAAGATGTAGACGATCGCCGCAACGTTCGCGCCAAGCGCCAGAACCGAAACTACGGTATTGGTGGTGGTGTTCAGCGTAGAGTTCACGGCGAACACGCTGTCGAAGCCAAACGACGGGAAGGAATCCTGGAACTGCGGGAACACCTGCGCGAACATGCACCAGATGGCCAGCGTGTTGGCGCGGTTCTGAATCCAGCCGCCCTTGTTCCAAAGGGCCGCGGCCACGGTGGGGGCCAGAAGCAGCGCCAAGCCGCAGTACCATGCGTGGTTGGGCAGGCAGTTGTAGGTGTAGCAGAAGTTCCACAGGTCGTAGGCAATCACGAACACCCAGGTCATGTCGGCCCAGACCATGTCATCCTTCTTCTTCGACGTGTACACGGCCCACCAGCCGGTCATGCAGAAGATGTCGATGAGGCCCGCAATGCCGTTGAACAGGTTGTTGAAACCGGCAATCTGCGTGGCATGCTCGGAAGTTACCCATACGATCGAGCCCGTGGCGGCGTCGACGAATGCGCCGTCGGATCCGGGCACCGTGGGGTCCTGGATGACGCCCGCATTATATTGCAGCAGGTGAACGAAGCTCTCGAAGTCGCTTACTACGGCAATGAGGATGTTGATGCCCACGATGATGAACGGGAAGCACTTAAACCAGGTGGCCTTGCCCAGCTTGCCCCAGTGATACTTGATGATCATGAAGCCAATGCAGCCGGTAAGCGCCGCGTACACCTTCGCGTAGTGGAACCAGCCGTTTTGGAACAGGACCGTGGGGTTGTTCTGCGCCCATTCGGCGCCCGCCCCGGCGCCCACCGTTACGGCGATGCAGTAGATGGTCATGGCAATGGGAAGCGCCACGAACATGATGATGCCGCCGGCCTTGCTTCTTCGGGCAAATTCGTTCAGCAGGATGAGCCCACCGAACACGAGCACCCAGCCTACCCATTGGTACAGCGCATTTGCCCCATACACGTCGAATAGCATAATCTCCTCCTAACCTTGTAACGAGTGGCGTCTACCGTGCTACTCGTTGTCCCCTAGATCAAGATGCAGCGTCTGCGCGACGAGGCTTTCCAGGACCTCGTCGGACGCGTTTGGATGGCTGCGGATGAATGCGACCATACCCATGATGAGCATGTAGAACATCTCGTATACATGCTCGATTTCCAAGTGATGGCTCTGCGCGTAGGCCACGGCGGTGGTGTTAGTGAGGTAGCGCGCGAGTACGTCGGCCGAGCGGGAGAGGAAACGCAGGTAGAGGCTTGCGTTTTCGTTGTGGGCCAAATCTGTTCGGAACGATCCGTTGTCGAAGACGCCCCGCTTGAGCATGCGGATGCAATCGTGAAGCGCCTTGCGCACGTTGCCCGGTTCGCGGTTGTCGTTCCAGAGCTCCACCATCTCGCGAAACTCCTCGACGTAGTCGTCCAGGACCGCTTCGGTCACGGCGTCCTTGTCGGGAAAGTAGTGGTAGAACAAGCTGCGCGTAACTCCCACGGCGGCGGTGATGCTCTTCACGGTGGTATGCGCCATACCGCGCTCTTCGTAGAGGGTGCGCGCGGCGGATACGATTTCCGCACGACGGTCTGGCGAATCGGTGATTTCGATCTGGTCGATCATTGCCATGGCCCCTCTCCATTGACGCTGTGTCAACCCTGATGGCTCGAATATACGCCCCTCGTTGACGCAGCGTCAATGAACACATCGCCCGATGCGTCAACGGAGTGAGCGCGGCCGGAATTCATGGCGGAAACCTGCGCAATGGCCGCTCCGCGGCTGTTCGACTGCCTGCAGTAGATGAACTTAGCCGAACATTTCCGTGGTGTGGTCTCGCGCTCGCGCAGACATGCCGTATCATTGCCCCATGCTCAGTCTTACGCTTGCATGGAACATATTTACCCTCTTCATCATCATGGCCATGGGGTTCGCACTCGTGAAAACGGGCATCGCGAAACCCGAGCACAGCCATGGCGTGTCGCTGCTTTCGCTCTACGTCGTGAGCCCCTGCATGATCATTTCCGCCTTTCAGGTGGAGCTCACCGACGACCTGCGCGCCGGCTTCATGCTTTCCTGCCTGGCCGCCGTTATCGTGCAGGCTTCCTACAACTTGGTGTGCTTCCTGCTGAAGCGCCCGCTGGGCCTTACGGCGGTGGAGCGCGCGTCGGTGACGTACTCGAACGCCGGCAACCTCATCATTCCGCTGGTCGTGAGCCTGCTGGGTTCCGAATGGGTCATCTACTGCACGCCGTTCATCTTCGTGCAGAACGCGTTTTTGTGGAGCGTGGGGAAGAGCACCCTGCAGGGTAAGACCACGGTTGACTGGCGGCAGATTGTGCTTTCGCCGAACATGATTGCTACGTACGTGGGCGGCTTGCTGTTTTTGTTGCAGATCGAACTTCCTGGCCCGCTGGGCAGCGCCGTAAGCTCTGTCGGCAGCATGATTGGTCCGCTGGCCATGTTGCTTACGGGTCTTATCATGGGCGGCATCAAGGCGTCCGACCTGGTGCGGTTCCGCCGTTTGCCTGTTCCCGTGCTGCTGCGCTTGGTGGCCCTGCCCCTGCTCGCGCTGGGGGCAATGAAGTTATTGCTGCTCGCGAACCTTGCGCCCGACGCTTCCAACATCTTGCTTATCACGCTCTTGGGTGCGGCGGCGCCTGCGGCTTCCACGGTGAACCAGATGGCGAACATCTACGGCAACGACGCGGGGTACGCCAGCATCATCAATGTCGTCACCACGCTGCTGTGCATCATCACGATGCCGCTCATCGTTGCGGTGTACTTGTTGTAACGTCGGTGCGGTTGCGCGCCGTAGGCGCTGATGGGGTGGGGTTCGCATCCCGCCGCCCGCCTCTGCGCCGCTGCTCGTCGATCCCTTTCGCGCAAAACAAAAGCGCCCGGTTTCCCGAGCGCTCGCATTCGTAAGTATTCCGTCGCAGCTTACTTGTCGCCGTTGATGATGCCGCGCATAGCGTCGAGCAGCTTCTGGTTTTCCTCGCGCGTGCGTACGCAGACGCAGAAGAACTCGTCGGAGGGCAGGCCCGGCGATCCCGCCAGGCGGTTTACCAAAAAGCCCGCTAGCTGCAGCTTCACGATCAGCTCTTCGGCGCATGTAACGCTCAGGCGCATCTCTTCTCCGGGCGTGAACTCGCACAGTACGAAGTTGCCCTCGGCGGGGTGGATGCTAATGCCCGGAATAAGGCTGAGCATGCACTGCATCCAGGGAATTTCCGTGTCCAGGAATTCGTGCGTGCGCTCCAGGTAGTCGCCGTGGCGGACGATGGACTTGGCCAGCACCTCGGCGAACATGGTGGCGTCGGCACCGTCGTAGAACTGGCGAATCTGCTTGATGGTAGCGGGGTTCGCGGCAATGTAGCTTAGCGGCACGCCTGGCATGCCGAAGGTGACCGATGGCGAGCGCACTACGATCAGGTTGCTGTAGCGCTCGATGAGCGGCAGCAGGCTTTCCGCGCCAAATGCCAGCTCGATGTAGCTTTCGTCCACGATGACCCATCCGCAGGTTTCCAGGTAGTGCACCAGCGTGTCGCTTTGCAGCAGGCGCGAGGTGGGGTAGGACGGGTTCGCCAGAACCATGCCGTCGAAATCGCCGTACATGCTGCGCGCGGTGTAGGCGTCCAGCGTGGCGAACGACGTGGGGTTCTCGATTTCGATGTAGTCGTGCCCAGCGTTGGAAATTGCCAGGGCGTAATCGGCGGGCGCGGGCATCATAATGCCCACCACGCCGCATGCATAAGCCTGCGCGGTGGCGCGAATCATCTTCGTGACCGACGTGCCCACCAGGATGCACGAGCGGTCGATGCCCAGATAGCGGGCCAGCTCGTCGCGCAGCACGTGGCCGTCGCGGTCGGGAACGTAGGCAAGCTCGCCTTCCACCAGGGCGGAATGCATGGCTTGGATGAACGGCTTGGGGGTTCCCATGGGGTTTACCGGATGGCAGAAATCCATCCAGGTCATTTCGGTGCGTAATTCGTACGGAAGGCATACGGGCTTTTGGGGGAGCGTGGTGACGGTTTGCCTATAGTCGGCCGTGCCGTTGAAACCCAAAAGGGATGGCATGCTCATAGGTGACCCCTCTCTAATACCCGCTTTCCGTAGCGCGTACGTCGCGCGTGAGTGTCAATGCTAGCACATTGGAACCTCAATACACGGCGCATGCTATTCTTGCATCATGAGATTCGAACAAGACAACAATGAGACCGCATTCGTGCCACAAGATATGGTGCAGGCGAACGATAGTTCGTGGAACGGTCGTGCCATCATGCTCCTCGATTTGGACGCATTCTTCGCTTCCGTGGAGCAGTTGGACCATCCCGCGTGGCGCGGCAAGCCCGTTATCGTGGGCGGCTCGGCCGACGCGCGCGGCGTTGTCTCCACGTGTTCGTACGAGGCGCGCGCATTTGGCGTGCGTAGCGCCATGGCGGCGGCCACGGCGCGGCGTCTGTGCCCGCAAGCCATTTGGACGCCAGGGCACTTCAGTCGCTATCGCGAAATGTCGCGCCAGGTCATGGCCATTATGGAAAGCGAAAGCCCCTTCATTCAACAGGTGAGTGTGGACGAGGCGTTCTTGGACATCACGCCCACGGCGCATCGCCCGGAAAGCCCCGTGAGCGTGGCCATGCGCATTCAGCGCCGCGTGCACGAGCTGGGCGTTACCTGCTCCATCGGCCTGGGAGTGAGCAAGGCGGTTGCGAAGACGGCTTCCGAAGCCGACAAGCCGCGCGGCATCACCGTGGTGTACCCGGGGCGCGAGGCGGCTTTCCTGGCGCCGCTGCCCACGTCGCGCATGAGCGGCATTGGTCCCGTGGCCCAGGCTCACCTGAAGGATTTCGGCATCACCACGCTGGGCCAGGTGGCTGCGGCCGATCCCGACGTGCTGCGGCGTGTGTTCGGCAAGAATGCCGAGGCTATGCGCGCACGCTGCCTGGGTGCCGACACCGACGGCATCTCCGCGGGCGAGCCGGTAAAGCAGGTGAGCAACGAGATCAGCTTCGCGCATGACCTTACGGAGCGCGCCGACATCGAGGCCGCCATTGGCACCGTGGCCGCGAAGGTGGGGCGTCGCCTGCGCCTGAAGGGCCTGTCCGGCAGCACGGTTTCCCTGAAGATACGCTACGCGAATCTGAACGTCCGCAGCGCGCAGAAGCGCTTGCCCGAACCCACGAACGACGAGTATGTGATTGCGGCGCATTTGCGTTCCATGCTCGGCGACTTGTGGCATCCGGGGACGGCGGTGCGCCTGGTGGGGTGTGGCGTTTCGCGATTCGATGGGGAAGCGCCCGTGCAAGATTCGCTCTTTGAGCTAGAAGACGAAGCGCCCGACGCCAGCCTGCCCAGCGAAGAGCAACGCGAGAACCTGAAGACGGCCACCGACATGGTGCGCGATCGCTTTGGCGAGTACGCCGTGCAGTTCGGCCGCGAGATGCGCACGCGCCAGAACCTTACGGGCAGCTCGAGCAAGAATCCCGCCGATTACAAGTAGCTGTCGATTGCGGCCAGTGGCTGCATATTGCAGGTCCGTTTGCATGCGCGTTTGGTGAGAGGCTGGATTCGGCACGCCCAGCAGCTGTATACATCGGGTTCGTTCTCAGCGCACCGCCGCGCTTCATGCCTTGCGCCATTTTCCCAGCACCGCGCATTCGGCGCGCGCGTGGATTTGGCGTTTTTGCGCCGCCGCCCAACCGCGCCCGTTTTGCCCCTATAATAGCCATTTGTAAATTTAGGCATATGTGGAAGGTACAGAAGTGGCCAACGCGTATAAACAGACGATGATTCTGCCCAAGACTGACTTCGCGATGAGGGGTAATCTGCCTCAGAACGAGCCTTCGCGCCTGCAGTGGTGGAACGACATCGACATCTACCACAAGGTGCTGGAGAAGAATAAGGACGGCCAGCCGTTCGTGCTGCACGACGGCCCTCCGTACGCCAACGGCCCCATCCACATTGGCCATGCCTTCAATAAGATTCTGAAGGACTTCGTGAACAAGACCAACGCGCAGCGTGGCTATTTCACGCCGTACATCCCCGGCTGGGACACGCACGGTCAGCCCATCGAGCACGAGGTCGAAAAGAAAATCGGCACCCAGAAGATGAACGAGCTGCCTCAGTCGGTCATCCGCAAGATGTGCCGCGAATGGGCCGAAAAGTTCGTCGACGTGCAGCGCGATGGCTTCAAGCGCCTGGGCGTGAACGCCGACTGGGATCATCCGTACCTCACGTTCCAGCCCACCTACGAGAGCGCGAACGTAGAAGTCTTCAAGAAGATGTACCTGGATGGCGCCGTGTATCGCGGCCGCAAGCCCATCCATTGGTGCAGCCACTGCCATACCGCCCTGGCCGAAGCCGAAATCGAATACGGTGACGAGGTAAGCCCCGCCATCTTCGTGCGCTTCGAGCTCACCACCACGCCTGCGGGCCTGGAAGCCTACGAGGGCTCCGTCGACGTGGCCATCTGGACCACCACGCCTTGGACGCTTCCTGCTGACGTTATTGTCATCCTGCATCCGAAGGCCGAGTACGTGGCCGTCATGCACGACGGTCGCCCCACCATCTTCGCCCGCGAGCTGGCGGCGAAGTGCTGCGAGAAGTTCGGCTGGGAATGCAACCTGGTGGAAGTGGACGGCGAGGTCTGGCACGCCACGGGCGAGCAGCTGGCTGGCAACAAGTACAAGCAGCCCATCTTCGGCGACGCTGGCGAAGAGGGCACGTTCATCCACGCCGACTACGTCACGCTGGAAGACGGCACGGGCATCGTTCATGGTGCGCCTGGTCACGGCGTCGACGACTACAAGGCCGGCATGAAGTTCGGCATTCCCGTAGTGATGCCCGTCGACGACGACGGCCGCTTCTACACGGGCGAGGGCATGGGCACCGGCGGTCCGTTCAGCGGCATGGACGTGAACGACGCCAACCCCAAGATCATCGAATGGCTGCGCGAGCGCGGCACGCTCATCCTGCACGAGGACATCAACCACAGCTATCCGCACTGCTGGCGCTGCCACGAGCCCGTCATCTTCCGCGCCACCGACCAGTGGTTCGTCTCCATGGACGAAACGGGCCTGCGTGAGAAGGCGCTCGACCAGATTCACAACCACGTGCGCTTCGTGCCCGAATGGGGCGTCAACCGCATTGGCGCCATGGTGGAGGACCGTCCCGACTGGTGCATTTCGCGTCAGCGTAACTGGGGCGTGCCCATCCCCGTGTTCAAGTGCGCGCATTGCGGCGAAGTCGTGGCTACCGAAGAGACGTTCGACGCGGTTATCGACCTGTTCAACACCGAAGGCGCCGACGCTTGGTTCACCAAGCAGCCTTCCGAATACCTGCCCGAAGGCACCTGCTGCTCCGCATGCGGCGGCACCGACCTGGTTCCCGAAAAGGACATCCTCGACGTCTGGTGGGAATCCGGCGTGTCCAACGTGGGCGTGCTGCAGCACCGCGCCGAGGCGGACGGCCTGAAGTGGCCTGCCGACATGTACCTGGAAGGCTCCGACCAGCACCGCGGCTGGTTCCAGAGCTCGCTTCTGTGCGGCGTGGGCGCATTTGGCACCTCGCCCTACAAGAGCGTTGTCTGCTGCGGCTTCACCGTCGACGAAAACGGCGAGAAGATGAGCAAGAGCAAGGGCAACGGCATCGACCCGAACGAAGTGTGCAACAAGTTCGGCGCCGACGTGCTGCGCCTGTGGGTTGCGTCCACCGACTACTCGGTCGACGTGTCCATTTCCGACAACATCCTGAAGCGCGTGTCCGATGCATATCGTCGCTTCCGCAATACGTTCCGCTTCCTGCTGGGCTCGTTGCCCGACTTCGACGACCAGGTGAACTGCGTCGCTAGCTTCGACGAACTCACGCCCATCGACCAGTGGGCCATGGTGCGCCTGGAACAGCTGCTCAACGACGTGGATGCTGCGTTCAATGCGTACCAGTATCATCGCGCGTATCGTGCGCTGTACGACTACGTGGTGGGCGACCTTTCCGCCGTGTACCTGGATTCGCTGAAGGATCGCCTGTATTCGGAAGCCCCGAACAGCCCGCTGCGTCGCAGCGCCCAGACGGTTCTCATGAACATCCTGGAAGTGCTCGTTCGCATCATGACGCCCATCATCAGCTTTACCACCGAGGAAGTGTGGCAGCATTACCCCGAGTCCATTCGCAACCGCGAGGGTCGTCCCGAATCGGTGCAGCTGGCTGGCTGGCCCACGCGCGACGACTTCGTGCCCGCGCTGCCTGCCGATACGGCCGCCATCGCCGATTCCTTCGCCTACGTGCTGCAGGCGCGCGAGGTGGTTACCAAGGCGCTGGAAGACGCGCGCAGCAACGGTCTGGTGAACAAGAGCCAGGAAGCTACCGTTCAGCTGCAGGTTCCCGCTGCTGCCTTTGCCGCGCTGCAGTCCTACGAAGCCGGCATGCTCGAAGAGCTGTTCATCGTGAGCGGCGTTGAGCTTTCGCAGTGCGAGGGCGAGGACATGGCCGCTACCATCGGCGTGAGCGAAAAGGAAAAGTGCCCGCGCTGCTGGAACTACCGCGACCTGGGTGGCAACGCCGCGCATCCGCATGTGTGCGAGCGCTGCGGCAACGTGCTCGACGAAATCGGCTTCACCGAGGAATAGCGCATGCCCAACGCCATGAAGCGACTTTCCGCCAAGCAAGCCACGGTGGCCTTCACGGTCATCGTGGCCGTTTGGCTTATTCTCGACCGCATCACCAAGGTGGCATTCGACAATGGCCAGGTAGGCCATGTGTTTGCCGACAACGTGCTGGGTCTGTTCCAGTTCATTCTGGTTCACAACACCGGTGCTGCCTGGGGCATCTTCAGCCAGTCCACGTTTGCGCTGGGCATCTTCAGCGTGATTATCAGCGTTGTCGTGATCATGTGGTTCGCGTCTGTGGCGCGTAAGGGCCAGGTTGCCCTGCTGGAAGTCATCTCGCTTGCCCTGGTTGCCTCGGGCGGCCTGGGCAATGCCATCGACCGCCTGGCGTATGGCTACGTGGTCGACTTCATCAACTGCACGTTCATCGATTTCCCCGTGTTCAACGTGGCCGATATCGGCGTTACGGTGGGAATCGCGCTTCTCATGATCAGCTTGTTCCTTTCCGTCTTCGCGTCCGACGAGGCTTCCACTGCCGTGGACGCGGGCAAGGGCGAATAATGGCTCGTGCTCTCATGTGCCAGGTAGGTGGCGAAGACGAGGGTATGCGTCTTGATGTGTACCTGGCGCTGCGCGATTGCTACGAAAGCCGCAGCCAGGCTGCCAAGCAGATCGAGGCGGGTGCCGTGTTCGTGAACGGAGCCACCGCTACCAAGAAGACGAAGGTCTGCGCGGGCGACACCATCGTGTACGAGGAAGTGCCGCAAGCGCAGCATATCGACCTGCGGGGCGAGGACATCCCGCTCGATATTCGCTACGAAGACGACGACATGATCGTCATTTCCAAGCAGGCGGGGCTGTGCGTGCACCCCGCGCCCAATCATCCGTCGTTTACGCTGGTGAACGCACTTATCTATGCGTATGGCCGCGACAGCTTGGCGCATGTGCAGGGCGACGACCGCCCTGGCATCGTGCATCGGCTCGACATGGACACGAGCGGCCTTATGATGTGCGCGAAGAGCGATGCTTGCGGTGCAGCGCTGCAGGAGCTCATCCGCGTGCACGACGTCGAGCGCAAGTACATCACGCTCGTACATGGCAACATCGCCTACGATACCGGCATGATCGACGAGCCCATCGCGCGTGCTGACTTCGACCGCCTGCGCATGGCCATTTCCTACAAGCCCACGGCGCGCAATGCGCTTACCACGTTCACGGTGCTCGAGCGCTTCGAGCAGGGCACGAAGGACCAGGGCTTCACGCTTTTGGAGTGCAAGCTCTACACCGGTCGCACGCACCAGATTCGCGTGCATATGGAGCACATTGGCCACTGCTGCGTGGGCGACCCGCTCTATCGCTGGGGCAACGAACAGCAGCAGCTGGGCCTGCAGCGCCAATTCCTGCATTCCTATTCGCTCGACGTGGACCATCCCATGACGGGCGATCACATTCACCTGATCGACGGGTTCCCGCCCGATCTGCGCGAGGTGCTCGATGTGCTGGCGCCGCGCAGCATGGGTCGCACCGCTGCGGGTGAGAGCATTTTGCAGGCGATGGCCGAAGCTCAGGCGCAAACGCCCGACCTGCAGTTATAATCAACTTCATCAGGGACAGGCAAGCCTAACTCTTACGCGCTTGGCGCAGATTGGACTGGAATGAAAACAGGAATCATCATTGCCAACACAGGATCGCCCGCCTCTCCCGAACCAGATGCCATCGAATCGTATTTGCGTGAGTTCCTTATGGATGACCGCATCTGCCAGATGCCGCGCCCGCTTTGGAAGTGGCTCGTCTTCCGCCATATCTTGCCCAAGCGCAAGTTCACGTCGGCCGAGCGCTATCGCTTCATTTGGAACGAGAATGGCTCGCCCCTCATTTACCTGCAGGAACGTCTGGCGAAGGCCGTAGGGAAGGAGCTTTCCGCTGGTGGCGAAGACGTTGTGGTGCGTAGTGCCATGTCATATGGCCAGCCCGCCATTGCCAGCGTGCTGCGCGAGATGCGCGACGCTGGCGTGGAGCGCTTGGTGCTGCTGCCGCTGTATCCGCAGAGCGCCTATTCGCCCACGCTTGCCGTGATCGACGCGTTCAACCGCGCCCGCAAGGAAGTCGGCTGGCGCCCGCCGTGCTGCATTATCGACAACTACCACGACAACGCCCTTTACATCGACGAGATGGCTCGTCGCATTCGCGACCTGGGCTTCGACGCTGCTTCGGGCGACCGCCTGATGCTCTCGTTCCATGCCATTCCCTTGAAGGACGAGCGAGCGGGCGACACGTACCGCACGCAGACGCGCGAAACGACGCGCCTGGTGGCCGAACGTTTGGGTATCGACCCCGCGAGCGTTACCGTGTCGTACCAGAGCGTCTTTGGCCACAACCCCAAGGCCTGGGCGTCCCCGCTGTCGCTTGACGTGCTGGAAAGCTGGCGCAGCCAGGACTTCCGCGTGTTCTTTGCATGCCCGGGGTTTGCCATCGACTGCCTGGAGACGATGTACGACATCCCGCAGGAAATGGTTCCCGCGCTCGAGGGGGCGGGGGCGAAGCCGGCGAAACCTGCCATTGATGGCTCCATTTCGAATACCCTGAACACGAACGGCCGCTTTGTGTGGGTTCCGTGTCTCAACGATAGCCAGGAGCACGTTCGCATTATTGCCGATGTGCTTCGCCGTAATATAGGGAAAAGCGCGTTTGGCGACTAGGTACGCTCGCGCGAACGAGTAGAAAGCATTCAGATGGGTTCAGAGCAGAAGACCGTCCTGGTTGGCGTTACGGGCGGCATTGCAGCGTATAAGGCCTGCGAGATCGTTCGAGGTCTGCAGAACGCTGGCGTGCGCGTGAGGGTCGTCATGACCGAGCACGCTACCAAGTTCGTGACCCCGCTTACCTTCCGCGCACTTACGCACGAAGAAGTGGGCGTCGAGATGTTTACCGAGGGTGGCGACCCCATTCCTCACATCAGCCTTGCTGAGGAAGCCGACCTCTTCCTCATTGCGCCATGTACGGTGAACGTGGTTGCCAAGCTGGCCAATGGCATTGCCGACGACCTGCTCACGTCCACGGCTATCGCATGCTCGTGCCCCATCATCGTTGCCCCTTCGGCGAACGTGAACATGTACACCAGCCCGGCCAACTTGAACAACATGGCCATTCTGGAAATGCGTGGCTACCAGATCATCGAGGCGCAGGAGGGCTATCTGGCCTGCGGTTACGTGGGTCGCGGCAAGCTGGCGCCCGTGGATGACATCGTATCGCGCGCCCTTACGACGCTGGGCATTTCCGGCGACATGAAGGGCATGAACCTCATGATTACCGCTGGCCCCACCATCGAGCCCATCGATCCGGTGCGCTACATCACCAACTTCAGCAGTGGCAAGACGGGCTATTCGCTCGCCACGGCCGCTGCCAAGCGCGGCGCCAACGTCACGATCGTTTCCGGCCCCGTTGCCGTCGACGCGCCCGAGGGCGTCACCGTGGTGCCCGTGCGCACTGCGCGCGAGATGCGCGACGCCGTGGCCGAGGTGTTCCCCATGTGCGACCTGGCCATTTTCGCTGCGGCTGTGGCCGACTTGCGCCCGGAAAACGAAGCCGACCACAAGCTGAAGAAGGGCCTCGACGACGCGGCGCTTTCCACCATTCGCCTGGCGGAAAACCCCGACATCCTGTCTGAGATGGGCCATGCGAAGGGCGACCAGGTGGTCGTGGGCTTCGCTGCGGAAACGCACGACGTGGTGCCCAACGCGCGCAAGAAGCTTCTGGCGAAGAACGCCGACATGATCATTGCCAATCAGGTGGGCAATGGCTTGGCGTTCGGTACCGAGGGCAACGAGATCTGGATGGTCACCGAAGACGGTGACGAGCACGTTCCGTATATGCTCAAGGCAGAATTGGCCGACATCGTGCTCGATAAGGCCCTGTCGCTTATGCATGGGCAGGAGTAGTTCCCCGCAATACCCCGCATAAATTAAATCTATTTGTTCCTCCTGGTTCCTCCTGATAGCATCCTTTAGCACGTCAGAGGGATCAGGAGGATTTGTTTTGCTAACCACCATGCTACATGGGAAAATTCACCGCGCCCGCGTGACGCAGGCCGAGCTGGATTACATCGGCAGCATCACTATCGATGCCGATTTGCTCGACGCTGCGGGCATTCGCGAATACGAGCGCGTGGAAATCGCGAACGTGGAACGGGGCGACCGTTTCGCCACCTATGCCATTGCCGGCGAACGGGGGAGCGGCGTCATTTGCGTGAACGGCGCGGCTGCTCACTGCGCCAACGTGGGTAATCACGTGATCATCATGGCCTATGCCCAGATGGACGAAGAAGAGGCCGCATCCGCAAAGCCTCATGTCGTGTTCGTGGATGGGTTCAATCATGCGTCCCGTATCACCCGATACGAAGCGCATGGCCGTTTGGAAGACTTGGCATAGAGGGGGAGCCATGCAAGTTATTACCACCATTTCCGAAGCGAAGCGCGTGCTGCGCGCTCTGAAGCGCGAGGGAAAGACCATTGGCCTCGTGCCTACCATGGGCTACCTGCACGAGGGGCATGCCAGCCTCATCGAGCGCGCCGTTGCCCAAAACGACGTTGCCGTCGTGAGCGTGTTCTTGAACCCCACGCAGTTCGCCGAAGGGGAAGACCTGGATGCCTATCCGCGTGACTTCGAGGCCGATTGCGCGCTGTGCGAGCGCCTGGGTGCCACGTACGTGTTCCATCCCGAGCCCAGCGAGATGTACCACGACGCGCATGCGTTTGTGAACATCGACTACCTGTCCTCTACGTTGGAAGGCGCCGCGCGACCCATTCATTTCCGCGGCGTGTGCACCGTGGTTTCCAAGCTGTTCAATATCGTGCAGCCCGACCGCGCCTACTTCGGCCAGAAGGACGCCCAGCAGCTTGCCATCATCCGCAAGATGGTCGATGACCTGAACTTCGACGTGCAGGTCGTGGGGTGTCCCATCGTGCGCGAGAGCGATGGCCTGGCGAAGTCGTCGCGTAACACGTACCTTTCCGCCGAGGACCGCAAGGCGGCTACGGTGCTCAGCCGTTCGGTGTTCCGCGGCCAGGAGGTTGCGCACGATGGCATGCCCGCAAGCGAGCTGGTGGGCGAGATGCTGCATGTGCTTGCCGAGGAGCCGCGCGCGAACGTGGAGTACGTGTGCGTGAACGACGCTATCGACATGCAGCCGCTCGACGCGCTCGACACTGAGGCGTTGGTCTCCATGGCCGTGCGCATTGGCTCTACGCGCCTTATCGACAATTTCGTGTACCAGCCCGCAAAGTAAAGGGGATATCATGCGAGCTCTTTCAACCATTGGCAGTGTTCTTACGCGCTACGTTGCGCTTATCATCATCGCGCTTTCCGCGCTTGCGTTCGTGGTGCCCCAGGCGTTTGTGTGGGCCACGGGCTACACCACCATCTTCCTGGGCGTCATCATGTTCGGCATGGGCCTGACCATCAAGCCTTCCGACTTCAAGGTCGTGTTCACGCACCCCAAGGAAGTGCTCATTGGCGCGGTGGCGCAGTACACCATCATGCCGCTGGCTGCCTGGGCGCTGGCTACGGTGCTGCAGCTGCCTGCGGACATTGCCCTTGGCGTCATTCTGCTGGGCTGCTGCCCCGGCGGCACGGCCAGCAACGTGATCACCTACATCGCCAAGGGCGACGTGCCCCTGTCGGTGGGTATGACCATCGTGTCCACGCTCCTGGCCCCGCTCGTAACGCCCGTGCTCGTGTATGCGCTGGCCGGCGCCTGGGTTGAGGTCTCCATCGTGGCGATGTTCGTTTCCGTGGTGCAGGTGGTTCTGCTGCCCGTGATTGCCGGCCTGGTGGTGAGCGCCTTCGCTCATCGCGCTATGCAGACGGTTCAGCCCATTCTGCCCGTCATCTCGGTGTTCGCCATCGCCTTCATCGTGGCCGGCATCACGGCCGCCAACACCACCAAGATCCTGGAGAGCGGCGCGCTCGTGCTGGCTGTGGTTGTTCTGCACAATGCCATCGGCATGGGCGTGGGGTACGCCATCGCGCGCCTCTTCAAGATGGACTACGCGAAGACCACCGCGCTCGCCATCGAAGTGGGCATGCAGAACAGTGGCCTTTCCGTAAGCCTGGCCGCCGCCAATTTCGCGGCGAATCCGCTGGCCACGCTGCCAGGTGCAATCTTTAGCGTGTGGCACAACATCGCGGGCAGCGTCTTCGCGAGCGTGCGTTGCCGCGAGGGCAAGCAGGTGGCTCCTGCCGCATCTTCAGCGCGTGCGTAATGCATGGCTGATAGGTAGGCCTAACTTTTTTGATGCCGCTGGCGAACCCAGCGGCATTTTTCTGCTCTGAACAGTGCAAAAAACGGTATAGTAGGGCGCTGTTAGGGAAATGCGCGAGAAGGGTTTCGCGCGTTCAGGAAAGGATACCAATGAAGAGAGTAGTTACCAGCTTGCCCTTCATTTTGCTCGTGGCCGTGGTCGTGGGCATTCTGGTGGGCCTGGTTGCAACCGAGCAGGTGATGCTCGTCATCGTTACGGTGAAGTACATCCTCAACCAGCTCATCATGTTCTGCGTGCCGCTGATCATCATCGGCTTCATCGCGCCGTCCATCACGAAGCTGGGCAGCAACGTGTCACGCGTGCTCGGGTTCGCCATCCTCATTGCGTACGTGAGCTCCATTGGCGCTGCGTTCTTCAGCACGGCTTCCGGCTATGCCATCATTCCGCAGCTGTCCATCGTCACCGACCCCGCTGGCCTGCGCGACCTGCCCGACGTGCCCTTCCAGCTGGACATTCCGCAGATCATGAGCGTCATGAGCGCGCTGGTGTTCTCCATCATCGTGGGCCTTGCCTCGGTGTGGACGAAGGCCAAGGCTATCCCGCAGATTCTCGATGAGTTCCAGCGCATCGTGCTGGCCGTGGTAACGAAGGTCATCATTCCCGTGCTGCCTGTGTTCATCGCCTGCACCTTCTGCGGTCTGGCGTACGAAGGTGCCATTACCCAGCAGCTGCCCGTGTTCATCGTGGTCGTGCTCATCGTCATTCTGGGCCATTACATCTGGCTGGCCGTGCTCTACGGCATCGCCGGTGCGTATTCCGGCAAGAATCCGCTGCAGGTCATCCGCCATTACGGCCCTGCGTACCTTACCGCCATCGGCACCATGAGCTCTGCCGCCACGCTGGCCGTGGCGCTGCAGTGCGCGGGCAAGGCCAAGCCGCTGCGCAAGGACATGGTCAGCTTCGGCATTCCGCTGTTCGCGAACATCCACCTGTGCGGATCGGTGCTCACCGAGGTCTTCTTCGTCATGACCATTTCGAAGATGCTCTACGGCGCCATGCCCAGCGTGACCACCATGATTCTGTTCTGCCTGCTGCTCGGCATCTTCGCCATTGGCGCGCCGGGCGTGCCGGGGGGCACCGTCATGGCGTCCCTGGGCCTCATCACGGGTGTCGTTGGCTTCGATGCCACGGGTACCGCGTTGGTGCTCACCATCTTCGCGTTGCAGGATAGCTTCGGCACTGCCTGCAACGTCACGGGTGACGGCGCGCTCTCGCTCATCATGACGGGGTACGTGGAGCGTCACGGCATCCAGGCCGAGGAAGCGCCCGAAACGCGCGAGCTCTTCAACGTGGAAGACGAGCGCGTGCCTCTGCAGAACGCGTAGCCTCTGCTGTATATCGCGTGGTCAACGGGAAGGGTTCGCCCTTCCCGTTTTTGTTATCCATCTGGTAGTATTCTGCTAGGTCAAAGGGTCTAGGGGTAGCCGAGCCGCAGGTGGTGCGTATGCGGTGCGCGCTTCCCGTTTGGAGGTTCCGATGGGAAAGAAGCTTTTCGGGTCTTTCATGTCCGTACGCGTGGTGGCTGCGCTTTGTCTGTCTGCGCTGCTAGCTATGGGCGGTTTCGCCCTGTATGCGCATGCCGATGGCGATGCGCTCGAGGCGCAGTCGACGTCGGTGATCTACTTGCCCGATGTCACGCAGGAAAAGTCCACGGCGGCGTATTGGGTGGCGAAGCAGACGGATGCTACCGATATTTTGGCCGATCGCGCTACCATCGACGCGTTGAACGATGCGGCGGTGAAGGCCGGCAATACGCACCTGCAGGATATGAAGACTGTTGATGCGTCGTACCTTACGGCTGAGCGCCAGCAGGCCCTTGCGGCAGCTGCGCGTAGCGAGCTGGAAAACGACTTTGTCGGCAAGACGTACAACGAGGATTGGTCTCCCTTTACCCAGGCCGATGTCGATGACATCATGTCCGTATATCCTACCGATGGCGCAGCTCCTGCCATTGCTAGCCCGTATGGCGTCGTGACCACTCACACCACGCTTCGTGGATATCCCACCGATCGTCCGCTTTTCCAAACGTATGGCGATGCTGATGATGACAACCTGTACCTGAGCGCGCTGCGCGTAAACGAGCCCGTAGTGGTGCACGCCGTGTCCACCGATGGTTTGTTCTACTACTGCAGCTCTTCGTGCCTGGATGGTGGCTGGGTTCCCGCTTCCGATGTCGCCATTTGCGCCAACAAGAGCGAGTGGCTGAGCGCGTGGGACATTGCGGAGGGTCAGGAGCTGGTTGTTACTGGCTACAAGGTGCGAACCGAGCAGTCGAACGTTACGTCGAATACCGCCAATAGGCTGCTGTATATGGGCACGGTGCTCGAGCGCATCGACTGGGAGGATGCGAGTGTGCTCGTGGGCACGCGTTCGGCGTACAACAATCACGTCTGCTATCTGCCTGTACGCAAGTCCGACGGCACGTATTCGAAGGAAGTGTGCCTCATTGCCGAATCGGAGCCCGTAAGCGAGGGCTACCTGCCCCTTACGCGCGAGAACATTGCCAACGTCGCTTTCAATTCCCTGGGTGAGATGTATGGCTGGGGAGGCATGCTCGAGGCGAACGACTGCTCGGGTTATGTGCGCGACGTATACAAGTGCTTTGGGCTCGAGCTGGCGCGCAATACTACGTGGCAGCGTAATATGCCGGTGCGCTCGTACGACCTTTCCGGGCTAGACGATGCTCACAAGGCGGCGGCCATTCGGCAGATGCCCTTGGGGACCGTGCTGTTCATGCCTGGTCACGAGATGATGTACCTGGGCGATGCCGACGGCCATGAGTATGTCATCAGCTCGGCCGGGTCGATTGGCAATCTGTTTGGCGATACCGGCTCCACGCAGGTGAAGGGCGTGCTGGTTAATTCCCTCGACATCATTCGAGGCAATCGGACCACTTGGCTTAGCAACCTTGCCATGGCGAACATGCCTTACGTGTCCTCATCAGAGCCCGCATTGAGCTTGTATGACGTTGCGTTCTACGACTCGGCGGTTACGGCGCTCGATGCGTCCTATCCGTATAGCGGTTCGCCCATAACGCCCCTGGTGGAGATTCCCGGCCTTGTCGCGGGCACTGACTACGAGGTGACGTATGCGGATAACGTTGAACCGGGCATTGCCACGGTTACCATTACGGGTACGGGTGCCTATACGGGCACGGTGAAGCGTACGTTCGAAATTGCCGCTCCGGTGGTGGCTCCCACGTACGATATGGTTTCCGGCGATGGCGCCACCTGGCAGAAGGGTAGTGACGAAGCGCTCGTGTTCACGGTGGAGCGCTCGGGCGACTCCGCTGCTACGTTCTCGCATTTCACGGGCATCTCGATTGATGGGGTAGAGGTCGATTCGTCCCGCTATACCGCCGAAAGCGGCAGCGTGGTGCTTACTCTGCCCGCGGATTTGCTGGAGACGCTCGATGCGGGCACGCATGCACTTGCCGTTGCGTTCGACGATGGCACCTCTTCGGCGTCGTTTACCGTGGAGGAGGCGGCTGCGAGCTCCACGTCTACGTCGACGAGCACGCACTATCCCGCATCGAGTACGTACGGATCGAGCATGGCAAAGACGAGCGATCCCTTCATCGGCTTTCTGCCGCTGGCCATGGTAATCATCTGCGCCGCAGCGATTGGCGTCGTGGCCTTCGTCCGCATGCGCAAGCAGCGCAAGGAATAGGGCGCGCAACCGCCATGGACAGCGTCCCGCTGAGGGTGACATGGGGACGTACCTTCTGTCACCCGCGTTTCGCCTTAGGGGCTGGATGAGGAAAGCAAAAAGCGGGTCAGAAGAAATCTTCCAGGTGACACAGGGACGTACCCTCTGTCACCCTCGAACGCCCGTCCCCGCGTCACCTGGAGAGGTGACAGAAGGTACGTCCCCGCGTCACCTGGGGTCGCTCCTATGAGAAATGAGCAAAATCGCAGGTCGATTTAGCAAAAATGTAACCGTTTACACGTAGATTTCTGTGATTTCGCCTTTTCGGTGGGACAAACGGGTTCATCTCGTACTTCTGGGACGGCGTAATCCCAGGTCGTGATTTTCCATTCGAGCGTTTGTGGTCTCGCGGGCGTGTAAACAGTTACATTTCTTACATTATGACGGCTTGATTTGCTCATTTTTCTGCGTAGGCGGGTTTTGGGCGTTAGCGCCGTGTTTGCCGCGCGCGTGAGAGTGGGCTAGGGACGCAAAAAGCGGGTCAGAAGAAATCTTCTGACCCGCTTGTTTAGCTGGTCGGGTTGACAGGATTTGAACCTGCGACCCCTTGACCCCCAGTCAAGTGCGCTACCAAACTGCGCCACAACCCGAAAGTGTTTGCTGCTCAAGCAGCGAAAAGTATATTAGCCGTAACCGCGCGCCAAATCAACCCCGAATTATTCTGTGGTCACAATCTGCACATTCTTGCCGCCGCGTCACGTGTAATGTGGCTCATGCTGCATCCCGGGAAACGCATATCAAACGAATCGTGTGTATTGCTTCGCAACAATTTAAATATGCTACCACGGGTGTTACAATTATGTTCTGCTTGGGGGCGGAACAGTGCTGGTTTGGGGCCATGATAGCGTTTTTGCTTATTTCATTCGCAATGATTGCGGCTATATTCGCGTGCGCGCGTATAGCCCATCGTTCCGTGCGTCCTATTTCCTACGACATGGAACGTCTGCTTGGGTATGTGCTGCTACCCGTTCTGGGCGATGTCATCATGGTCGTGGCGCCGAGCGAACCTTTGGCGATGTTTGGCGCGCTGTTGTTCTTCGCGGGTACCGACTGGATGCTCCTGGAACTGGTCAACTTCATTGCCGTGTATTGCTCCAGTCAATTTCGAGGGACCATCTGGGCCTTTCTGTTTGCGGCAATGGCCACGGTGGACACGGTGGTCATTCTTTCCAACGTTTTCACGGGCTTCGTGTTCAAGCTCGAGCCCACCGCGTTTATGCCGTGGATGGGCTCGTTTATCCTTATTCCCCAGCCGTGGCTTCTCGTGCATCAATGCATCACGCTGCTCATGTTCTTGGCCGCCGTGATTTTGCTGCTTAACAAGGCCATCTTGGTTCCTGCGGTCTACTCCGAGCGCTATGTGGTCATGCTCATTGCCGTGTTGGCGTCGGTTGGCACCGACATCTACTATCTATCCACCGACACGCCGCTTGGTTTTTCGTTCGTTGCCTACACCATCTGCGCGCTGCTAGGGTTCTTCTTCGCCATCGTGTACAAGCCCTTCATCGTGATCGACCGCTTGCTTTCGCGTGTGGTCTCGGAGTTCGGCGAGGTCATCGCCGTGTTCGACGGCGATGCGAATTGCCTGTTCGTGAACGACGTGGCACGCGAGCAGTTCGGCTTGGATCCGGATGACCTGCATTCCGGCAATGCCCTCTTCACGCGCTTTTTGGGTGAGGGTAGTTCGTATGTGGTTGAGCACGAGCGCGAAGCCTACGATAGCCTGAATGGCGTTCAACGGTATTTCCGCGTGCGCTATAGCGTCATCGCCGACAAGAAGCAGCGGGTCGTGGGTGGGTATCTTATCGTGTACGACCAGACGGAATACGAGGAGAGTCTGATAGAGGAGCGCAAGGCCACTGAGGAGGCCCAGTTCCGCGCCGATCACGATAGCCTGACGGGCTTGTATCGCAAGCACAAGTTCTGCGAGGCGGTGGAACGCCTTTTCAGCGAGAATCCCAACGTGAATTACGCCATCGCCGTTTCGAACGTCAAAGACTTCAGCCTCATCAACGATATCTACGGCTCGGAGGAGGGCGACGATCTGCTCGTGCGCATTGCCACCGCCTTGCGCGAGAAAGCCAACCCGGGAACGCTGTACGCGCGACTTGCCTCCGACCATTTCGCAGTGTGCTTCGATCGCGACCGCGTTTCCTATCGGATGTTTATCGACTTGCCCGACCAGGTTGCGTACGTTAACGCCGACCGCCTGTTCCCCGTGGTCGTGCACGTGGGCTTGTACGAGGTAACCGACCGATCGCTTTCCGTGCCCATCATGATTGACCGCGCCATGCGCGCCGCCAAGTCCATTGGCTCCGAATATGCGCACGAACGGCGTCTGGCTATCTACGACGATGCCATGCGCGATGAATTGCTCTGGTCCAAGAAGGTCATTGGCGCGTTCGACCGGGCCATGAGAGAGCATCAGATTCGTCCGTACGTGCAGCCTCAGGTGAATGCAGATGGCGTCGTGAGAGGCGGCGAAGCGCTTGCTCGGTGGATTCATCCGGAGTGGGGAGAGCTGCGTCCTGACAGGTTTATCCCCATTTTCGAGCGCAACGGCATGATCGTGCAGCTCGATAAGCACATCTGGGAAGAGTCCTGCCGCATCCTGCGCGATTGGGCGAACCGCGGCATCGACATGTACGTGGCCGTGAACATCTCGCCACGTGACTTCTTCTTCATCGATGTGGCGCAGACGTTCATCGACCTCGTCGAAAAGCATGGCATCGCGCCGCAAGCGCTGCATTTGGAAATCACCGAGGCGGTCGTGATGGAGAAGGGCGCTGCCGCCATGGCCGCCTTGGAGCGCCTGCGCGCAGCGGGCTTCGTGGTGGAGATGGATGACTTTGGCAGCGGCTATTCCTCGCTGGGCATGCTCAAGGACATGCCCGTCGACGTGCTGAAGGTGGACATGGCGTTTCTCTCTCGCGCGAAGGACCCCGAACGTGCTCGCAAGATTTTGGAAGGCGTCATTGCGCTCTCCGAGAGCCTGGGTATGCCCAGCATCGTCGAGGGCGTGGAAACGTCCGAGCAATACGACATGCTTCGAGCCATGGGATGCGGGCTTTTCCAGGGGTACTATTTCGCTCGGCCCATGCCGTTCCCCGATTTCGAGAAGAAATACCTCGATTAAGCTATTTCATATCCGATATGTAGTAAAATTCAATTTCACCAAATGGTCAGCATCCAAATGCACCCTAAATGCCCCCTACGCCATTGGTCGGAGTTGATTCATGAGCAAATTGAGCAGTGTCTCCTTGTCGGCAGGCATTCGCCGTTCTGTGTCTCATTCCGTCACCTCTACGCGCGTAAAGGTAAAGAAGCATCTTCTCGAGCGTTTGGATGCCGAGGCGCTATACGGTTCCACGCACGACGAGCTTACGGGGCTGTACAACAGGCGTATGTTCTGCGCGAAAGCGCGTGAGCTGCTCGACGCCACTCCGGGCGAGCGCTACTGCCTGCTCGTTTCGAACGTTCACGATTTCAAAATGGTCAACGACGTCTATGGTCGCCATGGGGGAGATAAGCTCCTTATGCGCATAGCCACGGCCTTGCGTTTCTACAAGACCGACGGCATGGTCTATGGCCGTGTGGGCGCCGACAAGTTTTGCGCCCTTATTCGCGAAGACGATTTCGACCGAGATATGCTCGAGGCCTCCACGAATCACATTATCAGGCTCGACAGGAACACGTACTATCCCATCTTGGTTCACATTGGCGTGTACGTTGTCGAAGACAGGTCGCTGCCGGTCGAAACTATGATCGATCGCGCGCATATGGCCATCGACGGCTGTGGTTCGAACGCCAATCGCCGCGTGCGCATCTTTGACAACAGCGTGCGCGAGCAGCGCGTATGGTCGCATTCCATCATCGGTTCGCTCGAAGATGCGCTGCATGGCGGCGATATCATGCCGTATCTGCAGCCTCAGGTAGACGAAACGGGTGCCATCCTTGGTGCCGAGCTGCTCGTGCGATGGAATCATCGCGATCGCGGCTTCCTTTCGCCTTCGGAATTCGTGCCCATTCTGGAATACAGTGGTCTCATTACGAAGGTTGACGACCTCATGTGGGAACATGCCTGCCGCATGCTGGGCATCTGGCAGATGCAGGGAAGGGACGACCTGACGCTTTCGGTGAACGTTTCGGCGAAGGACTTCCTGTTCACCGACGTACGCAAGCGCTTGGTGAGCTTGGTGAATCGCTACGGCGTCGACCCTTCGCATCTGCGTTTGGAGATCACGGAAACGGCCATGATGACTGACATCGAGAGTCGCCTGGTCGACATCAAGGGGCTGCAGGCCGAGGGCTTCGTAGTGGAAATGGACGATTTCGGCAGCGCGTATTCGTCGCTCAACATGCTGCGCGAGATTCCCGTGGACGTGCTGAAGATCGACATGCTGTTCCTGCGCGAGGCCACCGAGCACGAACGCGCCCGTATCATCCTGCAGTCGGTTATCGACCTTTCGCGCAAGCTGCACATCAGCGCCATTACGGAAGGCGTCGAAACGGTCGAGCAATTCGAGATGCTCAAGCAGATGGGGTGCAAGATATTCCAGGGCTTCTATTTTGCGAAGCCCATGCCCGTGTCCAGCTTCGAGCTCTTGTGCGGCTTGGCGTAGGGACTGCCCCTATTCCACGGTAATGGCTCCCTGTAGCTTCGTTTCGCGATAGCCCTCGTAATTGGCATCGTTGATCTGCACGTGCGCGTGATTCCCCGGGTCGTCTTCGCTCGTGTATTCGCTGAGCTGGACTCCGCTGATGCTGCTGATGTCGCGCACCGATGAAATCTGCGTGGTTCCCGCTACGACCTTGTCGCCCGCCTTCACCAGCGGGTCGGTGGTGTGGATGACCACCACGTCGAGTTCGGGATGCCCTTCGGGCTGGATGTGGATTTCGATGTCGGTGAGCTGCTCGAAGAGCTGGTATTCCGTGACGAGCACGACGGTTCCCGTAACGGGGGCGTAGACGGGCGTTCCCGCCAGTGCGCCCGCGTCGATGGACGTGTCGATGTTGGTGGACGCGGATGTGCGCCATGCGTGCACGGTGTCGGCGTCGACCCAGGTGCCGCTATTCTGCGCGTGGTTCACGCGTAGGTAGTGCTCGTTGTAGGCGGTTTCGCCGTCGGCTTTCGGCAGCTCGGTATACATTTGCAGTGCGTAGGCATACGAGGCCTGGTGGAAGATGACGGCGGTAAGGTCGGCCGTGCGGATGGGGCAGTAGATGGGAATGTCGTCGTATGCCGCCACTTGGTAGGTAGCGGGCGTGGTGGCTTCCGCCTGGCTTTCGGTGGTGCTGCTTGAGGCGCTTGCGCTCGAAGTGGCTGCGGTGCTGCTGGCTTCGGTTGCCTGCGTGTCGTTTGATTTCTGCTGTGCCGCTTGGATGCGCGCGACGTTGGGGAGGGCCCAGAAGTAGATGGCGCTTCCTGCCGCGGCTATGGCTACGAGCAGTGCGAGAGCGATTGCGATGCCCTTGCCAATGCGCTTTCCCGTATGCTTTTCTGGCTTGATTGGTTGTTTAGCGTGCTTTGCCAATTGCCTGCTCTTACGTGCTTGTTTTGTAAGGTCAAGGGCATTTTATCATTAGGCAGCTACGCTTTGGTAACAATGATTTTTCGTTATCCGCGAGCGGTTTGCCATTAGGTAGAGTTGCCGTGGAAGGTAAACCCGACGAGAGCTGGTTTCCATGATTGCCGAAGTAAGCTACGAATCGGTTGCGTGTGAAAAGCGCGCGCAACGTCAGGCGCTTATCAGTCGCCGCGATGCACTCGATCCCGCCAGCCGAGCTGCCATCGATGCGGAAATTGCGCAGCGGCTTTTCCAGCAGCCCGAATTTATGGGTGCTCACACGGTCTTCTCTTTCTATTCTGTTGGCAGCGAAGTCGACACGCACGTCATTATCGAGCGTGCCCTTTCCCTGGGTAAGGTGGTCGCCCTCCCGCGTTGCGTTCCCGGTTCGCGTTCCATGGAATGGTATGCCATCGATTCGCTCGAAGGCCTTGTTCCTTCCTCGTATGGCATTCCCGAGCCCGCTCCCGTAGTTGGGCGTCTGGTAGACCCTGTTGCCCGGGTCGATTCTCTTTGCATCGTGCCAGGACTTGCGTTCGACGCGCGCGGCTATCGCCTGGGTTATGGCGGTGGGTATTACGACATCTTCCTGTCTACGTTTCCCGGCTTTGCCTTGGGGCTGTGTCGCGAAAGCCATATGGCATCCGAGAGCATCGCGCGCGAGCGCTTCGATCGCCCTGTGTCGGCGGTGCTTACCGAAGCACGTATGATCCGCGCAAGTTGGTAATGCCCGGAATTTCGAATAGCATGCAATAAGAAGGGCGACTGCAATGCAGTCGCCCTTTTGCGTGATGGGGAATGGCTTACCTGCGCTTGTAGCGCGTGGCGCGGGCTGCGCCAATCTTGCGAATGGCTCCTTCGTCTTGCATCTTCTGCAGGATGCGCTCGACCGTCTTCTGGCTCATGGATGGGTTCGCGTCCATGATGGCGCGCTTGGTGACGGGTTCCTCGATTTGGTCGAAGTAGGCGCGAATGCGCGCTTCGTTGCTTACGCGTTGGCCCATGCGCTGCAGGTATTCGGTCTGCGTTTCATAGCATGCCAGAAGCGTTTCCAGCATGCGAACGGCGTACGTTTCGTCGCCCGCATGCTCCTTGCTCTTCTTTGCGGCATTCCCCAGCTTGCGCTTGTTGCCTTCCAGCGCGGCATCGAGCGAGACGTGCAGGCCAACCGTGTAGCCTTCCTGGCAGAGGAGCAACAGAAGCAGCAGGTTCGCGCAGGATGTGTTGTAGCGCTCGAAGGGGGCGATGGCTGTGAAGGCGCGGTAGAACACGAAGATGCTCTGCATGGGGATGCCATCCTTCGAGCGCTTCGCCGCTTGGTATTCGCGGCAGAGGTCGCGGATGGCCGCGGGGGTTTCCGTTTCGTCCTTCCATTCGCCGGCGTCTTCCGCCTTCTCGTACCAGAGCATGTCGCGATGGAGCTGCTGGATGGTGCCGGGGGAAAGGCGGATGGATGCGTAGCGTTGCTCGATGAGCCCCCAGACGTAGAGGTAGCCCATGGCGAATCGCTCGGCGGGGGATTGCGGTTCTGCCTCTTCGCGCGCCAGGCAGCGCAGGCGCGTGTCGCCGATGGTCATGCCCTCCATGCGCGTGGCGGCAAGGGCGCTTTGGAACATGGTTGCTTCGCGGTATGCGTCGAGCGCTTCGGGGTTGCGCGCGCATGCAAGCTGCTCGGCGCCACGGTGCTCATGGATGGTGCAGAGCTTGAGCAGGATGGCGGGAGAGAAGGCTATGCCCTCGGGTTGTTGCGTTACGCTGTCCATTGCATTCTCCTCAACTCTTTATATATGACTAGGAAACTCGAACTACACCAAAACTAAAGAAACGACTAGGGTATAAACGTAAACTATGCATAATCTACCTTGATGCTGCAGGCAATATCGTCGGTATCCTTTCGCACTTCAATGCATGCTCCCGTTTCGTCTTGATGGGTGAATATGCGCACCGTTTCATCCTTGCGAACCTCGTGTCGGAAGTCTGCCTGGAAGGCCACGATGGGGCGACCCGCCGCCTCGTCGAGCGCGTCGATGGCGTACGTGGCGTAGCGCGCGTTGTTCACATGAGCGTTTACGTCGACGTCGGTGCGTCCCGGCGTAATGGTGCGTGCGCACGATGCGTGGGCGGGGAGGGGCTTCAGCTTTCGGATGCGCCCCTTGATGGCACGATCTTCGCTGAAATCGTTCGATCCCTCGTAGATATCGGCTACCGAAACGAACGAACGCTCCTTCGCGTCCATGACGACCCATTCCGATGCCGCGGAGAGCAGCAGGTTGCCATCTTGGTCATGCATGGTCCAATCGCGGTGAAACGAGAAGCGCGAGGGGGAGTGCGGCCACGTGCGCACCGAAACCACGGAATGATGCTTTGGCTCTTGGTGCACCACGTACTTCATGCGTACGATTGCCCAGAATACGCCCTTGTCATGCATGGCGTTGTAGCCAATGCCCATGTCTTCCGCCTGCACGGTGGCGAGGTCCTGCAGAATGTCGAGCACGGCGGCTGGATGCAGGTGTCCGAAGCGGTCGAAATCGGTGAGTCGCAGGCGATAGTTCAGGGTCATTCCGATAGGCATGTAGGGCGTTCTCCTTCTTTCCGTTTGCCGATTTGGACAAATGCCAAATGGCGGTGTGGGGTATGAGATATATTTTAGCCACTTTGTCCAAACTGAACAAGTTTTATTAGTTTTGTGCATCTTGTGATACTTATGTGGTCTGAAAGGGGTCATTATCTGCGCAAACAGGGATTTTTTCCCTGTGGGTCCTTCATGCTGGTGTAAAGTCTTTTCTTACGTTCTTACGACTGTTTGCGCGGCGTTCGCGCAAGGGGAAAGGCATTGAATGACTCTGGTTAGAAGGCTTTTTGCAACGGTTGCATTCGCGATGCTGTTCGCGGCTTCCGTCTTCGTGACTGGGCAGGCGTATGCCCAGGATGGCCTTACCGTGAGCGGTGCCGACTCCTATGTCACGCAGGGCTCCGTGCCCGTTCTTTCCGTTTCCGGTACTGCGGGCGAGGTTTTCTACGTTGAAGCCGTCTGCGATGGCAAGACCGTCGTAAGTCATCTCAAGCAGACGCTCGTTTCCAGCGAAGAGGCGGGCATCGTCGATCTTGATGTCGAATCGTACGAGTCTTCGTATACGGTGCGCGCCTATGCCGACCGCGAGCAGACGCAGCTGCTGTATGAGGGCACTACCTATCCCGTGTACGCCACGTTTGATGGTGGCACGCCGCAGCTCATTGCGCTGCGCACCCTTTCCGGCTCCGAATCGCGCGTGTTCACGCCCCAGGAGAGCATGTACGTTGATGGCGTTTCCTATCGCCTCGCGCGTACCGCTTCTGGTCAGGTGAAAGTGAGCACGTCGAGTGGCTCCCTGGAATACGCATACGAGTCGTATTCCGTGCAGGGCTCCGTAGATGGCTCCATTAGCTATGTGGATGCCGAGTCGGGCGAGACGGTCGCCACGCAGAGCATCGTGGGCATTCAGTCGGGCGAGACGCGCACCGTCTCCGTTCCCTCTGCCGTTGTGGGCGACGACGGCTCGGTCTATCGTGTCATCTTCTTTGGCAGCGCGGTTTCCGCTGCCAATCCTGGTCAGCATGACTTCGTTATTTCCTGTCGCAAGATCGCTGAGGCGGGCGATCTATTGGGCGGCTACTACGTCGCCACCATCAATCTGGTCGATGCCGGCTCGAAGGCCGTCTTGGCGTCCGACTACGTGACCGTCACGGGTTCGTATGCCTATACCGCACCGCAGGTCATGTACCTCCAGGTACAGGACGCTTCGGTTTCGTACGCGTTTGCCGGTGGCGATACGGCAACGTCGGCGAAGCTTACCGACAATGTGCTCATGCTCGATGCGCAGCTGGATGGCGTTACCACCGGGTCAGCCACCTACACCCTCTACTATCAGCAGCAGGAATCCGACGCCGGATCCGTGCAGGTTACCTTCAATCTCATTGATGCCTCGAAGCGCGCGAGCGATGATGCCCGCGTACTGGGGCAGCAAACGGCTACTGCCTACAAGGGTGGGGAAGCGGTAGAGCCCCCTTCTAGCTATACCGCTAGCGACGGTACGACGTACGCCCTTGCGGGCAGCGTTTCCCAGTACGCGTACACCTACGATTCAGGCAGCAACCCTGTTGTGGATGTCTATTACCTGCCCGATGGCTATGTGACGCCGAACGAGTACCAGGTTACGGTGAACTACGTCAACGTGCTCGATGGCTCTGTCATTTGCAGCAAGGAATACACGTCGAGTCTAGGCGATGAGGAAAACTTGGAAATCACGACCGAGGCATCCTTCACGCAGGACGGTTCCGAATGGATTCGCCTCGACGGGCAGGAAGATCCCATCAGCCACAACTTCTTCTCGATGCAGACGACGTATACGGTCTACTATCGCAACGCTAACGACGCGCTGTCTGCGGGCACTGTCGTGAATCGTCTGCGCGTGCAGTACGACGCGGGCTCTGGCTCCGGTGGATCTGCGTCGGCTTCCTCGGTGACCTCCGCCGTCGGCTCGGCCGATGAGAGTGGCCAGCTTTCCAGCGCGAACAACTACAACGTCATCGTGGGCCCCTCTGGTTCGCTTATCACCAACGAAGAGGGGAATGATAGCGAGTCCGAGCGCATTGAAGAGGATGAGTCTCCTCTTGCGTCCGGCATGTTCTCGGAGGCGCTCACTACGATTACCGAGCATGCGCCCTTTGGTGTAGGCGTGGCCGTTGGCCTCGTCCTCATCATTGCGTTCTTGCTGTTCCTCATGAGGGCGCGCAAGAAGGGCGACGACGATGACGACGATGGTCCCCATGGCGGAACTCCCGCGCTCGTTACGTCTGGGCAGGTGGCTTAGGATGGAGTGGCAGATGTCTGTGTATGCTTCCGTGCGCCGCGCGATCGGCGTTATCATTGCGGCTGTGTGCCTTGCTCTGTGCTTTGGTGCGCTTCCTGGCCTTGCTCATGCCGAAACCGTGGACGCTCCCGTGGTTGTTTCCGACGACGCCACGCATCTTTCGGTGGCCAAGCTCGATGTCGACACGCACGACTGGGTCGTGGGCGCGCAGATGGCCATTATCAACGCCGAGACGGGCGAGGTCGTGGCCGATTGGACGACGGCTGCATCCGTCTATCAGGTAAGCAAGAAGCTCGACGTGAACGTGCGTTACATCCTGCGCGAGATTTCTGCGCCCGAGGGGTATTCCAAGGCCGATGACGTGGTCTTCTACGTGAAGCCCTCCGAGGAAGAGGGCATCGAAATCGTTTCGGGTGCCAGCGACGGCAATGCTGAACTCGTGCAGTCCTACCAGGTGAACGTGTATGACAAGTCGGGTTACACCGAGCAGGTGGTCACCGTCTCCAGTGACGCGGATGGCAGCAGTAGCCCCTCGTCGCAATCACTCGTCGTGGCTCCCAAGACGGGTGATGAGACGCCCTTGAGCCTCGTCGCGGCACTTGCCGCGGTGGGCGTAGCGCTCATTATCGTGCTTGGTTTGGTCAAGAAGACGAAGTTGCGCTAGGTCGAAGGTTACGGGAAGGAAGCTCATTCGCATGACGGCAAAGCAATCCATACGACGGGGAATCACGGTCGCCCAGATCGTGCTAGCCGCGTGCGTGCTTGCCGCTTGCGCCTGGCTTGCATGGAAGTGGATGGGCTATACCCAGGCGAGCAGCGTGTACGAGCAGCTGCGCGAATCGTATGCCGCCGAAGTTGATTCCATTGACTTCGGAACGCTTTCGGCCGATTACCCTGGTGCCGTGGCATGGATTACCGTCGATGGGCTCGACGCCATTAACTACCCCGTTATGCAGGCATCTGACAATGATTACTATTTGTCGTTCGATGCCACGGGTGCGTCTTCCGTGGATGGCGCCGTGTTCCTGGACTACCGCAACGGATCCATCACCAATGATTTGCACGCCATCGTCTATGCGCACAACATGGCCGATGGCAGTATGTTCGGAACCCTTTCGAGCTTTCTTGACCAGGATTTCTACCAGTCCTCTGGCGGCATGTTCACCGTGTATACCGCGGAAGGTACCTTCCGCTACCAGGTGTTTGCCGTGCAGATCGTCGATCCTTCCGATGATGCCTACATGGTGGGCTTCACCGACAAGGATGTGTTCGACGCATATGTCCAGCAGCTTGCCGCTTCCTCGGTGTACGACACCGGCGTTACGGTTACTGGAAACGATCAGATTGTCACCCTTAGCACCTGCTCGAGCTCGAATAGGCTCATTGTGAGTGCCAAGCGCGTCGCAGGGTAGGTGTTCTTCGAAAGGTGGAGATGATTCAAACGCTGTTCAAACGGGGGTCTATTTCAAGTCGCGTAGCCGCGGCTATGCTTGCTCTTGCGCTCATTTTGCTGCAGATACCCGTGAGCTTTGCCGATGGCGATGGCGACTCTCCCGAGCTTCAGCTTTCCTCGACGGTAAGCGTGGGCCTCGATTTGAACGATGCGTATATCGAATGCCTTGGTCAGACGGTTTCTTCGCCGAGTACGAAGCTTGATGCTCCCGCGAAGAAGGACTTGGAGTTCACCGTCCAGGCGAATGGCGGCTATCAAGTTGATAGCGTGGTCATGAGCTTGAACGGCGCTACCCAGGAACTGCAGCCCGATTCCGATGGCGTGTATACCGTTGCCGCGAAGAACGTGGTGAGTGGTCTTTCCATTTCCGTGCAGACGAGCAAGGCGGAAGCGGAGCAGCTTGCCTCTTCGGCGGCTGTTTCCGTGGCGCAAGATTCCAGTGATGCCGCCGCGTCTTCCAGCGTTGCCGACGCCGCTTCCTCCGAATCCTTCACGAAGTCGGTGTACACGTATACGAGCGATGATTACACCGTTACGGCCACGCTCGAGGATGTAACGGCCGTTCCCGATAATGCCCAGCTTGTAGTTACGCCCGTGACGAGCGAAACGCAGGGATACAACTACGGCGCCTATATGGAAGCGCTCAACGATACCGTATCTTCCTCCGGTGACGAAGATGCGTATACGAGCGAGAACACCTTGCTGTTCGACGTTGCCTTTATGGTTCCCCAAGCCGACGAATCTGGCAATGCTGCGGAAGACGCCTACGTGGAGGTGGAGCCTGCATCGGGGTCCGTCTCCTATAGCGTCACCTTCAAGGAGGCACAGCTGTCCGACGATCTGGGCGTCACGTCCGAATCGGCGAGCAGCATCGAAATCAACCATCTCGTGCTTTCGGATGCGGCAATGGCTGGTGCCTCGAGTACGCAGGAGGCTACCGGCATTACTGCTTCCGACATTTCCGTTGAAGGCGTTTCCGCCGATTCCGCACGCGTGGAGGGCGAGGAGAGCTTGTCCTTTAGCACGACGAGCAATTCCATCATCTCCATTACCTCGGGCGGCACGGCAACGAAGTACAACGCGGTGGGCCAGCAGCTTTCCTACGTGGACGTGCTGGGCAACGCTCGCTACTTCGGCATCGTGGCTGATACGTGGCGCATGGCCGAATCCGAAACGAACGCTGCCGTGAACGTGCTGTATCAGAACCAGCAGTCGGGCAACGACCTTACGTCCGGCGACGATCGCCAGCCGTGGTTCATCGGCACGCTCGCCAATTCGTATTACGGCCAGACGAGTTGGTGGCCCACGGCCGAATACGGCACCATCGTCAACACGTTCATGATCAAGGGCCGCGACGCCGACGTGTACACGCCCGCCGAAAACGACCAATACATTCTTTCGAATGGTAACGTCACGTTCCACGATACGTCCTTGGCCGACGTGAACGAGTACGTGAATTCGATGCTCTCGGACGCTGCTGCGAAGTCGGCGGAGTTCGCCAGCAAGAATTCCATCGTGGGCACGCTGCCTACGCCCAATACCGACGGCAGCGACCGCGATCATATGACGACGAATTACGTAATCGACGTTACCTCGTACGGGTCGGGTACGTACTACCTGAATCTCGATAGCGTTTACTACGATTATCTGGCCAACCAGAGTGGCTCTCTCAACATCAAGTGCAATTCCGATCAGACGGTGGTGCTTAACCTCACGAAGTCGGGCGAGGTCAACCTGCAAAAGTTCAGCATGACCATTGATGGCGTGACGTACTGGAGCGACAATACGAATGCCGCTGACGAGCCTATTACCCAGCACCTGGTGTGGAACCTTCCGAATGCCACGACCGTTAACCTGAACGGTTCCGTCGCGGGCATGTTCCTCGTGCCGAATGGCACGTTCAACGTGAATGCCACGTCGGCGGGTTGGGTTGTGGCCAAGGAGGTCGTGAGCGGCTCGGGCGAATGGCATGACGTTTGGCAGTCCGTCGACCAGCACTACCAGAAGATTTCCACGCAAGCTCAGGTAAGCAAGTCGCTGAGTGGTGCGCAGCTGCAGGCGGGTCAGTTCCAGTTCCAGCTGCTCGATGCGTATGGAAACGTGCTGCAAACGGTTTCGAACGATGCCGATGGGTCCATTTCGTTCGAGGACATTAGCTATCGCACGAAGGGCACCTACACGTATTACATACGCGAGGTTATTCCCACCGGCGCCACCGACAATGGCGATGGCACGTATTCGTATGATGGCGTGCTGTACGACGGCACCGTGCATACCATGACGGTGAACGTGTACGCCGCGGTGCAGAACTATTCCCAGGAGCTCGCTGCTTCGGTTACCTACGACGATGGCTCTGCTTCCTCGATTGTCTTCAGCAATTCCACCACCGGTACGACGAGCACGTCGCTTTCTCTGGGCGCTTCGAAGACGCTTGACGGCATGACGCTGCAGGAAGGTCAGTTCCAGTTCCAGCTGGTCGATGCCGACGGTAACGTGCTACAGACTGTTTCCAACGACGCGGACGGCAACGTTTCCTTCGATGCGATCACGTACGATTCCGAGGGAACGTACGACTATGTCATTCGCGAGGTCATTCCCGCGGGGGCTACGCAGAACGCCGATGGCTCGTATTCGTATGCCAATGTATCCTACGATGCGCACGAGGAATCGGTTACGGTTACCGTTGCCGATGATGGAAGCGGCCAGCTTGTTGCCACGCCTACGTACGCAACGAGCGGTGGGGAAGCCACGTATACCTTCTCGAATGCCTACACGGGCAGCGCATCGCTTTCGCTGAGCGCTACCAAGGTGCTCTCGGGTCGTACGCTCGTGCCCGGCGAGTTCCAGTTCGTCGTGGTGAAGTACGACGATAATTGGAATTACATTGAAACGCTTGGTACGGCAACCTGCGACGAATCGGGCGTCGTTTCGTTTAGCGACATTGATACCTATACGTTTGAAGATGTTGGCAAGGCCTATATCTACCAGCTGTTCGAGGTCATTCCCGACGGGGCCGTGCAGGTGGATAGCGAACATTACGTGCTGAACGGCGTGACCTACGATGCCCATTCCGAATGGGCGTACGTGCAGGTGTCGTACGATTCCGCTTCCCAGAGCATTGTTACGAACGAGGATCTGTGCGACATCTATGGTTGGGTGTTCCGCAATGCATATACTGCCACGGGCTCCTTTACGCTCGAGGGAGTGAAGACGCTTCAGAATGCGTCCTTTACCGGGGCTGATGCTCTTACGTTTACCCTGCAGCCCACCGGCGCTGATGCTTCCAGCACGCCTATGCCCGAGACGAATACGGTTACCATTGCGCCCCAGGAGGGGTCGAGCGCCGTCTTCTCGTTTGGCGCCATCGAATTCGATTTGGATGACGTGGGCCATACCTATACCTACGTTGTTACCGAGTCGGCTTCTATGAGTGGCGTCTCGAATGATGCGCGCACGCATACCGTTTCGCTTGCCATTGCCGACAATGGCGACGGCACGCTTTCCGTGACGCCCACGTATTACGTCGACGACCAGGAGGTTTCCCAGGTCGAATTCGTGAACACGTACAGTGCTTCCGGCTCGGTGCAATTCGCGGGCACGAAGACCATGCAGGGTCGCGCGCTTGCCGACGGCGATTCCTTTGCCTTCGATATTTCCGAGAATGGCCAGGTCATCGCTACGGCGTATAGCGACGCGACGGGCAAGATCTCCTATCCCGCTATTTCCTATGGCCTTTCCGATGTGGGCGAACATGTCTATACCGTAACTGAGCGCTCCGTGAACGCTGCGGGCGTTACGAGCGGCGATCGGGCCTATACCGTGGTGGTGAACGTGGCCGACAACGGGGATGGTACGCTCTCCGTAACCACTTCCGAGAATGCTCAGTCGCTCGACTTCACTAATACGTATGTGGCCAGCGGTAGCGCGTCCATTGTGGCGTCCAAGACGGTAAGCGGCCATTCTTTGGCTGAGGGCCAGTTCAGCTTTGTGCTTACCGACGAATCGGGCGCTGTGCTGCAGACCAAGACTAATGACGCCCAGGGTAACGTTACCTTCGATAGCATTGCCTACACGCAAGACGACGCGGGCAAGACGTTCGTATACTACGTATCCGAGGTGAACGACGGACAGGCTGGGTATACGTACGACACGTCCTCGAAGCGCGTGGAGGTATCCGTCTCCGACAATGGCGATGGCACGCTTTCGACGCAGGTTACCTACGCCGATGGTTCGGCTGCATTCCAGAATGCCTACAGCGCGTCGGGTAGCGCCACGTTCCAGGCGCTCAAGTAGCTGTCCGGCCGCGATCTGCAGGAAGGCCAGTTCAGTTTCGTGTTGAAGGACGCCTCGGGCAACACGCTGCAGACGGTGCAGAATGCCGCCGATGGCACGGTGAGCTTCGATGCCGTTTCCTATACGCAAGCGGGTACGTACGCCTATACGATTACCGAGGTTATTCCCGAAGGGTCCACGCAGGTGGAGGGGCAGAACCTCTGGAAGAAGGGCGCGTATGTCTACGATGGGCATAGCGTAGATGTAACCGTGGTCGTTACCGATGACGGTGCGGGCCATCTGGTGTCCGACGTTTCGTATAGCGGCGGCACGACGTTCCAGAATGCCTACGAGGCCACGGGCTCGGTTGCCCTTTCGGCCATGAAGACGCTCAATGGCGTTGCGCCGAGCGAAGGTGCGTTCCAATTCGAGCTTTTCGACGCGTCCGGCGCGATCGAGACGGTGTCGAATGCGGCCAATGGCACGGTGAACTTCTCGGATATCACGTACACGCAGGCAGGAACGTATTCCTACGTCATTCGCGAGGTCATTCCCGAAGGGGCGACGAGCAATGGTGATGGCACGTACGCATATGACCGCTATACCTACGACGGTCATTCGGAACAGGTAACTGTGAATGTCGTCGACGATGGGGAAGGACATCTTGTGGCTACGCCCACGTACGAGCATGGCTCTGCACTGTTTGCGAATACATATGCTGCCACGGGCTCGTATACCCCGCAGTCAATCAAGACGCTCGAGGGCATGACGCTGCAGAGTGGTGCGTTTACCTTCACGGTGCGTGACAGCCAGGGTAATGTGGTTTCTACCGGTACGAACGACGCTTCTGGCTCCGTTGCGTTCAGCAGCATTTCCTACACGCTCGACGATATGGCCGATGCGACGGTTTCCGCAGATGGTACGCGTACCAAGACCTTCGAATACACTCTTTCCGAAGATCTGCCCGCAGGCGTGAGCGTGCAAGCTCCCACGCTCGATGGCATTACGTACGACACGTCCACGCATCGCCTTTCCGTTACCGTTACCGATGATGGCACGGGCGCGCTCTCCACGAGCGCCGTCTACGATGGCGATGCCAGCGCTTCCGCTGCCACCTTTGCGAACGCGTACAACGCATCGGGTTCTTTCGTACTCGAGTGCGAGAAGAACATTGAGGGACGTACGTTTAGCGCGAGCGATTCGTTCCGCTTCGTGGTGTCGGGCGAATGCGCCAACGACGCCTCGGTTCAGGCTCCGCTGCCTGCGCAAACGTCCGTGAACGTTACACCTGAACCAGGCACGGGCTTCGTGCGCTGCTCGTTCGACGCCATTCCGTTCACGTTGGCCGATGCGGGCAATACGTATGTGTATACCGTCGTGGAGCAGGCGGATATGGATGGCGTTACCAACGACGCAAACGTGCATACGGTGACCGTGCAAGTGAGCGACAATGGCGACGGCACGCTTTCCGTGCAGGCGGAGTATAGCGATGGCGATCGCCTGGTGTTCACGAATACCTATAACGCCTCGGGCCAGGCTCAGATTACGGGTACCAAGGTGCTGCAGAATGCGCGCCTCGCCCAGGGGCAGTTCCAGTTCCAGCTTACCGATAGTGAAGGCAACGTTGTCCAGACGGTCTCGAACGACCAGTACGGCGCGTTTGCGTTCGATGCCCTTTCCTACGATCTGGCCGACCTGCAGGGCGCAACGTCGCGCGACTTCACCTACCACGTTTCCGAGCTGGGCACCGACGTGAATGGCATTGTGTATGACACGCATGTGGAAGACGTGACCGTGCGCGTGACCGATACGGGCACCGGTGTGCTTGCCACGCAGGTGCTTGCGGATGCCGATGGTGTGGCGTTCACGAATGTGTATAACGCCACGGGCTCGCTTGAGCTGTCTGCGGAAAAGCAGATTACGGGCCGCAGCTTCCAGCAGGGCGATAGCTTCACGTTCCAGGTGAGCGCGGCGGAAGGTACGCCCATGCCCAGCCAGACGAGCGTGACCATTACGCCCGATTCCGGTTCTTCGGCCGCCATCGACTTCGGATCCATCTCGTACGGTCTTGCCGATGTTGGCAAGCAGTACACTTACACGATCAGCGAAGTGGTCCCCGAGGGCGCTACGCTCAATGCCGATGGCACGTATACGCAAAATGGCATTACCTACGATGCTCAGGTGCATACGGTAACCGTTACCGTATCTGATAACGGATTTGGCAAGCTCACCATCGATGCCACGTATTCCGACGGCGAAAGTGGCTGCGTCTTCGTGAATAGCTATGAAGCTTCTGGTTCTGCGAATCTTTTTGCAACGAAGTCGTTGCAGGGTCGTACGCTCCAGCAGGGCGAATTCGCATTCCAGCTCTCGGGTGATGGCGTTATGGAAACGGCTCGCAACGATGAGAGCGGCCTGGCGTCGTTTGCGCCCATCACGTATACGCTTGCCGACGTGGGTACGCATGAGTACCGGATATGCGAGCTTCCTGGAACGGTTGCGGGCGTTACGTACGATACCCACGTGGAAACGGTAACGGTCCAGGTGGAAGACAATGGCGACGGTACGTTGAGTGTTACGTATGACGGTCAGAACGCTTTTGTGGGCGCCTCGTTTGCAAATGCGTACGAGGCGAGCGGATCTATCCAGCTTACGGGCCACAAGGATCTTTCCGGTCGCGTAATCGAGGCGGGGCAGTTCTCGTTCACGCTTTCGGGTGAGGGCATCGATAGCCAGACGGTCTCCAACGACGTGAACGGCAATTTTGCCTTCGCCGATCTTGCCTATACGCTTTCTGACGTTGGTGAACATGTCTATACCATCGTGGAGAACGTCCCCGAGGGCGCCACGCTGCAGGAAGATGGCACGTACGTGCTGAATGGCTATACGTACGATGCTCATGTCGAGCAGGTGGTCGTGACCGTACTCGATAATGGCGACGGAACACTTGCGTTGAGCGCTGCGTATGGCAGCGGCGAGCAAGCGCTCTTCCGGAATGGTTACGCTACCGACGACGCTCAGGTTACTATCCAGGTCGAAAAGACGCTGAGTGGCCGTGCTTGGACGGAATCGGACGCCTTTGCCTTCACGCTTTCGCCTCAGGGTTCGGCGCCTGGACAGGAGCAGGTGGCAACTGCCACCGCCGCCACGGGTGGCATTGCTTCCTTCGATGCGCTTACGTTCACGATGGATGACGTGGCCGATGCTCCCGTCGCCGCAGATGGCACGCGTACGGCTACCTATACGTACGCCATTTCAGAAGTTATTCCCGAAGGCGCCGAGGAAATTGGCGGTGTCTACGTGCTCGATGGAGTTGCGTACGATGCGTCTGTCCATTCTGCTACCGTGACGCTCGTCGATGACGGGGCGGGCCATTTGAGCGCTACCGTTTCGTACGATGGCGAGTCGGCTGACGCAGCGACGTTTACGAACTCGTATAGCGCAAGCGACGCGTATGCGCAGATTTCGGCTGAAAAGCAGCTCACGGGCGCGGCGCTGCAGGCGGGCCAGTTCCAATTCACGCTGCAGGGCACCTCGGAAAATGCGGTTGACACCACGGCGACCGTTTCGAATGCCGCCGATGGTAGCGTTGCGTTCCCCGTGCTTTCGTATAGCGCGGCGGGCACGTATACCTATAGCATTGCCGAGGTCATTCCCGAGGGTGCAACCGATAACGGCGATGGCACCTATACGCTGGGCGCTTACACGTACACCTCCGAAACCCATGTCGCTACTGTGACGGTGGCCGATGATGGGGTGGGGCATCTGCACGCTTCTGTTTCCTACGACGATGGCTCGAGCGATGCTCCCGTATTTGCGAATTCGTATTTCCAGGCGCAGCACGCGCTTTCCGTGGCCAAGTATTACTACGGCGACGCTGCGAATCCCACGTTCGAATTCACCCTTACCGCGCTGAACGACGATTATTCCGAGCGTGCGGGCGAAAGCGCGTCGTATGGCGCTTCGAGTGAGGTTGTCGATGCCGGCCAGGCCTTTACGATTACCGTTTCAAATGGTTCGTTCGATGAGCAGGGCAAAGCCACCGTTTCGTTCCCGCAGATTTCCTATCAGCAACCGGGAACGTATCGCTACAAGATTGAGGAGGCGCAGGGCTCAGGCGACATTGCGTGTGATACCGCCGTCTACTACGTGGACGTTACGGTAAGCGAGTCCATGAATGTCACCACCTCGTGGAGCGTGCAGGACGGCGATGCGGAACGTGCCCAGGTGAGCGAGGATTCGGTTGCCTTCTACAACAACGACGCCGAACGCCTGGGCTACCAGTCGCTTTCGCTCATGGGCTACACCGAGGGCTCCGCTTCCACGCAGGTGTATCCGCAGGTGCACAAGACACTTGATGGCTCGTTTGCGCTGCAGGCGGGTGCGTTCCATTTCCAGCTGCTCGATGAGGGCGGCAACGTGCTGGCCGATGCCACGAACGATGCCGATGGTCTGGTTTCCTTCTTCGAGGAGGGTTCCCTGGGCATCGAGTATACCCTCGATGACGTGGGCGTTCATACGTATAGCATCGTGGAGCTAGCCGGTTCCGATTCGGGCGTAACCTACGATGGCACTACGATCGTCTACAGCGTGGTGGTTTCCGCGGTCGACTCAGACGGCGACGGTGCGAACGATTCGCTCCAGACCGAGGAAACGTATACGGTCGACGGCCGCGTGGTGAGCATCCCCGTGTTCCGTAATACCACCGAGGGCATGAGTCTGCGCGTGCAGAAGGTGTCGCGTGAAGGCGGCGAGGGCCTGGAAGGGTCTACGTACGCCTTGTGGATGGCTTCTTCCGATGGCTCGGCCGACGCGCTCATTGCCGAGGCCACGAGTGACGCGAGCGGTTACATCACCTTTGATGACGTGCGTTTGCTGCAGGGGGCAAGGTACTATCTCAAGGAAGTTGAAGCTCCTGCGGGTCATAAGGTGGACCCGCGTCGCACCGCTTACTTCTGCCTGAATGCGGCGGGGGATGACGTGGTGCTATGCGAGGGGACCTCCGATGGGCTTCATGCGGGCGCGTAGCGCCGTTCGTCGTAAAATGACCGCTCTTCGGCTCCGGGCTGACTTGCTTGGTACAATACGGATATAGGTGGGGGCTGCCAGGGAAAGGTACATGTGACTGCGACTACGCGTTCATATCGCATTAGGGTCCAGGCCATCGTTGTGTTTTTGGCGATATGCGTGCTTACGGTTCTGTCGTTGGCCGCATCGAGCGACTACATTCACGATGCCGACGTCGAATCGGTGCAGACTTCCTTTGCTCGGGGCTGGACCGATGAAGGCGGGAATCTCGTCGACCTTTCCATGCTTGGCGACGCGGAGCTATCCGACGACGATAACTTGATGCTCCATAACAGGCTTCCGTACGAGCTGGATCCTGGCTCCGAGCTTATCTTCTGCAGCTGCAATACGAATTTCATCGTGTACGTGAACGGGGAAGAGGTCTATAGCTTCCAGCCGGAGCGTTCCCCGTTAGTGGGGCATAACTACGGGTACGCGTTTCACTTCATCGACCTGCCGTCATCCGATGCTGGTGCGGAAGTCGACATCTACGTGAGCGGCATGTACGCCGATAACTCGTCGGAGTTCAAGGCCATGGAAATATCCTCGGCGAACGATTACGTGCATCGTCATTTCCTGCGTGGCGTACCCCTCGGCCTCATTTGCCTTGGCGTGGTGTTCCTGGGGGCTATCCTCATTGCCGTGCACTTTTACCTGCGAAAGATCAACCGCATTACGTATAACCTGGCGTCATTGGGCTTCTTCAGCGTCGTCGTTGGCGTTTGGTCTGGCATGCATACGCTCATTCCGTACCTGTATGGCGGCAGCATCCAGCTGTGGCGCGTCATCGATTGCTATAGCCTCATCTTCGCCCCGTATTTGCTCGTGGCCTTTGCCGACTCCCTTATGGTGAAGCGCGGAAAGCGCTACGTATGGGCTTCGTTTGCCGTTGCCATGACTTTGGCCGTTGCAGCATTCGTCCTCAACCTTGCCGATATCGTCGACATCCACTACACGATGCGCGTCGTGCGCGTGGTCATGTTCCTGCAGGCTGGCCTGGCTATCTACATGATCGGCTCTACCGTTCGCTTTCAGCTGAAATCGGGGAGCTACGTGCGGAATTATTCCGTCGTCAATGCGCTCATATTTTTCATCGCTACGGGAATCGTCGATCTCATTTCGTATGTCTACGTGCGCTTTTCGTTCTACACTCCTGGCATGTTTGCGTCGCTTGGCCTGCTCATTGCCCTGATTATCGTGTACATGAACATTGGCAAGATCGTGAAGAGCGATGCCGTAAGCGCCAGCCAGATTGACGAGATTCGCAACCTCGCCGTTACCGATGCGCTTACGGGCGTCGGCAACGTACGCGCTTGGAATAATGCCAAGGAAGAGCTGCAGAACATGTTTGAATCGGGGCTATTGGAAGATGCTGCGGTATGCATGCTCGACGTGAATAACCTGAAGAACGTCAACGATACGCTGGGCCACGAGGCGGGCGACCGCTACATTTGCGTTGCTGCCGGTTGCATCAACCGTACGTTTGGCAAGTTCGGCGGGTGCTATCGCAAGGGAGGCGATGAATTTACTGCCGTCATCTGCACGTCCGATCCCGCTGCTGATTTTCGCGAGTGCTTGGTGGGTCTCAACGAGCTCCTCGACGAGTTCAATGCGGGGGAGGGCTCGCCGCTTCCCATGCGCATCGCCGTGGGTTCGGCCAGCGTGAAGGAGCATGGTTCGTTCGAGGTTGCCGAAATCGTCGCAGACGAGAGCATGTACGCCCACAAGTCGTCTATGAAGGATGCGCGGCCTGCTTAGTCCTCGCGGTAATTTGTGGTGAAACCTCCATGGCATTGGCAAATTGATTCCAATGTGGTATAAATATTCGAGTTTGCGATAAGTCGCATACGGAATACTTTCGGAATGTTGGAAAGTGGGATTCGTCCCGCTTTCTTCTTTTCTAGGGCGATAAACGATCAGGAGGTGCGAACGTGCTCACGCGAAAGGAAGAAACGCTGCTCGAGGCGCTCGAGCCTGCTGCTACCCAGGCGGGCATCGAGATCGTTACCGTGGAAGTGGCGGGTGCCAAGAAGGCTCCCACCATCAAGGTGTACATCGATACGCCTTCCGGTGTCGGTTTCGACCAGCTGGCGGCTGCCCAGAAGTGGATTGGCGCCATCATGGACGACATCGATCCGTTTCCTGGTGCCTACACCCTCGAAGTAAGCTCCCCGGGCATCGACCGCCCGTTGCGCACGCCCGAGCATTTCACCAAGTTCGCGGGCGAAGACGTCCTTATCACTTGCCGCGGTCCCGTTTCCGGCCGCTCCAAGTGGACGGGCGTGCTCCGCGGCTTCCAGGATGGCTCGGTTATCGTAGAAGCGGAAGGCGAGTCCGTCTCCATTCCGCTGGAAGACATCAAACGTGCCCGTGTAAAGGGCAAAATCGATTTCAACGCATAGAGGAAAGGACGAACGGCTATGGCAAGTTCAGAGCTGATTGAAGCGTTGCAGATGCTCGCTCACGAGCGAAAGATCGATGAGTTCTACCTTATCGAGCGTCTGGAAGCTTCGCTCGCGAAAAGCTATCAGCATATCCTCGACCTGGAATGGGACGCGCGCGTCACCATCGACCGCAATTCCGGCAAGATCTACGTGTACGAGCTCGTGCCCGTAGGCGAGCCCGATGAGGAAACCGGCGAATACACCGAGTTCGAAGAGCGCGACGTTACGCCTCACGACGTAAGCCGCATTGCCGCCCAGAACGCCAAGAGCGTCATCTCCACGCTCGTGCGCGAAGCTGGTCGTCAGACCATCTACGAAGAGTTCAGCAAGCGCGTAGGCGACCTGGTCACCGGTACCGTGCTGCAGGGCACGCCCGATTTCACGATCATCAAGATTCGCGATGGCGTGGAAGCAGAACTGCCGCACTACGACAAGACGCGTTACCCCAACGAGCGCAACGAGCGCCCGAAGAACGAGCGCTATCGCCACAACCAGCGCCTGAAGACGCTCATCATCGAGGTTCGCAACCCGAACTCTGAAGATGTGAAGGCCCGCGGCGAACAGGCTCGTCCGTCCATCGTGGTGTCCCGTACCCATCCCGACCTCATCCGTCGCCTGTTCGAGATCGAAGTTCCCGAAATCTACGACGGCGTGGTGGAAATCAAGTCCATCGCCCGCGAGCCTGGCGCCCGCTCCAAGGTGGCCGTGTACAGCCGCGAGGCTAACCTCGACCCGGTAGGCGCTTGCGTTGGCCCGCGTGGCAGCCGCGTGCGCATGGTGGTCGAAGAGCTGCGCAACGAGCGCGTCGACGTCATCCAGTGGAGCGAAGACCCGGCCGTGTACGTGCGCAACGCCCTTTCCCCGGCGCGCGTTTCCCACGTGGAAATCGACGAGGAAACCCAGTACGCTACCGTGGTCGTTCCCGATGACCAGCTTTCCCTGGCCATTGGCAAGGAAGGCCAGAACGCCCGTCTGGCTGCGCGCCTCACGGGTTGGCACATCGATATCAAGTCCGCTTCCTTCGCGGGTTCGCCTGCGCCGGTCGACAACGTGCTCATCGACGAAGATGTCGTTGAAGACGAAGACGGTCTGTGCGAATACGTAAGCCCCGATGGCGTTCGCTGCCGCAACCATGCCCGTCCGGGCAGCCACTTCTGCGGCATCCACGCTTCGCAGTCGGAAGAGTAGGCGGAAGCACCTATGGGGCAGAACGGCAACATGCAAACGGCTGGCGCAAAGCGCGTGCGCACCTGCATCGCCTGCGGTGCGCAGCAGGGAAAGAATTCCCTGTACCGCGTCGTGCGCTCTCCGGAAGGGGCCGTCTCGTTCGACGCAACGGGGCGCGCTTCCGGCCGCGGTGCCTATGTCTGTTCTGCCGCATGTCTTGATCGGGCATGCAAGACCAAGCGGTTAGATCGTGCGTTGAAGATGAAAGTGTCCGATCAAGATCTCGCGCGCGTTGTCGCCGATATGCGCGACGCGATTTCGCGGTCTGAAGTAATGTAAGGAGAACGAATGGCAATTATGCGCGTACATGAGCTGGCGAAAGAGCTGAACATGACCAGTAAGGAACTGCTCGATCGCCTCGCCGAAATGAAAATTCCGGCCAAGAGCCACGCGAGCGTTCTCAACGATGCCTACGTCGACAAGATTCGCAAGAACCTTGCGCCCGAACTGAAGGAGCGCGCGGGCATCATCGACGACGAGGAAGCTCGCAAGCTTGCCGAGGAAAAGGCCGAAGCCGAAGCCAAGAAGGCCGAGGAAGAGGCCGAGCGTCGTGCTGCCGTGGAAGCGGAACGCGCACAGCGCGAAGCCGAGCGCGCCAAGCGTCAGCAGCAGGCAGCCGAATCCGAAGAAGATACCGAAGAGGCCCAGGCCGACCAGGCTCCGGCCGTGAAGCGTCCGCCTTCGCCCTACGCGAACCTGGCGGAGCAGATTGCCGCCGAAAAGGAGCGCGTCGCCCGCGAGGCCGCCGAAGCCAAGGCCCGTGCCCGTATGGCAGCCGTTCAGCGCGACGTTGCGAAGAAGCAGGCCGTGGAACAGCGCCTGCATGCCTCCCGCAGCAAGTCTTCCCACAAGTCCACGGAACAGGCCGCTGCTCCCAAGGCTCCGACTCGTGCCGTTCCCACCACCTCCAGCCGCTTCGATTCGCTGCTTTCCCAGATCGAAAGCGAGAAGCAGCGTCTCCAGCAGAGCAAGCAGGAAGCTGCCGCCCGCGCCAAGGCTGCTCGCGGCAATGCTCCCGCGCGTGGCAAGAAGGGTCGCCACAATGGTCACACCTTCGAGCCCGACGTACCCGAATTGGCTGGTCAGCAGGTTGAATCCGGCGAAGACCGTTACGCTCAGATGGCCGTGAAGGCCGAAAAGCTGCAGCGTGACAAGGTGCTTTCCGAAGCGCGTGCCGCCGTTGCCGCTGCTAGCCACGAGGGCGAGGGCCGTCGCCGCAAGCGCAAGGAAAAGCGTCAGGCAGAAGCTCGCGAGCGCGCCGAGATGGAAGCCATTCAGAAGGGCCTCGATCCCAGCCTGGTGCTCGACGACTCCGTCATCGAGATTCCCCAGGGCGCTACGGTTCAGAAGTTCGCCGAGCTGCTGGGCGTAGCCCCCAACGACGTCATCAAGCGTCTGTTCATGCTGGGCCAGGTGCTCACGCTCACGCAGAGCATGTCCGACGACCTCATCGAGCTCATTTCCGACGACATGGGCCGCAAGGTGCGCGTCGTGAACCCCGAAGAAGAATACGCCGTCGTGTACAACGACAGCGAGGAAGACCTGAAGCCGCGTCCGCCGGTAGTTACCGTCATGGGTCACGTCGACCACGGCAAGACGAGCTTGCTCGACGCCATCCGCGAGACGGGCGTTGCCGAGCGCGAGGCCGGCGGCATCACGCAGGCCATCGGCGCTTCGGTGGTCGACCTCAACGGCCGTCAGGTCACCTTCATCGACACCCCTGGTCACGAGGCATTTACCGCCATGCGTGCCCGCGGTGCCAGCATCACCGACGTGGTTGTTCTGGTTGTCGCTGCCGACGACGGCGTCATGCCGCAGACGGTCGAGGCAATCAACCACGCCAAGGCTGCCGACGTGCCCATCGTGGTTGCCGTGAACAAGATCGACAAGCCCGGTGCCACGCCCGACCGCGTGCGTCAGGAGCTCACCGAATATGGCATCATCCCCGAGGAATGGGGCGGCAAGAACATGTTCGTCGACGTGTCGGCCAAGAAGCGCCTGCATATCGATGACCTGCTGGAAACCATTCTGCTCCAGGCCGACGTTCTGGAACTGAAGGCCAACCCGAATGCCGACGCCAGCGGCTACGTCATCGAGTCGAAGCTCGACAAGGGCCGTGGTCCCGTGGCCACCGTGCTTGTTGCCCGTGGTACGCTGCATCCCGGCGACACCGTGGTTGCCGGCACCAGCTATGGCCGCGTGCGCGCCCTCATCGACCCGCGTGGCGAGCATCGCGACGAGGCGTATCCCGCCGACCCGGTCGAGATCCTGGGCCTGAACAGCGTTGCCACTGCAGGTGACGAGTTCCGCGTGTTCGAAGACGAGCGCGACGCCCGCAAGCTGGCCGAGGAACGCGCTCTGCGCAAGCGCCTGAAGCAGCAGGAAGCTTCCCACATGTCGCTGGACGACCTGTTCAACCGCATCGAGGAAGGCAAGACGACCGACCTGAACCTGGTTGTGAAGGCCGACGTCGACGGCTCCATCGAGGCCCTGCGTGGCGCCTTCGACAAGATGGACCAGTCGGAAGTAAAGATCAACATCATCCATGCTGCCGTTGGTGGCATCACCGAGACCGACGTCACGCTGGCTGCCGCCTCCGACGCCATCATCATCGGCTTCAACGTGCGCCCCATGGGCAAGAGCAAGCAGATGGCGGAAAAGGAAAAGGTCGACATTCGCCTGTATCGCGTTATCTACCAGGCCATCGAAGACATCAACGCCGCTCGCGTTGGTCTGCTTTCGCCCGACATCGTGGAAAAGGACACGGGCATCGTGGAAGTCCGCGAGACGTTCAAGGTTCCCAAGGTGGGCACCATCGCCGGCGCCTACGTTATGGAAGGCGAGATCAGCCGCGACGACCGCGTGCGCATCGTGCGCGACGGTACGGTTGTCTACGAAGGCACCATCGCCAGCCTGCGTCGCTTCAAGGACGACGTCAAGAGCGTGCGTTCGGGCTACGAATGCGGCATTGGCATCGACGGCTACCAGGACATCAAGGTGGGCGACACCATCGAAGGTTACAAGACGGTGGAAGTGGAGCGTACCGAGTAATGAAGCAGGGTAGTTCTTCTCGCAAGGTAAACGAGCAAGCGCGCGAGGTCATCGCCAGCGCGCTGCTCTTCGACATCTCCGACCCGCGCTTGTCGCTGGTCACCATTACGGGCTGCGAAGTCAGCTTTGACCGCAGCGTGTGCAACGTGTACTACACGGCCGACGCTTCGGAATACGAAAGCGTTGCCGCCGCGTTCGAGGGCGCCAAGGGCCGTATTCGCTCGCTCATGGCGAAGCGTCTGTCCTGGCGCGTTGCGCCCGAGCTGCGCTTCATCCTCGATGCTAGCGTCGACGAGGCCGAGCGCATCGAAAGCGCCCTGCTTCGCGAGGCCAAGAGGAGCGGTGGAAGCGTTGACTAGCGAGTTCGGTAGCCTGGAAGGCGTGGCGTCTGCGCTGCTCGAAGCGCAGAGCCTCGTCATCTGCGGTCATATTAGCCCCGATGGCGATTGCATTGGCTCGCAGCTGGGCCTGGCCCATGCACTGCGTTCCCTGGGCAAGCAGGTTACGTGCTTGCTGGCCCACGACGAGCCCATCGACTACGGCCTGCGCTTCCTTCCGGGCGCTTCCGAATTGGTTCCCGCATCCCAGTTTCAGGGCAGCTTCGACACGTTCGTTACGGTCGACGTGCCCGCCGCCGCCCGGTTGGGCGAAGACGCCGCTGCGCTGCATGCCGGTGCCGCCCATACCGTCACGGTCGACCATCACCTCTTCAAGACGCCGCTTTCCCAGGCGTATTTCGTCGATTCGCAGGCTCCGTCCTGCTCTATGATCATCTGGCAGCTGGTCGAACTTCTGGGTGCTCCGCGCACGCCCGAAGTGGCCCTGTGCTGCTACACGGGCTTGGTTACCGATACGGGTGGCTTCAGCTTCCAGAACACCAACGCTCAGGCACTGCGCCTGGCGGCTAGCATGGTGGAAGCAGGTGCGCGTCCCGATCTGGTCGCGCGCGAAGTCTTCCAGAACCGCAGCCTTGCCTCGCTCGAGCTGCAGAAGGTCATGCTCAGCCGCATGTCCATTTCGGATGACGGCGTTTCGGCTGTTAGCTACCTTACGCGCGCCGACTTCCAAGAGCTTGGCGCCGTGAAGGCCGATGCCGAACCCCTTATTAACGTACTTCGTTCCGTGCGTGGCATTCGCGTGGCATGCATCCTGCGCGAGCAGGAAGATTGCGTGCGCGGTAGCCTGCGTGCGAAGGACGATACCGACGTTGCCAGCATTGCAAATCGTCTTGGTGGCGGTGGCCATCGTGCGGCTGCTGGCTTCACGTTCCATGGCACGCTTGCGCAGGCGCGCGAAGCGGTTGCCGCCGAGCTTGCTGCCCTGTAGGTCCCGCCATGGCTAAGCGTAGTTCTACGGGGTATTCCTTTGTCGTGGGCATCGACAAGCCCGCAGGCATGTCGTCTCACGATGTCGTAAATCGTTGTCGCCGCATCTACGGCGAGCGACGCATTGGCCATACTGGCACGCTCGATCCTGCGGCTACCGGTGCGCTCATCATCTGCGTGGGCCCTGCTACGCGCTTGGATCGTTTCCTTACCGCGCACGACAAGACGTACGAGTTCTCGGTTGTCTTCGGTACGGCAACCGATACCGATGATGCGGAAGGCCAGGTCACAAAAACGCTTGCCGTTCCTAGCCAGGCGTACGACGAGTTGCATGCGCGCGAAGTCGTAGCGGGCCTGGTGGGGAAGCACAAGCAGCTTCCGCCCGTGTACTCTGCCATCAAGGTGAATGGCAAGAAGGCCTACGAGGAAGCGCGTCGCGGCAACATCATCGAATTGCAGCCGCGTGATATCGAAATCTACGACGCGCAGCTCATTGGCTTTGAGTTGTGCGGGGATGTGCCCGTGTGGCACGTGCGCGCTAGCGTTTCCGCTGGTACGTATATTCGTTCCATCGCGCGCGACTTGGGTTCTTCCATGGGCACGTGCGCGCACGTCGGTTTTTTGCGCCGCACGCGCACGGGTTTGCTTGATGTCGAATCCTGCGTTTCCCTGGAAGCGCTCGAGCGCGACCCGTTTGGAAGCCTGCTCGACCCGGTGAAGCTCATGGAGCGTAGGTTCGTGTTCGCACGCGGCTCTCTGCAGCGCGATGTCGAATGCGGGCGTCCTCTTCCTGTTGCGGACCTGCCGCTCTTTGCCTACGATACCAAGGTGCGTCAGCAGATGGCGCTTTGCGGGTGCACGAGCGGTGTGCATCCGGCCGATGGGCAGCTGTTCGACGGTGAGGAAGTATGCATCGTCGTTGGCGATACGCTCAAGGCCATGTATTCGTACGACGCTGCAAGCGATTCCCTGAAATCGTGCTGCGGCTTTGCGGTGGGGGTGAAACGTGGCTCCGATATATAGGGTCGACGATTCGTTCGATTATTCGCTCTTCGATGGCGCTTCGTGTGCGTTTGGCGTGTTCGATGGCGTGCATACGGGGCATCGCTATCTACTTGATGCGGCTATTGAATCGGCTGCCCAGAGCGGCGGACGTTCCATTGCCCTCACGTTTGACATCGACCCCGACGAAATCTTCGATCCCGCGGGCCTGAAGAAGCTTCTGTCCAACGAAGACCGCCTGGAGGTCCTGGCCGCTTCTGGCGTCGACGCCGTGTGCGCGCTGCCGTTTACGCGCGAGTTCGCTGCGAACGAGCCGCTTCAGTTCCTGCAGTCTACGTTTGGCGGCCACGTTCCCGCGTTTTTGCATGTGGGTTCCGATTTCGCCTTTGGCGCGAAGGCCGCAGGTCATGTGTCCGACCTGCAGGAATGGGCTGCGCAATCGGGTACCGTCATCCACGCTCACCATTTGGTGTCTTCCGATGGGCGCCCCATTTCGGCCACGCGCATTCGCGGCTTGCTTGCCAATGGCGAAATCAATATGGCGAATCGCCTGCTCGGGCGTCCGTACGCCATTCACGAGAAGGTGTTTGCGGGTCGCCAGGATGGCCGTGATTTTGGCTTCCGTACGGCGAATCTGCTCGTGCCGCCGCAGCAGAAGGTCATCGCCGATGGCGTGTACGCGGGTATTGCGCGCGTTGATGGCGTGCCGTACAAAGCGGCTATCTCGTCGGGCGTGAGCCCCGTGTTCAAAGACGAGTCCACCGCCAACTGCGAGGTGCATTTGCTCGATTTCGATGGCGATCTGTATGGTCAGCGCATCTGGGTGGAGTATCATCATTGGCTACGGCCCATGATGAAGTTCTCTTCCACCGAAGAGCTCATCTCTACGGTTATGGGCAACATTCAATGGGTTCGCGATAACATGATTCTGCATTAGAAGGGGAAGGATCGCATTGGCTGGCATCAGCGACGAGGATAAGGAACGGGTTCGTGCCGCTACCGATATCGTAGCCTTATTCTCGGAACGCTCGGTCATGCGGCAGAAGGGGCGCGATTTCTGGTGCTGCTGTCCCTTCCACGAGGAGAAATCGCCTTCCTGCAAGGTCGACCCCAATACCCAGCAATACTACTGCTTCGGTTGCCATGAACATGGCGATGTGTTCACGTATGTCATGAAGACCGAGGGCATCGAATTTCCCGATGCCGTGCGCCGCTTGGCGGAACGTGCGGGCATTGAAATCAAGGAATCGGGCGGCCCCAGCATTCCGCGTAGCTACAAGGAGCGTTTGCGTGGCGTATGCAACGACACGCGCGATTTCTATCATTCCCAGCTCATGCGCCTGAAGAGCCCCGAGGCCGACGCCGCGCGTGCCTATCTGGGCGGGCGCAACCTGGGCGGCACCGTTCCGAAGGATTGGAACCTGGGCTTCGCGCCGGGCCGTGGTGCGCTCATCGCTTATCTGCGCTCTCGCGGGTATTCCATCAAGGAAATGGTCGATGCGAACGTGGTCGTGCAGTACGACGGCTCGCGTCCGCGCGACCGCTTCTTCAATCGCATCATGTTTCCCATTCACGACGAATCGGGTCAGTGCATCGCCTTTGGCGGCCGCGTGGTGGGGAAGGGCGAACCCAAGTACCTGAACACGAATGACACGCCGCTGTTCCACAAGTCGAACGTGCTCTTTGGTCTGGACAAGGCGAAGTCGCGCATGACCTCTACCGGCACGGCCATCGTGGTTGAAGGCTATACCGACGTCATCGCGCTGCACGAATCGGGCGTCACCAATGCCGTGGCTACCTTGGGCACGGCGCTTACTACGCAGCATATTCGCGTGCTCTCGCGTCATGCGGGCAAGCGCGTCATCTACCTGTTCGACGGTGACGAAGCGGGCCAGCGCGCCACCGACCGCGCGTTGGGCTTCATCGACGAGTCCATGACTCCCGAAGCGGGAAAGCACCAGGTGGAGCTTCTGGCGTGCACGCTTCCCGACAATCTGGACCCAGCCGATTTCGTAAGCCAACGCGGCGTGGAGGCCCTGCAAGCCGAGCTCGATGCCGCGAAGCCCCTCATCGCCTTCGGCATCGATCGCCATATCGCTCGGTTCGACACGAGCACGGCGGAAGGTCGCACGGCCGCCTTTGCCGACGCCATCGCGTTGCTGGCGCCCATCAAGGATTCGCTTCTGGCTACGGAATACGCCGTGGACATTGCCGGGCGCCTGCACGTGCGCGAAAGCGACGCCATCGAGCGCCTGAAGCGCCTTACGCCGCCTACCAGGCGCGATTATTCTCGCAATGCCAATGGCAACGCGGCGGGGAAGGGGAAGGGCAAGCCTCAGGCTGCTTCGCGTTCTGCGGTACCCGTGCCCTCTGCGCCCGAAGACCCTGAATACGTGCCCTACGACGAGTACGTCCCCTTCGAGGCATACGAGTCGGGTCCTGCGTCTGCCCCCGAGCCCATGCCGGCCCCCGTGGAGCTTTCCGTGTACGAGCGCAACCGCCGTCGGTACGAGGCGGAATTCATTGGCGTGTGCGCGCACCATCCCGAGCTCGTGATGCCCTATGCGGCATCGTTGGCTCAGGTGGCATGGCATGTGCCTTTGCATGCTCAGGCGGCCGACGAGCTGCTTGCTGCCATTGCCGAAAACCCGCAGCTTACCCCCGCTGAACTGGCCGCGCGCATCACCTCGCAGTATCCCGAGGCGTCCCGCTTGCTCGTGGAACGCGAAAGCGATGCGTCCGCGGGTGACGATTTCAACGCCTACGCCAGCTTCCTTTCCGAGATTCTGGCCACGGGCGACTTGGCCAGTCAGATCGAAACGTACCGTGCGCAGCTCTCGCATCCGGAATCGCTTTCCGAGGAAGAGTCCGAGCTGCTCTTCGAGACGGTATCTGCGCTCCAGCACGAACTCGCCGAGCGCCGTTCGCGTCGACGCACCGGCCAGTAGGGCGTCGTTTCTCGGCACCGTTTCGCGTACGCGCCTCATCGGGCCTATTCGCATGGTGTTTTCGCGCCGTTACGCACGTGTTTCCCCCGTGTGTACGCGCGCTCGCTAGAATGGATAACCGAATATATCTGCGCGCATGCCATTGCGCGCGTGCTTTGCATAGAGGAGTAACCATGAAAATCGTATTGTCGCCTGACCCCATGCTTCGTCAGCGTGCGGAAGAGTGCGAACCGGGCGATCCCAGCCTGAAGCGCCTTTCCAAGCGCATGGCGCGCACCATGTACAACAACGATGGCTGCGGCTTGGCCGCCCCGCAGGTGGGCGTGCTCAAGCGCATCATCGTCATCGATTGCGACACCGAAAGCGAAACGCAGAATCCCATCACGCTCGTGAATCCCGTTATCGTGGAAACCTCGGGCGAGCCTGAAGTGGCGGAAGAGGGCTGCCTTTCTCTGCCGGGCATCTCTGTGCCGGTCAAGCGCCCGCCGTATGCCCGCGTGCGCTACTACGACGTCGACGGCAACGAGTGCGAAATCGCCGGCGATGGTCTGCTTGGCCGTTGCCTGCAGCACGAGATCGACCACCTCGACGGCAAGACGCTGTTCGAAAGCTGCGACCCCATCGCGCGCATCAAGGCGCTGCGCGACTACGACGCTGCCATCGCCGCTGGTGCCAGGCCCGGTCAGACTGCTATCGACTAGGAAGCGCGCATGAGAATCGTATTCATGGGCACGCCCGCGTATGCGGCCACCATTCTGGAAAACCTCATTCAGCAGCACGAAGTCGTGGGCGTTTACACGCGTCCTGACGCCGTGCGCGGCCGAGGCAAGAAGCTCGTCTTCAGCCCGGTGAAGCAAGTCGCGGTGCAGCACAACATCCCCGTGTTCACGCCGCGTAATCTGCGTGATGCCGCCACCCAGCGCGAAATTGCCGCGCTGGCGCCCGACGTTATCTGCGTTGCGGCGTATGGCGCCATCCTGCCCAAGCGCGTGCTCGACACGCCGCCTCATGGTTGCCTGAACGTGCATGCCTCGCTGCTGCCGCACTGGCGTGGTGCTGCTCCTATCGAGCGTGCCATTCTGGCGGGCGACGAGCAGGCTGGCGTGTGCATCATGCGCATGGAAGAGGGCCTCGACACGGGTGATTACGGCGTCGTGCGCACCACCGACATTGGCTCCAAGAATGCCACCGAGCTTACGCGCGAGCTTTCCGATTTGGGTTCTCAGGCCCTGCTTACCACGCTGGCCGTTATCGAAGACGGTGGGCACATCGAATGGAAGAAGCAGGACGATTTCTTCGCCACGTATGCTCCGAAGGTGGAAAAGCACGAGTTCTATCTTGCGCCCACCGACAAGGCGGCTGATGCCGCGAAGAAGGTGCAGGCATCTTCCGCACCGCATCCCGCGCGCTGCGTCATTGCCTCGCGTCAGGTTACCATCATCGCGGCAGAGCGCGAAGCGAGCCGCCTGAACTGCGACAAGATGAAGCTCGCGAAGGGCCGTGTCATGTTGTTCCAGAAGGAACTCTACATCGGTTGCGCCGATCGCCCGCTGAAGGTCATCGAAGTGCGTCCTGCGGGTAAGCACTCCATGTCGGGTAGGGATTTCGCCATGGGCATTCAGAACGTCAAGAGCGGCCTTATCACCTGGGAGGCTATCGATGGCTAAACTTTCCCCCGCCCGTCGTGCGGCGGTAGAGGTGTGCGCTACGGTGCGCCAGCGCCAGGCGTTTGCGTCCGATGTGCTTACGGCGTATCTGCGCGATGCCAAGCTTTCCGCATCCGACGCCGGCTTCGCGCGTGTGCTCGTGCTGGGCGTCGTGGCCACGTGGGGCACGCTCGACGAGGTCATCAATCGCTGCCTGAATACGCCGCGCGACGTGCAGGATGACGTGCGCGACGCGTTGCGCGTCAGCACATACGAGGTCATCTTCCTGGGCAAAGATGCTCACGCCGTGGTCGACCAGGGCGTCGAGCTCGTTCGCCATGTGCAGCCCAAGGCTGCGCGCTTGGCAAATGCCGTGCTGCGAAAGATCGTGCGTGCAAAGCTCGATTTTCCGTTTGCGAATCCGCATACCGACGACGCCGCGCTGGGGCGCAAGCATGGCTTTCCCGCGTGGCTTGCCGAGCAGCTCATCGCCCAGCTGGGGCGTCATGGCGCCGACGTGTTCATGGAAGCTTCGAACCATCCCGCTCCCGTGTTCTTCGCCGTGCCGGGCCTGAAGGTCGATGAAGACCGCGTGAAGCGCACGTTTGCGCGTGAGGGCGTCACGCTCGAGAGCGTTACCGTTGCTTCGCATGCCGTTCCCGGGTGCTATCACGCACCCAGCACGGCCGTTGCCGCACATGCCGCGCAGTACCTGTTCAGGGAAGGTGGCTTGCTGGTAAGCGATGCTGCTGCCCAAGTTATCGCGTCGCGCGTGCTGCCGGAACAGCCCGGTACGTTCCTGGAAATTGGTTCGGGCCGCGGTACGAAGACCATCCTCATTCAGGCGCATGCTCATCGCACGTGGGGTAAGCAGATGCAGCTTACCGCCATCGACAACCATGGCTTCAAGGCCGACTTGCTGCGCAAGCGCGCCCAGCAGTTCGGGGTCGAGCTGGAAGGCGTGCGTACGCTCGATGCGCGCGATCTTTCCGCCCTGGGCAAGACGCTCTACGATGGCGTCTTCCTCGATGCCCCTTGCTCGGGTGTGGGCACGCTGCGTCGTCATCCCGAAATTCGCTGGCGTCTGCGTCCCGCCGATGTGCGCGCTCTTGCCGAATTGCAGCTTCAGATGCTCACCGAGGCATCTACGCGCGTGAAGGTTGGGGGCCGCCTTGCCTACGCCACCTGCACGGTGCTGGCGCAGGAAAACGAGCAGGTCGTGAAGGCGTTTCTCGAGTCCGACCAAGGCAAGTGCTTCCGCCTGGTTCCCTGGGACCCCGAAGACGCCAACAAGGCACGTGGCCTGTTCTTCAAGAGCCCGCTTACTGCAGCGGGCACCGACGCCCACTTCGCGGCGTTGTTCATGCGCGTGCAGTAGCTTACCGCCAGCAATCGTATCCCCAACGAGCCCGTAGCGCCTGCTGCGGGCTCGTTTTATTGTCTGCGGATGCGATGCCCAGCAATAAAAAACCGCCTGCGAGTTGGTCGCAGGCGGTTGGATGTGCTCTGTTTCGGGTTCCTACACCAGGCCGTCTTTCTTGTCGTGTTCCTGGGGCAGGTGCGCCTTCGCTTCGTCTTCCTTGCGGATGGCAACGCGGCGGATCTTGCCGTTTACCGTCTTCGGGAGTTCTTCCACGTAGTCGATGATGCGGGGGTACTTGTAGGGCGCCGTCTTGCGCTTTACCCACGTCTGCAGGTCCTTCGTAAGCTGGTCGGTGCCATTGAAGCCGGGTGCCAGCACTACTGTGGCCTTCACGGCGAAGCCACGCAGCGGATCGGGTACGCCGGTAACGGCAACTTCGCGCACCGCTTCGTGTTCCAACATGACGCTTTCGATCTCGAAGGGCCCGATGCGGTAGCCGCTGCTCTTGATGACGTCGTCGTTGCGGCCAACGTACCACAGGTAGCCATCTTCGTCTTCCCAGGCCGTGTCGCCCGTGTGATACCAGCCGTCGTGGATGGCCTCGGCGGTCTTTTCGGGGTTGCGATAGTACTCCATAAGGATGCCGTGGGTGTCTTCGTCGGCCTTGATGCAGATTTCACCCGTCTGGCCAGGGGCGCACTTCGTGTCGTCGGGGTTGTGCACCTCCATGACGTACTGCGGAACGGGGCGGCCCATGGAACCGGGGCGCGGCGTCATGCCACGCAGGTTGGCCACGGTAAGCGGCGTTTCCGTTTGACCGAATCCCTCGTAGATGGTGAGGCCCGTGTGCTTCTTCCAGAACTCGAACAAGTCGGGGTTTAGCGCCTCGCCAGCAGTCGTGCAGTACGTGAGGCTGGAAAGGTCGTGATCGTCGATGCCGGCTTCCATGAACATGCGGTACATGGTGGGCGGGCAGCACAGGGTGGTTACCTGGTACTTTGCGATGAGGTCCAAGATCTCGCTGGCATGGAAGCGGTCGAAATCGTACGTGAGCACGCAGGCCTCCATGAGCCACTGGCCATAGTACTTGCCCCATACGGCCTTACCCCAGCCCGTGTCGGCGATGGTGAAGTGCAGGCCGCCGTCGCTTACCACGTTGTGCCAATGCTTGGCGGTGACGGTGTGCGCCACGGCATAGCCGCTGTTATGAAGCACCATTTTCGGGTTGCCCGAGGTGCCGCTGGAAAAGTACATGAGCATGGGGTCGGCGGCGCTGGTTTCGCGGCGCTCGAATTCCTCGCTTGCTTCGCGTACGACGGTGTTGAAGTCGATCCAGCCTTCGCGCTGCACGCTCGTGGCGCAGATGCCCGCGGGGCCGGAAAGCGCGGCGCCGTAGCCCGCCGCCTGTACGTCTTCGGGTGACATAAGCCCGCCACCTGCGGCGTTCACCAGGAACTTTGCCTGCAGGGTGGGGCATTCGGCGTGGACGTTGTCTACGATCTGGGCGATATCGCCGCAGTTGGAACAGATGATGGCCTTCACGTCGGCGCTCTGGATGCGATACGTGAGGTCGTGCTCCTTCAGCATGAACGTGGCGGGAACCATGACGGCGCCCAGCTTGTGCAGTGCCGTGGCGATAAACCAGAACTGATAGTGGCGACGCACGATGACCATGACCATGTCGCCGCGGCCGATTCCTGCAGCGGCCAGTGCGTTAGCCGTCTTGTCGCTCCAGGTCTTCATGTCGCCGAACGTGAAATGGTGCTCTTCGCCTTCGGGGTTCGCCCAGATCATGGCGGGGCGTTCGGGTTCGGCTTGCGCGATATCGTCTACGACGTCGTATCCGAAGTTGAAGCTATCGGGGTAGTTGGCGCGGAAGCGCGTGAGCACGCCCGCTTCGTCGTAAGATTCCTCAACGAATCGCTGATGTATGTTTCGCATGTCTTCTTCCTTGTGTGATGCGGTTTCCCGCGTGATTGTTCGAGCAGTTGAATGGCGTTGCGGCGCTACTCGCACGGAGTAACGCCTAGCTAATGCTCGAATCCGCGGGCTTCATCACGATGGCCATGAACACGCAATCCTCGCCCCCTGTGGCGATCATGCCGTGTCCGCGGCCTGAATCGTAGAGGAGCGTGTCGCCTACCGACACTTCCTCGATGTGGTCTTCGTAGCGGAACTTCATGGAACCGCTGATGATGAAATCGAGCTCCTGGCCCTTGTGGTAGGACAGGTGGATGGGCTTATCCTGCTCCTCTTCCAGGTAGGGGATGGTTACCAGGAAGGGCTCGCACAGCTTATCGCGCAAAAACGGCGCCTTGTGCAGATACTGGAAGCCCGCACGGCGGTTGATGGGCAGGCCGTCGCCCGCGCGCACCAGGGAGTAGCCGGAAAGGTGCGGGTTTTCGCCCGTAAGCAGCTCGATTACGTCGACGCCGAACTTTGCGGCGCACTTCGACAGGAACGTGAACGAGAGGTCTTCTTCGCCCGATTCCTGAGCGGTGTATTCGGAAAGCGTGCGGCCGGTGCTTTCGGCCATTTCCTGCATGGAGAATCCCATGTCTTCGCGCAGGGCTTTAATTCGGTTCGCAACCTCTTGCGTGCTGACGTCCATGATTAGCTTTCCTCCTTTTCATCGCAATCGTTTATGCAGACTATACCCCTTTGGGCCAATCACTGCACGGTACTATACTCACTTACTTTAGTGCGCGATAGTGATTATGAGGAAATCGGCCGCCACCTCCTTGCAATCTGCATCTTTCATGCTTGAATGGGATGCATGGACACGCCCGAAGCAACATACCAACCCTCTTCGCCCTTGCCGCAATCCTTGCTTGGCCTGGGGCAAGTTGTGGTGGTGTGCGGCCATTACGGGGTGGGGAAGACGAACTTCGCCTTGAACTTCGCCGTCGATGCGGCGCGGGCTGGCAGGGAAGTCACGGTGGCCGATCTTGACGTCGTGAATCCCTATTTCCGCTCGTGCGAGTATGCCGATGTGCTCGAAGCTGCCGGGGTTGCGCTCATCGCCCCTACGTTTGGGGGCACGGCCCTCGATACGCCGGCTCTTTCGGGTCGCGTGTCTTCTGCCATCGAAGCCGCATATGCTGACGCGAACCGTCTGCTCATCCTGGACGTGGGTGGCGACGATGCGGGTGCCACGGCGCTCGGCCGCTTTTCGGCCGCGCTCAAGCGGGGCTCGTATGCCTTCCTGTACGTGGTGAACGCCATGCGTGAGGGTACGCCCGAGCCTGCCGATGCCGCTGCCATCCTGCCCGAAATCCAGGCTGCCTGTCGCCTTACGGCAACGGGCGTGGTGAACAACACGCATCTTTCTGCGGAAACGTCTCCCCAGGTGGTCGAACGCGGTCGCGTCTTTGCCGAAGAGGTTGGCCGTCAAGTTGGTTTGCCCGTGGTGGTGCATACGGTGCCGCTGGCCAGCGTTGCCTCGGGGTATCGCCCCGAAGGCGTGGTGCCGCTTCCTGGCGACTACGTGGTGCGCAAGTACGTTCGCACTCCGTGGGATGCCGAATAGTTGGTTACGTGCCCCGGGTTGCGCATCGGGGCTGAACATAGAAGGAGAAGCTTATGTCGCGAATTATCGTAGACGAGACGTATTGCAAGGGGTGTGGCCTGTGCGTCGATGCGTGCCCTCTGGGCATTGTCGAGCTCGATACCGAGCGCATTAACGCAAAGGGCTATCATCCTGCGCATCTGGTAGACGAGGAGCGCTGCACGGCATGCTGCTCGTGCGCCACGATGTGCCCCGATGTGGCAATTACGGTCGAGAGGTTCTAGGTATGGCTGAGAAAGTACTTATGAAGGGCAACGAGGCCCTTGCCGCAGCCGCCGTGCGTGCGGGTTGCCGTTTCTACTTCGGTTACCCCATCACGCCCCAGACGGAAATCGCGGCGTACATGAGCAAGACGATGCCGAAGATCGGCGGCACGTTCCTGCAGGCCGAAAGCGAAGTTGCCGCCATCAACATGCTGTATGGCGCTTCTGCCGCTGGCGCGCGCTGCATGACGTCGTCCTCGTCGCCGGGCGTTTCCCTGAAGGCCGAGGGCATTTCCTACATGGCTGGTGCCGACCTTCCGGGCGTCATCATCAACGTCGAGCGTGGCGGCCCGGGTCTGGGCTCCATTCAGCCCTCTCAGCAGGACTATTGGCAGGCCACGCGCGCTATGGGCCATGGCGATTCGCGCCATATCGTGTTCGCTCCCTGCACCGTGCAGGAAATGGCCGACCTGGTCTACCTTGCCTTCGACAAGGCCGATGAATACCTCATGCCCGTGGTCATTTTGGCCGACGGTCTGCTGGGTCAGATGATGGAGCCCGTAGTGCTCCCGCCCGAAAAGACGGATCTTCCCGAAAAGCCGTGGGCTACCTGCGGTCATGGCGGCAAGCGCCCGCACAATGTGGCTAATTCGCTGTACCTGCAGCCCGACCAGCTGGAAGACAAGCTCATCGAACGCTACAAGCGCTACGAGAAGGTCGAACAGACCGAGCAGCGCAGCGAGGGCTTCATGCTGGAAGATGCCGAATACGTGGTCGTGGCCTTTGGTGCCAGCGCTCGCATTGCCCGCACTGCCGTTACCAAGGCGCGCGCGGAAGGCATCAAGGTTGGTCTGCTTCGCCCCATCACGCTCTGGCCGTTCCCCAACGACGCCCTTGCCGCCACGGTTGACCAGGCCAAGGCCTATCTGTCGGTGGAAATGTCCATGGGTCAGATGGTCGATGACGTGCGCCTTGCCATCCACGACGCTCGTCCCGTTTCGTTCTTCGGTCGTACGGGCGGCATGATTCCTTCCCCCGCGGAAGTGCTCGATGCCATCCGCAAGATGGCCGAACAGGCAGGTGAATAGGTATGACGCAAGAAAAGAAAATCATGTTCCAGCGACCGAAGTCGCTGCTGCCCGTTCCGTTCCACTATTGCCCCGGCTGTCCGCATGGTATCGTGCATCGCCTGGTGGCGGAAGCCATGGACAAGATGGATCTCGAGGGCAAAGCCGTGGGCGTGGCGCCCGTTGGCTGCTCCGTTATGGCCTACGACTACTTTGGCTGCGACATGATCGAGGCTGCGCATGGTCGTGCTCCCGCGGTGGCTACCGCCGTGAAGCGCGTGCATCCCGGCAACCTGGTGTTCAGCTACCAGGGTGATGGCGACCTGGCCAGCATTGGTATGGCGGAAACGGTGCACGCCGCAACGCGTGGCGAGAACATCACGGTCATCTTCTACAACAATGCCATCTACGGCATGACGGGTGGCCAGATGGCTCCTACCAGCTTGCCGAACCAGATTACGCAGACGTCTCCCTATGGTCGCGACGTGAACACCGCGGGCTATCCCATTCGCGTGTGCGAGCTGCTGAAGGACCTCGACGGCGTTGCGTACCTGGAACGCGTTACGGTCGATACGCCGGCTCACGTGCGCAAGGCCAAGAAGGCCATCGAGAAGGCGTTTACCTATCAGATGGAGGGTCGCGGCTACACGCTCATCGAAATCGTGGGCACCTGCTCCACGAACTGGGGTCTTACCCCTCAGGAATCCTTCGAGTGGATGCGCGAGAACATGCTGCCGTACTATCCGCTGGGCGTGTACAAGGACGTCGTCGCCGATGGCTACCCCAGCATTCGCGAGGCTGCTGCGGCGCGCGCCGCGGAATGCCCCATCGCGCAGAAGGAGGCGTAATCCATGGCGAAGGATCTGAATATCATCCTGGCGGGCTTTGGTGGGCAGGGTCTGCTCTTCGCGGGCAAGATCATTGCCCAGGCGGGCCTTATCGAAGGCCGCGAGATTTCCTGGCTTCCCAGCTACGGCCCCGAAATGCGCGGCGGCACGGCGAACTGCAGCGTGTGTCTTTCCGACGAACCCATTGGCAGCCCGCTCGTAACCGAGCCCGATGTTCTGGTTGCCATGAACCAGCCGAGCGTCTACAAGTTCATCGACGCGGTTGTTCCCGGCGGCTTGGTTCTGGTGGACACCACGCTGGTGCCCGATATTCCGCAGCGCGATGACGTGCGCATTTTCCCCATCCCCAGCACCCAGCTGGCGGAAGAGAATGGCTTCAAGACGCTTTCGAACGTCATTCTCACGGGCAAGCTCTTCGCGGAAACGCAGTTCTGCAAGAAGGAGAGCATCGAGGAGGCGCTTACCAAGGTTATTCCCCCGCGTAAGCAGAAGCTTCTCGCCCCGAACCAGAAGGCGCTCGCCCTGGGCATGTCGCTCTAGGCTACGACTTCAATCGGTTTGCTTTGCGGCCCGTCGTTTTCGGCGGGCCGTTTTCGTGCCCCGGCTCGCGCGTATATGCGATTCGCGCGAAAAAGCAGTGCGCATGTGCCGTTCGGGTCTACTATTGATGCCAAGGAACATTACTTCGAAGGAGTTGCCTTATGACCTACGATGAGCTGAAAGACCAGATTAAAGATGCCATGCGCGCCCGTGACAAGGTGCGTCTGTCCATTCTTCGTCAGGTTCACGGCGAGCTGAAGGACATCGAAGTGAACGAGCGCCGCGACGTTACCGACGAAGACGTAACCGCCATGGTGAAGCGTCTCATCAAGCAGACGAGCGAAACGCTGGAAGGCTCGCAGAAGGCGGGCACCGACGAAGAGCGTACTCAGAACCTGCAGCGTCAGGTGGAAATCCTGAACGATCTGCTTCCCGCTCAGCTTGCTGGTGAGGAGCTTACCGCCCTGGTGGAAAAGACCATTGCCGAGCTGGGAGCCGAAACGAAGCGCGACATGGGCAAGGTCATGGGTGCATTGAATGCCGCGACGGGTGGCAACTTCGACAAGGCGCAAGCTGCCAAGGATGCGGGCGCGCGCCTTTCCTAACGTTACCGTTTGTCAAATTCGATATAACGCCTGGCTTACGCTCGTAGGCCAGGCGTTGCTATGTTCGGGGCTTGTCGTAATGATGGCGGGTACATATATGTGATAACATTAGTGGGCCGACTCGTCTGGGGTGCCTTGGCGGTTTGGGGTATAGCGGGCCTACCGAAGGGGGAGCCGTGTCTGAAACGACCGGAAATACCAATGTCCTTACCGTTCCCTTCAAGGGGAAGTCCTTCGTTGCGGTTACAGCCGACCATGCTCATCTGCATAAATGCGAAATCGACGTCACGGGTATGCCTAGCTCGGGTCGGTTCATCGTGCAGTTCAAGCCAGGAAAGCTCTATGTCGATGCAGATGGCAAGCAGCATCTGGAAGAGGTTCCCGGCTCCGGTTTCAAGGTGAAGGGCTCGTACAAGGCCCTTAAGGGCAAGAAGGCCAAGCAGGCCGAAGAAGCGGGGGAGGATGTTACCGCCTCGCATGCTACTGCCAACGTTTCCGATGACGATGGCGAAGTTCACTTCAAGGAGCTGCCTTCGGGCGAGGGCGTAACGCCTTGCATCATCATCTCGGCACGACCCATTCTGGTTCCGCTGCCGTTCAAAATTGCACTGGCTGTTCTGGTATTGGCTGCCGTAGGGGCCGTTGGCGCCTTCACCTTCCTGAACAGCCAGTGGCTCGATCCCAACGCCCAGAAGGGCTATTACGAAGGAAAGTCAGAGCAGGAGATCATCGACGATTTGAATCAGGAAGTGGCATGGTACTCCATGCAGATCTCCTGCTCGCCCTCTATTCGCATGCATCCTGGTTCCGCGCAGGCTACGGGTGTGAACGTCGAGAATATCGAAAACAACCATTGTGCGCAGAAATTTACGATTACCTTGCAGGATACGGGTGAAGTGCTCTATGAATCCGGCGCTCTCTATCCCGGCGAGTACGTTGCCGATGTCGAAATGAGCCGTGCGCTCGACGAGGGTGTATACACGGCGAACATCGAATTCCAAGGATACGAGGAGAATGCGACGCTGTTCTCCGATGGCCAACTGTATGGGCATGCCAAGTTCGGTACGCCCGCAAATGCCGTGGTGCTCATCATCGTAACGGACGACGATGAAGTAGCCCGCGCTACGGCCACGTATTACCTAAATTAGAGTTTGTATCAGGGACATGAGAGGTGGGTTGTGAGTCCGTATTGAACGTTTCAGTTTTACTTAGAAGGATGTGGTGTTATGAAGTCAATGAGGAAGAAGGGAATTGCCTTTGCCGTTGCAGCCGTATGCGCATTCGCGCTCATGATTCCTGCTCTCGCGTTTGCTGATCCGCCTGCGTCGCCGACGCCGTCTGTTGTCACTACTGGCGGCAGTGGCTCCAGCACTCAGCTGAACTTGATTACCGATACCACGGTTGAGGTGACCAACGATTCCACAAATACCAACATGAAGGTTCTCGTCCCCGTGGCGATTAACTTCGTGGCCAATGGCTCCGGTACCATTACCGGCCCCAGTGGCGCTGAGCTGCAGAATTACTCGATGTTCCCCGTGCATGTCTCCAACGTGCTCGTTACGCCCGAAGGTGGCGTTACGTTCGACGGCAACTCGACTACTACGTCGCTTGCCGACCACGTGAAGATGTACATGCAGGCCGGAAATCAGCAGATTTGCCTGGGCGACTTCGTCAACAATGGCGGCGGTACGCTGACCGCTGGCCAGTGGGACATTGGCGCTGCAAGTGGAAATACTCCCGGTTCGCTTTCCCTTTCCTTCCCGGATGGCCAGCTTGGTGCGTTTGGCTCTAAAATTACCCCGTTCCAGTCGGCCAGCCTCGGTACCATTACGTGGACTGTTGCGGCGGGTGCTGCCAGCTAATGTTGGCGGCTTAGCGTCGACTCTGCGCAATTCCGTGTGTGTTGCCAAAGGAGAGACGGATGCTTCGGCGTCCGTCTCTCCGATTTTATGGAGAGGGGTTGCGCGGCGCTGCGCCCGCACGTACAATGACGCTGTCCTTTAAAAGCGGTACAGAGAGACCGACAAGGCTTGCAAGCTGCAAACGTACTACAAGCAGAACTGCAATCGTAAGCCTTTGTCTGTCGACGAAGGTTATTTTTATGCCTTCTGGCAGGCAAGATGCGCCCGCAAACCCGAAAGGGCGTTGCGCGGCGGGTGCACCAGGTCGCTTTGTACGCACTCATCTTCGAAAGGAGTGTGTATGAGCGGAAATGCGCAAGTGAAATCCGTGTGCATGGATGGCACGGAAATCGAGCGATCCCTTACGCGTATCGCCCACCAGATTCTGGAAGCTAACCATGGCGCCCAGAGCATCGCGCTTGTCGGCATCGTCACCAGGGGAGACCTGCTGGCGAAGAAGCTGGTGAGCAAGATTCAGGAAATCGAGGGGGTGGAAGTTCCCTTCGGTCATCTCGACATTAGTTTCTATCGCGACGACTATCTCACGCATCTGGCCCCCGAGGTTCACGAGACCCATATCCCGTTCAACATCGACGGCAAGGACATCATCCTCGTCGACGACGTGCTCTATACGGGCCGCACCATTCGCGCGGCACTCGATGCCCTCATGGACCTGGGCCGTCCCAAGACGGTGCAGCTGGCTGTCCTGGTCGATCGCGGTCACCGCGAGCTTCCCATTCGCGCCGACTTCGTGGGCAAGAACGTGCCTTCTTCCTCCGACGAGAACGTTCGTCTGTTCCTGGAAGAAGTAGACGGAAAATCTGAAGTCGACATTCTGGATATCGAACCAGGCTCTCGCGCCGGTTCCGCCCCGCTGGGAGGTGGCAGGTAATGGCCTTCAACCATAAGCATCTCATCGACATCACGGAGTACTCCGCCGATGACATCATGCAGATTCTGGAAACCGCCGTCACGTTCATGGAAGTGAACGAGCGCAAGATCAAGAAGGTGCCCCTGCTGAAGGGCGTCACCGTCGTGAACATGTTCAACGAGCCCTCCACGCGCACCAAGTCCAGCTTCGAGCTAGCTGAAAAGCGCCTGTCGTGCGACGTCTTGAACTTTGGCGGCAAGAGCACGTCCGTCGTGAAGGGCGAAAGCCTGGTCGACACGCTGGAAACGCTCGACTCCTACAAGATCGACATGGTCATCGTACGTGACCGTCACGCTGGCGTGCCGCGTCTCATCAGCCAGCATACGCCCGCTGCCGTCATCGACGCCGGCGACGGCAAGCACCAGCATCCCACGCAGGCGCTGCTCGACCTGTTCAGCATCTGGCGTGCCAAGGGCAGCCTCGACAAGCTGCACGTGGGCATCGTGGGCGACATCGGCCACAGCCGCGTATGCGGTTCGCTTATCCCCGCGCTGAAGATCATGGGTGCGGAAGTCACCGTCATCGCCCCGAATACGCTGCTTCCCGCGCGTCCCGACGTGCTGGGCGCCGACCACGTAACGGCCAATCTGAACGAGGCGCTGCCGGAACTCGACGTGGTCTACATGCTGCGCATCCAGCGCGAACGCCTGGAGGGCGCGCCGTACCCCAGCCTGCGCGAATACAACATGCTGTTCGGGCTCACGCGCGAGCGCGAGAAGTTCATGAAGCCCGACGCCATCGTGTGCCATCCTGGCCCCATCAATCGCGGCGTGGAACTCGATAGCTACATGGCCGACCATCCCGAGCGTTCGGTCATTCTTGATCAGGTGTATGCGGGTATTTGCACGCGCATGGCTGCACTGTACCTGCTGTTGGGAGGGAGCGATAATGGCCTTTCTGCTTAAGAACGCACGCGTAGTCGACCCGCAGGTCGAACTCGACGAAGTCTGCGACATCCTTGTTGAGGACGGCAAGATTGCCCAGGTGGGCAAGGGCCTTTCTGCTGCCAACGCCGAAGAAATCGATTGCACGGGCAAGGTTGTCACGCCCGGTCTGGTAGATATTCACGTGCATTTGCGCGACCCAGGCCAGGAGCAGAAGGAAGACATCGCCAGCGGCACGCGCGCCGCTGCGCATGGTGGCTTCACTGCCGTGGCGTGCATGCCCAACACCAAGCCCACCATCGATAATGCCATCACGGTTGAATACGTGCAGCGCATGGCCGAAAAGGTGGGGAAGTGCCGCGTTCACGTGGTGGGCTCCTGCACGCAGGGCCTGGCGGGCGAAACGCTCTCCGAAATGGGCGATATGGTGCGTCATGGCGCCGTTGCCTTCACCGACGATGGCCATGGCGTGCAGGGCGCCGGCATGATGCGCCGCGTCATGGATTACGCCAACCAGTTCGGCAAGGTCGTCATGTCTCACTGTCAGGACGAAGACCTGGTAGGCGACGGCGTGGTGAATGAGGGCGTGTGCAGCACGCGCCTGGGCATGCTCGGCTGGCCGGCGGAAGGCGAGGAACTGCAGATCGCACGCGATATCGCCCTGTGCCGCCTTACTGGCACGCCGCTGCACATTCAGCACATCACCACGGCACGTGGCGTTGATCTGGTGCGTCAGGCGAAGGCCGAGGGTCTGCCCGTCACGGCTGAGGCCACGCCGCATCACCTGTTCCTGAACGAAGACGCCATCGACGATACGTACAACACGTACCTGAAGGTGAACCCGCCGCTGCGCACCGAGGAAGATCGCCTGGCCGTAACCGCCGGCGTGCTCGACGGCACCATCGATTGCATCGTCACCGATCATGCGCCCCACACCGACTGGGAAAAGGATTGCGAGTTCGCCATTGCCGCCTTCGGCATGACGGGCCTGGAAACCTCGCTGGGCCTGGTGCTCACGCAGCTGGTTCGCACGGGCGTTATGGATTACGCCCAGATGGTGCAGCTCATGGCCGTGAACCCGCGCAGCATCATCCAGGTCGACCCGGTTACCATTCAGGAAGGCTCTGTGGCCGACCTCACGGTCATCGACCCTGAAGTCGAATGGACGGTTTCCGTGGACGACTTCTGCAGCAAGGCGAAGAACTCCGGCTTCATCGGCGCTACGCTCACGGGTCGCGCTACCGACGTGTTCGTGGGCGGCGTGCCCACGCTGCGCAACGGCGCCATCGTGGAATAGCGCAAGCGCAGTTTGCTCGCCGCGTGCGAGCGCTCAACATGTGTATGGGAAAGGCATCGACTGCTTTTGCGGTCGGTGTCTTTCTGCATAATCTAGACGTTCTATGAACGTGTACGCATGAACTCGGCGCATCTATGCATTTAGGCGTATACTTCCAAAAAGCCTTTAAGAGCGGTACAGAGAGACCGATAAGGTGCGCAAAACGAATCATATGGCCCCTTGGGCTTACTGCGCCTTGTCAGTTGACGGGGCGCATTTTTTGCGCCGGGAAGGAAAAGCATGAGCAAGATTTCAGACAAGCTCCTAGCTGGTACGTCGAAGCCCACGCGCGTGCCCGCAAAGCTGGCTCTTGCCGATGGCACTATTTGGGCGGGGTATTCCTGCGGTGCAACGGGCGAGGTGTTCGGCGAGGTGTGCTTCAATACCTCCATGACGGGGTATTTGGAAGTGGCCACCGATCCCAGCTACGCCGGCCAGATCGTCACCATGACGTATCCCCAGATTGGCAATTACGGCGTCTGCCCCGACGACGTGCAGCGCGACCATACGGCCCTGCGCGGCATGGTGGTGCGCGACATGTGCTACACGCCCAGCAACTGGCGATCCGCTGAATCCTTCCCCGCGTTCCTCGCGCGCAATGGCGTGGTGGGCATCGAGGGCATCGACACGCGTGCCTTGGTGCGCCATATTCGCAATGCGGGTGCCCAGATGGCTGTTCTTTCCACGGAAACCCTCGACGATGCGCAGCTGCTTGCCAAGCTAGCCGCTGCCCCTGCGTTCGTGGGCACCAACTACGTGGAGCAGGAATCGTGCGACGAACCGCATGAGTACACGGCTGAAAACGTCCCCGCTGGCCATCAGTTTGCCTACGGCAAGGCGCCCGAGGCGAAGTACCACGTGGTCGCCTATGACTGCGGCATGAAGGATGGCATTCTGGAAAACCTGGTGCGCGTGGGCTGCCGCGTAACGGTGGTGCCGTGGAATACGCCCGCCGAACAGGTGCTCGCCATGCATCCCAACGGCGTGTTCCTTTCGAATGGCCCGGGCGACCCCGACGCCGTGGAAGGTACGTATTCCCAGGTGGAAAAGCTGCTGGGCAAGGTGCCGCTGTTCGGCATTTGCCTGGGTCACCAGATGCTTTCGAAGGCCTGCGGCTGCACGATCGAAAAGCTGAAGTTCGGTCATCGCGGCGGCAATCAGCCTGTCATGAACCTGCGCACGGGTCGCGTGGAAATCACCTCGCAGAACCATGGCTTCGGCATCGTGTATAGCAGTCTGGGCGAACTCGTTCCCGAAGAGTCGGGTGGCATTGCGCAGCACGCCGAAGACCTGCGCGCCTATGCGGAAGCCCATGTTGCTCCCGTCGTGTGCAACGAAAAGGTGGGTCGCGTGCAGCTCACGCATATCAACTTGAACGATGGCACGCCCGAGGGCATTGCATGCCTGGATATCCCCGCGTTCTCGGTGCAGTACCATCCCGAGGCCCAGTGTGGCCCCACCGACGCTCACTATTTGTTCGCCGCGTTCGTGCGCCTTATGGACGGCCGCAGCGATTACCTGGATATCGACATCGCTCAGGATCGTCTGGCCGGTTGGACGTTCGCGGAGCAGAAGGAGGCCCAGCATGCCTAAGCGCACCGACATCAAGCGCATTCTCGTTATCGGCAGCGGCCCCATCGTCATTGGCCAGGCGTGCGAGTTCGACTATTCGGGCACGCAGGCGTGCAAGGTGCTTGCCGAAGATGGCTACGAGGTTATCCTGGTCAACAGCAATCCCGCTACCATCATGACCGACCCGCAGCTTGCCGTGCGCACGTATGTAGAACCCATCACGGTGGAAGCCATTTCGCAGGTCATCGAAAAGGAGCGCCCCGACGCGCTGCTGCCCACGCTGGGTGGCCAGACGGGCCTGAACACGGCCGTCGACTTGGCAAAGGCCGGCATTCTCGATCAGTATGGCGTGGAAATGATTGGCTGCGATCTGCAGGCCATCGAACGTGGCGAAGACCGCAAGCAGTTCAACGAGTGCATGGAGAAGTTGGGTATCGAAACGGCGCGCAGCGGCTATGCCTACTCGGTGGAAGATGCCCTGGGCCTTGCCGCCGAAATCGGCTACCCGCTGGTTCTGCGCCCCTCGTTCACGCTGGGTGGCGCTGGTGGCGGCATCGCGCACACCGAAGACGAACTGCGCCTCATCGTGCGCCAGGGCCTGGAGCTTTCCCCCGCGGGCGAGGTTCTCGTGGAAGAGAGCATCGAGGGTTGGAAAGAGTTCGAGATGGAGGTCATGCGCGATAGCGATGGCAACGGCATCATCGTGTGCTCCATCGAGAACTTCGACGCCATGGGCGTTCATACGGGCGATAGCATTACCGTTGCCCCCGCTCAAACGCTTACCGACACCGAATACCAGCGCATGCGCGTGGCTAGCCTGGCCATCCTCGAGGAAATTGGCGTGGAAACGGGTGGCAGCAACGTTCAGTTTGCTCTGAACCCCGAAAACGGCCGCCTTATCGTCATCGAGATGAACCCCCGCGTATCGCGCTCTTCGGCGCTTGCCTCCAAGGCTACGGGTTTCCCCATCGCCAAGGCCGCAGCTCAGCTGGCTGTGGGCTACACGCTCAGCGAAATCACCAACGACATCACGAAGGTGACGCCCGCTTGCTTCGAGCCCTCCATCGACTACTGCGTCGTGAAGGTGCCGCGATTCGCATTCGAGAAGTTCAAGGGCACCGACGACACTCTGTCCACGCGCATGAAGGCCGTGGGCGAGGTCATGGCCATTGGCCGTACGTTCGAAGAGTCCCTGGGCAAGGCCCTGCGTTCCCTGGAGAACTCGCATGCGGGCCTGGGTGCCGACGGCGTTTCCTTCGACGAGGAGAATTTCCGCGACCTGGTCACGCGCCCCACGGCCGACCGCATCTTTTACATGGCCGAGGCGCTGCGTCGCGGCTGGAGCGTGGAAGAAGTCTGCGAAGCCACGCGCATCGACCGCTTCTTTGTGGATCGCATGGCCGATATGGTGCGCATCCAGGAGAACCTGCGCGGCATGAGCCTGTACGACCTCGATGCCGACGCCATGCGCCTGCTGAAGCGCTCGGGCATTTCCGACGCGCAGATTGCGCACCTCACGAACACGCAGGAAATCACCGTGCGCGCGTTCCGTCGTGGCCTGGGTGTGGTTCCCAGCTTCAAGAAGGTCGACACCTGCGCCGCGGAATTCCACAGCGACACGGCGTACCACTACAAGACGTACGATAGCTGCGAAAGCGAAGTTGCGCCCAAGACGCGCAAGCGCGCGATGATTCTGGGCGCGGGCCCGAACCGCATTGGCCAGGGCATCGAGTTCGACTACTGCTGCGTGCACGCCAGCTATGCGCTGCACGACGCCGGCTACGAGACCATCATGGTGAACTGCAACCCCGAAACGGTCTCCACCGACTACGACACGTCCGACAAGCTGTACTTCGAGCCGCTCACGTACGAGGACGTCATGGACATCATCGATGTCGAGCAGCCCGACGGCGTGGTCGTCACGCTGGGCGGTCAGACGCCCCTGAAGTTGGCCCGCGCGCTGGAAGCCGCTGGCGTGAACGTCATGGGCACGAAGCCCGACGCCATCGACCTGGCCGAAGACCGCGATCGATTCAGCGCCATCCTCGACGAGCTGGGCATTACCTATCCCCGTGCCGGCATGGCCTCTACCTACGAGCAGGCCTGCCTGGTGGCGCGCGACATCGGCTTTCCCCTGCTGGTTCGTCCCAGCTACGTGCTGGGCGGCCGCGGTATGGCCATTGTGTACGACCGCGAGCAGCTGGAAACCTACATGGAGCAGGCTGCGCGCATTTCGCCCGACCATCCCGTGTACCTCGACCGCTTCCTGGAAGATGCCGTGGAATGCGACGTCGACGTGCTGTGCGACGGCGAGGAAGTCTACATCGGCGGCATCCTGGAGCACATCGAGATGGCCGGCATTCACTCCGGCGACTCCGCGTGCTGCATTCCGCCGTTCACCTTCAGCGCTGCCATTCAGGAAAAGCTGCGCGACATCGCGCGTAGGCTGGCCCTGCGCCTGGGCGTGCGCGGTCTCATGAACGTGCAGTGCGCCATCAAGGACGCCGTGGTGTACGTCATCGAGGCGAACCCGCGCGCGAGCCGTACCGTGCCCTTCATCAGCAAGGCCACGGGCGTGCCGCTGGCCAAGTGCGCGGCACGCATTATGGCGGGCGAGACCATCGCTCAGATGAACTTGCCGGCCGACGACCGCAAGCTCGATCACTTCAGCGTGAAGGAAGCCGTTATGCCCTTCGGTCGCTTCCCGGGTGCCGACACGGTGCTGGGGCCCGAAATGAAGTCTACGGGCGAGGTCATGGGCGTGGCCCGCACGTTCCCCGCGGCATACGCGAAGACGCAGACGGCCATTTCGTATCGCCTGCCCGAAGAGGGCAAGGTCTTCATCTCGGTGAACGACCGCGACAAGCGCAGCATCATCTCGCTGGCGCGCGACTTCGTGCGCTTGGGCTTCACGCTGCTGTCCACCGAAGGCACTGCGCAGGTGCTCGAAGCGTCGGGTGTGCCGGTGGAAGTGGTGCGCCGCGTAAGCCAGCCGTCGCCCAACATCGGCGACATGGTGTCGAATGGGGAAGTGGCCCTGATCGTGAACACGCCCTTCGGCCACGACACGCGCGACGATAGCTACTACCTGCGTTTGGAGGCCGTGCGCCACGGCGTCATGAACCTTACGAACCTGCCCGCTGCGCAGGCCATGGTGAGCGCCATGGAAAGCGCCCGCGCCCAGGCTCCGCGCGTCATCGCCCTGCAGGACCTGCCGCAGACGTACCTGTAAGGTTCGGTTAGCGCGCATTCGCGTTTCGCCAGAGCATCACAGCCCCACATCCATTCATGCGATGTGGGGCTGTGTTCTTTGCCTGGGTCCAGGTTTCCAGGCAAGCACCGTTCAGCGGCGCTCAACCACGAAAGGCAGCCCTTGGGCTGCCTTTCGCTGGGAGGGAATATCTCGGAGTTTTCTTGTCTTGGTTGGCGTTTCGCCTGCTAGATTGCTCGTGCCGCCAAATTGCCAGCCGCAATGGCCTCGGCGATGTTGAACGGTTTCTTGCAGTCGCCCACGGCCTGAACGTTCATGCCGCTAAGGGCGTCGGCTAGGCTTGTGTCGGGCAGCATGTCCATGGCTTCGATCACCGTGTCGCATTCGAACGTCATGTCCACGCCCGTATCGCAGCTGATCGTCACGCTGCCATCGCCTACGCTCTTCACCTGGGCATTGGGCCATACGCGCACGCCGCGCGTGTAGAGCATGGGAATCACGAAGCCCTTGATGTGATCGCTTTGTCCGCGGTCGAGCTTTTCGATGGGGTCAGGCGAGACGAATATCACTTCCTTGCCTTGTGAGAGCAGGCGCAACGTGGCGTCTACCGCTTGCGCTCCCGTTCCCACGACGCATACGTTTTGCCCGATGTCGCTGGTCAGGAAGTCTTCGATGCTCACGATGTTCGTTTTGCCGCCGGCGGAAAGCCCCAGTGTGTCGCGCAGTCCGCCCGTTGCCACGATTACGGCATCGGGGTTCTGCTGCTTTACGAAAGCGGCGTCCACTTCCTGCCCAGTGACTACCTTTACGCCGCAGACTTCCATTTGGCGCTTGAAGTACTCCTTGTCGCGGCCGATGTTCTCATGCTGCCCCTTCACCGCTTCGGCGAAATCGAGCAGACCGCCGATGTCGCTCTTCTTTTCGTAGAGCGTGACCGTGTATCCGCGCAGTGCCGCGACGCGAGCAGCCTCCATGCCGGCGGGGCCGCCGCCCACGACCATTACGTTCTTGCTTCCGCTACCTGCGGGGATGTCGGGTCCTTCGGGCATCTGCTCGGTGAAGGCGCGCATGTGGCAGGCGTTCATGCGGCAGTGCTCATAGAAAACGCCATCTTCGTCCAGATCGAAATGGCAGTGCAGGCATCGGTTGCAGGGTCGAATTTCGTCCGCGCGATTCTCCTTCAGCTTGTTGATGTATTCGGGGTCCACCATGAACGGGCGGTTCATCATGTAGAAGTCGGCCTTGCCCTCGTCCAGGGCGCCTACGAACATGTCGGGTGCATGGGCGGGGTCCATGAAGGTAACGCAGCCTACGGGAATCGATACCGCCTTGCGCATTTCGGCGGCTACGTCCAACAGCATGCCGCAACCGGAGTGGTTGGCGATGAGCTTGCCCTGGAAGTGGCGCGAGAAGTCGAACATGTTGCCGTAGCCCGTTACGCCGTCGATGCCATAGCCCGTGAAGTACATGTCCGAAGCGAATTCGGCGGGGTGGTTGTTGAAGGGCCCCAGGCGCAGGTGCAGGCTGTTGGCGCCTGCTTTCTCGAAGAGCTTGCACATCTCGATGTTTTCCTCGAGCGTGGTAAGCGTCGAGTTGTTGCCCAGGTCGTAGTCGTTTTCTTCGATGACGTTGATGAGCACCTGCACGGGGAAATCGGCTCCGCATTCGCGTTTGATGCCCTCGATCATCTCGACCACGAAGCGTGCGCGATTTTCGAAGCTCTGTGGGCCATACTCGTCGGTGCGCTTGTTGCGGTTGCGCGAGAGGAAGGCCTGGCCGATGTTGTTGCCGGCTGCGTTGATCTCCACGGCGTCGAAGCCCTGTTCCTTCAGGAACTTTGCGGCGTCGATGAAGTCGCTTTGCACCGTGTGCACTTCCTCGAGCGTGAGGTCGTCTGCCTCTGCGCAGGCGAATTGCGGCGCAGTTGTGGCGTCGAACCCGGAAAAGGATGCGCCCATCAGGGAAAGCTGATATCCGCAGTACGCGCCTGCTTCGTGGATGGCGGCGGCTACCTTGTCCAGCTCCGCGTTTTCGCGCGTGCGCATCTTATACGCGGCGGGGTAGTGGGGAAGCAGGCTCGCATAGTCCTCTACGAACATGAGCTCCACGCCGCCTTTGGCCCAATGCGTGTATTCCGCGATGGTCATTTCAGTAGTCCACCAGGGCAGATAGGCCGATCCTGCGGCGGACTTCACCATGCGGTTGTTCAGCGTTAGGTTGCCGAACTTCCAGGACGTGAACAGGCTTGTCTGGTTCCAGTCCTTTACCGAATTGCTGCGGTAATCCCAGTCTTGCGGATTCAGCTGCGAGATAGCCTCTTGCGGGCTTACGTTGCTGGTGGCGCTTGCCTTGGCGGGCGCCTCGCTAGAGCCTTTTGGGCTAGCGCAGCCCGATAGGCCCAGCCCTGCGATTCCCGCGCCTGCAGCGGTGAATGCCGCGCCCTTGAAGAATGCGCGACGGCTGACGTTGGTCTTCGTCATGACCTCCCCTTTCCTTGCGGATTTTGTCTGTCCCTCACAGACAGGTGCAAGGTATCGCGGGTGGGCGCAACGTGGAAGGAGCAATTGCTTGAGTGGGGAGCAAGCATGCGTTGCGTCCCCTTGCAACGTGGGGTGATATGCCTTCGCGAGTTCGCTTGTGCGTTATGGGTTCTTGCTACGTGGAATCTCTCGCGTTTTATTGCGCCAGGGCGGCTCGGTGCTTTTCGGCGTGCGGTTGCGTGACGGGGAAGTGCGCGCAGATGGCGTCGATGACCTGCTGCGTCGCATGCGCGTGCAGGCCTTCCTCGTAATACAGCCCTATGTTCCACGTATGGTTGCGAAGTGGGAAGTCCACGATTTGAACCGATGCGCATCGGATGGCATCCACGCAGGTGGCAGGCACGAATGTGCAGCCGCGCCCGCGGCGTACTTCGTTCAGGATGATGTCGTAGTCGTTGTATTGCGTGTTCATGCGGAAGGGCAGTCCGCGCTCGTCGAAGAGCGTTTCGACTTCGCGGTCGTTGGGGAAGTCGTTTCCGAGAGCGAAGAACTCAAGGTGGGAAAGGTCTTCTAGGGTGGGTTCTCTCATCGAGCAATCCATGATTGCGCGGGGGATGGCAACGTAGATGGGGAAGCGCGTGAGAATGCGTTCACGGAGTCCTGCGGTGCTGCCGGGCGTTGAGCAGATGACCATGTCGAGCTCGTCTTCGCGTAGAAGGTCGATGCAGCGGTTCACGTAGTGCTTTTCAACCGTGATCTGGCAATAGGGGCATTCCTGTTCCAGCTGAAACAGGAAGTCATCGGGCAGTGCGTCAATGATGCCGTCGGCGAATCCTATGCGCACGATGGGCTTCGACTCCAACAGCTGGTCGTCGGCCACTTGCACGAACGATTGGTAGCCTTTCATGCAATCCAGTGCTGCAGGGTAGATGGCTAATGCGCGCTCGGTGGGGTGCACGCCGATTTCGTCGCGCTTGAACAGCGGATATCCCAGCGTGCGTTCCATGTTGCTCATCTGCTTGCTGAACGCTTGGCGCGAAACATGAGCCAGTTGCGCTGCCTTCGCAAATGAGCGATGCTCGCACGCAAGGCAAAACCATTCAATCTGGTTGATGTTTATATGTTCCTCCCTCGAGTGGAAGTATATATGAACGAAGGTTCGACGGATGAGGTAAGAATGGGGTTCGCCTTGGGCGCACGCGTGAATCGCTGCGGCCATTATGGTGGCGAAGACGATAAGCCATGGTCACGTTGCTCATCTGACGCAATGGGGGACAGCGTCAATGTATTAACAAATCTTAATAATATTTCGTTGAGGATTATTCACGGTTGAGTCTATAATCGCAAAGCGGATTATTCGAAATGGGAAATAATCTTAGCGTAGAATAACGAAAGGGTTTGGTATGAATAAGCGTGATAGTTTCGAAAGCGTGCTAGGAAGGTGCTGTTCCCGCCGTTCGTTTCTGAAGCTTAGCGCTTTGGGCGTTGGCAGTATGGCCGCCTTTGGCATCACGGGCTGCGCTCAGGGCTTTTCTTCGAGCAACTCGAGCGACGTGGCGGATGCATCGGCTTCTGAGCCGAGCGCTTCAAAGACCGAGATCACGTTTAAGGACCAGAATGATAACGACGTAACCGTTTCGGTGCCCTGCGAGCGCATGGTAGTTTTGCAGCACCACTCGCTTGATATGCTCTGTCAGCTTGGCGCTCAGTCAAGCATTGTCGGCATTGTTGACAGCTGGAAAAAGAACCTGGGTGATTACATGACCGATGTGTTCCCCGGTATCGAGAACCTGCCTATGCCCGGTGGGTTGCAGGAATGGAATGTCGAGCAAATCGCCGCGCTCAATCCCGATGTGGTCATTGCTGCTGCGCAAGCTCCCAAAGATGCTATTGAACAGGTAAAGAATCTTGGCATTCCCGTGGTAGTCGTGACCTTGCGTGGTGAGGGCAAGCAGGCCGAGGCTCAGAACCCGCGCCTTGCCAATGCTGACGCAGCCTATACCGAGGGCTGCGAATGGGCCATTAAGAGGCTCGGCACTCTTTCTGGAAAAGAAGACACTGCCGAGGAGATTTGGGACTTCTGCCTGGACAGTCGTAGCGTCGTGGACAATGCAGTTGGCGATATTGAAGACGATGAGCGCGTTAAGGTCGCCGTCCTGGCTAATGGCATTGCATATGGCAACGACAAGTACGTTGGTTGTCAGTTGCTTCGCTCGGGTGCGGTCAACGCCGCAGCGCTCGCGGGCGTCCAAGGTAACACCGACTACAATGCCGAGCTTGTGGCCACCTGGAATCCCGATGCGATCATTACGCAGGACCGTTACCCCGATGACTACGAAACCATCACGACCGACTCGCAATACGCGGAGCTCAATGCCGTAAAAGATGGGTAAGTTATCGAGGCTCCGTACTGGACGAAGCCCTGGGGCAACCCTGATACCGATTCCATTGCTCTTGGCGAACTTTGGTTGGCGCACACGTTCTATCCCGACAAAGTCTCGGCAGATCAGGTCGAGGATAAGGCCCGAGAGTTTTATGAGCGCTTCTATGGAATCGAGTTCACCGGAACGGTTGCGTAGTGCTTGCCATACGTTCATTTCTTATCAGGACGGCGCGGAATGAGGCTTCCGTGCCGTCTGGCCTTTGTCTGTCTTGGAGTTCTTCGACTGCCGAAAAGAGGCATGCGGCTTTTGGGATGACCCTGATGGGCATCGTGCTTTTCACCCTGCCCTTGGCGTTCTTCGTGTTTTCGTTGACGCTTGGATCGTACGATGTGGGGCCAGTTGACGTGTGCCAGATTATCTGGTGCAAACTCACGGGTCAGACGTCCTCTCTGGATTCGTTGACGGTAAATGTAGTCTGGCAAGTGAGGCTGCCACGCGTTTGCGCCGCCGCGCTTGTTGGTGCGGGTTTGTCGGTGGCTGGCGCAGTGTTCCAGGGCGTCTTTCGCAATCCGTTGGCCTCGCCCTATACGTTGGGCGTGAGCAATGGAGCTGGCTTTGGCGCCGCGCTTGCCATAGTTTTGTCGCTCGGTGCCGCGGGAATACAGTTATTTGCGGTCGCGTTCGGCCTGGCGGCGGTCGCGCTTACGTTCCTCATTGCCAGTCGCAGCAGACGCAACACCGTCACGCTTGTGCTTGCTGGCATGCTCATAGGCGCGCTGTTCTCGTCGCTTGTGTCCTTGCTCAAGTTCACGGCAGACCCATTGGAAAAGCTCCCCCAGATAGTCTATTGGCTCATGGGCTCGCTGTCGGGTTCGTCGTTTGAGGGGCTGGCGAAGGTGCTTCCGTTCTACGTCATCTGCATGGTTGTTGTGTTCTTGATGCGGTGGCGCACGAATGTGTTGTCGCTAGGCGATCAAGAGGCGAAGTCATTCGGGCTTAATGTGCGTCGCGACCGTGCAATCATCATCGGAATCAGCAGTATGCTCACCGCGCTAGCCGTTTCCATTTCGGGCATCATTGGCTGGGTCGGTATTGTGGTGCCGCATCTCGCACGCATGCTTGTGGGTCCCGACTTTCGCAAGCTCATTCCTGCGTCGGTTTCCATAGGAATCTGCTATCTGCTCGTCGTCGACGATCTGTGCCGCACGCTTACGTCCTCCGAGATACCGCTGGGGGTAATAACGGGCATTATCGGCGTGCCGCTTTTCTTGTATTTCATCTACAGGAAGAAGGTTAATTGGTAATGAACCTGGAGGTTGATGATATCGCTTTTGGATACGAATCCTCACGCAAGGTGCTCGAGCATACGTCGCTTTCGTATGAATCCCCCGAGGTGCTGTGCATACTAGGGGCAAACGGCACTGGGAAATCAACCTTGCTGCAGTGCATCATCGGGGCTTTGGAGATATCTGCTGGCTCCATTACGGTCGACCGTGTTCCCGTTGTGCATTATAGTGCTCGCGATTTCGCCCGTAAGGTCGCCTATCTTCCGCAAACGCATACGCCCTCGTTTGCCTATAAGGTGATCGATGTTGTGGCCATGGGTCGAACGTCGCGTATCGGATACCTATCAAGCCCAAGTGACAAAGATGTTGCGTTCGCATATGAGCAGCTCGATTACCTAGGAGTTGGTCACCTTGCAGAGAAGCCCTACACCGATATTTCGGGCGGCGAACGACAGTTGGTCATGATCGCCTCTGCACTTACGCAGGAGCCTGAACTCATGATATTGGACGAGCCGACCGCGCATCTCGACTTTGGAAACGCATACCGTTTCATCGAGCTGGTCAAGAAGCTTCGCGATAGGAATATGGGCGTTCTTATGACCACTCATTTTCCCGATCACGCGCTCATGCTCGGATCGAAGACGGCGATACTTTCCGGTGGTCGTATCGTTGCCGAGGGGCTTGCGCATGAGGTCGTTACCGAAGAAAACATGCGAGAGCTTTACGGCATTGAAGTGCATGTCGAGCATATCGGCAATCGCACCATCTGTCTCCCTGGGCCCCTTGGAAACGATGCCAAATAGGGTGTTTCATCATGTCGGAAGTGAAGGAACGACAGTCTTTAGAATACTGGGCAGGTAGGGCACCTGAGTATTCTGAGCTGCATATGAAATCATACCGAAGCGATAAACGCATGCGGTTTGCCTCGCAAGTGGCGATGAGCTTGCCTGCTGAGGACAATATCAAGGCACTTGATATCGGGTGCGGTTCAGGCTTCATGACGATGCTGCTCATTGATGCGGGGTGTAGTGCCACGGGCGTTGATTTCTCGGAAGAGATGCTCGCCATGGCGCGAAAGAATCTTGCAAAGAGGGGCTACGAGGCAGAGCTTATGTGCATGAATGCACATAAGCTCGAATTCCCCGATGGCTCCTTTGACTTTATCGTTTCGCGAAACGTGACATGGATTCTCGAGGATGTGGATGCTGTCTATGCCGAGGTTATGCGCGTACTCGCAGAGGGCGGCGTGTTCCTTAACCTCGATGCGAATTATGGGAAGGCATTCAACGAGGCTGAAGCGCGTGGCGAAACGCCCACTCATCCCACGCAATCGCTCGAGCAGCTGCTGATGCGCAACGATATCGCTCGCGATTTGCCCATCACATTGGTCGATCGTCCGCAGTGGGACATCGAACAATTTTGGAAACTTGGTGCGAGCGAGATTCGCTGCCGTCGTCTTGGCGCGGGGCAGAACACGCCGGGCAGCGCCCAGTTTGCGCTTGAGGTTCATAAGGGGCGTTCCGGGTTGGGTGACGATGCGAATTGCGTCAATGCGCTTGATACCCCTTCCCAGCCCGTTCTGAGAGAAGAGGGTTCTGGGGCTGATGCCTCTGCGCTTGAGGCGCGGGCCAAGGTCATGCTCGTCGACTACATGAAAATGGGTGTTTTCGAATTCGATCCAAGGAAGTTCGTTGTGCGGAAAGAGGGCGTGCCCGTAAAGCTCACGCCAAAGGAGTTCAACTTATTGCTAACGTTGGCGCGCAATGCCGGTTCGGTCGTTTCCTCCGATGCACTGGTAAAGGCTGCTTGGGGAAGCGAATACTCCGATGGGCACGCTAACGTCGCCGTCTACGTAAGCCGAATAAGGCGCAAGATTGAAGAAGATCCTAAAAACCCGCGCTATTTGATGACTCGCTGGGCTTCTGGCTATGTCTTTTTCCCAGATGGTAGGGAATAGGGGTGTAGCTGAATCCGATTTCGCGGGGAAATCGCGGCGGTAGTGGCGGGTTTGCGGCAGGGCGTTGATCGGCCTTTGTTTTTTTTGGGTCCCCTACGTATCCAATTGCATTTCGCCCCCTTGTCCATTCGCCGTATTGCAACCGCTCCGTTAATTGTTTCCCCTTCGGTGCTATTTATAATGAATGCAAGGCAACATCCAGGTGAGGGGGAAGCATGAACGTCAAAGTCGTCTATTACTCTCAGTCGGGCAACACCGAGGCCATTGCCAATGAGATAGCCAGCGAGCTGGGCGTGCCCGCGTACACAATAGATGAAATGCCGGCCGCCGCTCTTGATTGCGACGTGCTTTTCCTTGGGGGTGCGCCGTACTTGAACGCCCTCGCCAAAGAGCTTCGCGAGTACGCGAATGCCATTCCCGCTGGTAAGGTAGGCCGCGTTGTCCTCTTCACCACATCGGGCGTATCGCGTCGCACGATTCTTGCCCTTCGCAAGATTCTTCTTCGCAAGGGCATTCTCGTCGATTGCAAGCATTTCTTCGCTCCCGAATTTGCCATCGAGTCTCGCAAGCCGGCTGCTCGCGCCTTTGCTCGCAAGCACGTGAAGGAAGCGAATTCCATCTGCTGCGGGACCGACGTGAAGGCCGTTGCCGTCACGGCTATCTCCATTGCCGTCGCAACGGCAGCCGTTGCGGGGGTGACGGTTGCCGCCGTGTGCGGGGCAAGGCATTTCAAGAAGCGCTAACGTGCGCGAACAAGGAACGGGGGAGCGCATTTGCTCGCGCATCTCTGCGTGATGGCGCGAATACCGTCGATTTGCGTGCGCTCGGTCCCGTTTCGGCGAAAATACGCTGCCGGATGTTAAAAATTCGTCTTTCTGAACATTTCCGCCCCGAATGCGCGAGGGCCTCATTTCGGCGACCTGGGCAAATGCGATTCGAAGCTTTCGACTTGCTTGCTTTGAGCCGATTTTGGCCCCAGATTTTGTTCAGAGCGGCAAATTTTTGCATTTTCATGCTCCGTTTTTGCCAAGGTGCTTCCCGTCGGTATCGGAGTGGGGGATTCGCGGCCTTTCGTTCATGCATTTCGCGTGCATTCCCTGTAGTCGCTTTAGCGCAGGCTAGCGCGCGAAGGGCGTGCGGTATCATGTGGGAAATCCAACCCTGAACGAGAGGTACATCTATGTGTTGCGAAGACCGTAGCGGTCTCATTCACGAGCGGATAACCCTGCTCTCCAACGAGAAGGTGGGTCCCAGGCTTTTCGTGATGCGCGTTGAAAGCCCGCGCATTGCCCAGGCGCTTCTCCCCGGTCAGTTCACGCATGTGCGCATCCCGCAGATGGAATCGCACATCCTTCGCCGCCCCTTCAGCGTATACGAAACGTTCCCCGAAGAGGGCACCATGGACATCCTGTACCAAGTCGTGGGCTATGGTACGGAATTCCTCTCGCAGCTTCCCGCTGGCACGCAGCTCGACCAGATTGGCCCTATCGGTCGTCCCTGGGATGCGCCCGAAGGCGAAACGCGCGTGCTCGCCGTTGCGGGCGGCGCGGGTGCGCCGGCTACGTTCATGCAGGTGAAGCGCTGCGTTGAAGCGGGCGTTCCCGTCGATGTGGTGCTTGGCGCGCAAAATGCCAGCGCTCTGGTTACGCGCGAGCGTTACGCCGCGCTGCTTGGCGCCGACCCGGTTTGCGCCACCGACGATGGCTCGTATGGCTTCAAGGGCTTCGCGACCATCCCGGCAGCCGAGCTCATGCAGAAGAACGAATACAGCCGCGTCATTACGTGCGGGCCGGAACCGCTCATGCGCGCCGTGGCCAACAGCGCAGCCGAAGCTGGCATCGCCTGCCAGGTTTCCATGGAGCGTCGCATGGCATGCGGCGTAGGCGCCTGCCTTTCGTGCGTGGTGGAAACCGCCCAGGGCAAGAAGCGCGCGTGCGTCGATGGTCCCATTTTTGAAGCTGATCAGGTGGTGTGGTAATGACGCAGGTGAATATGGCCGTCAATTTGGGCGGCTTGGAAATGAAGAATCCCGTTACCGTGGCTTCGGGCACGTATGCCGCTGGCCGCGAGTACAACGATTTTGTGCCCGTCGAGATGCTTGGCGCAGTCACCACGAAGGGCGTGTCGTTGAACGGCTGGGAGGGCAACGCAAGCCCTCGCATTGCCGAAACGCCTTCTGGCATGCTGAATTCCATCGGCCTGCAGAACCCTGGCGTGGCCGTGCTGAAGGAAAAGGACCTTTCGTGGCTCGAAGGGCGTGACGTACCCGTCATCGTGAACGTCTCTGGCCACAGCTTCGAGGAATACGTGCAGGTCATCGAATCGCTCGACGACGATGATCGCGTGAGCGCCTATGAGGTGAATATCAGCTGCCCCAATGTCGATTCGGGCGGCATGACGTTTGGCACGCACGTTCCCAGCGTGGAAAAGATCGTGGGCCTGTGCCGCGAGGCCACGAAGAAGCCCATGATCGTGAAGCTTTCCCCGAACGTCACTGACGTCACGGAAATCGCCCGCGCGGCCGAAGCCTCGGGTGCCGACGCCCTTTCGCTCATCAATACGCTTTTGGGCATGGCCATCGACGCACGTACCCGCAAGCCCGTGCTTGCTCGCGTGGTGGGCGGCCTTTCCGGCCCGGCCGTGAAGCCCGTTGCTCTGCGCATGGTATGGCAGGTGCACAACGCCGTAAACGTACCCATCTTGGGTATGGGCGGCATCATGAACGGCACCGACGCCGTCGAGTTCATGCTCGCGGGCGCTACCGCCGTTTCCGTGGGCACCGCCAACTTCGTAAACCCCCTCGCCACGCGCGAGGTCATCGAGGGTATTCGTGCATACTGCGAAGAGCAGGGCGTAACCGACGTGAACGAGCTGGTAGGAGGCCTGCAATGCTAGAGAACTGGAAAGACGAAGCTCCGCGCGACCGCATTATCGTTGCGCTCGACTGCGACCGCGCTCGTGCGCTCGACCTGGCCGACATGCTTTCCGGCCATGCGGCATGGCTGAAGATCGGCATGACGCTGTTCTACAAGCTGGGCCCCCAGATCGTCTACGAGCTGAAGGAGCGCGGCTTCAAGATCTTCCTCGACCTGAAGTTCCACGACATTCCGCATCAGGTGCGCGGCGCCGCCTCGTCGGCTACGCATAATGGCGCCGACATGCTCACCATGCACGCCGTGGGCGGCCTTCCCATGATGCAGGCCGCCGTCGAAGGCGCGCGCACTGCTGCGAGCGACTTTGGCATTCCCGAGCCTGTTACGCTGGGCATCACGGTGCTTACGAGCATGAATGCCGAAACCCTGGCAACCACGGGCGTCACTCGCTCGGTGGAAGAGCAGGTTCGCGCGCTGGCTTCCATGGCCAAGGAAGCTGGACTTTCGGGCGTTGTGGCCTCGCCGCTCGAGGCTCCCATCCTGCGTGAGCTGCTTGGACCCAACGCGTTTATCGTCACGCCTGGCGTACGTCCCACCTGGGCTTCTAAGGGTGACCAGTCGCGCGTTACCACGCCTGCCATGGCGTTCGAAAATGGTGCATCGCACCTGGTCATCGGCCGTCCTATCACGGAAGCCGACGATCCCGTGGCTGCTTTCGAGCGAATCGTTTCCGAGCTTGAAGAGGCGTAAAATCCATCGAATTTACGGTTGTTTTTGTCCGTTCAACGGCCGCTTGAGCGGACAAAATCCTAAAAATGCTGGTCATAACCATTGTTTTGTATTAGGATATCCACAACGGCACGGAAGTGCATAACCTAAAGCGAGACAAGGAGATCTGAAGATGGCAATTCCTCAGCTCACCCCAGAAGAGCGCAAGGCTGCTCTCGAGAAGGCAAAAGCTGCTCGTATCAAGCGCGCGGAGGTCCGCGATCAGCTCAAATCTGGCGAACTCACGCTGGCCGATGTCCTGAAGCAGAAGGACGATCCGGTAATTGGCCGCATGAAGGTTTCCACGCTCATCGAAACGCTTCCCGGCTATGGCAAGGCCAAGGCCGAAAAGGTTATGAACGAGCTTCATATCGCTGAAAGCCGCCGTCTGCGTGGCCTGGGCGAGCGTCAGGAAGCCGCTCTGCTGGAGCGCCTGGCCTAGTGGCGCGCCAGGGCAATCTGTACGTCATATCCGGGCCATCGGGTGCAGGTAAAGGCACCCTGGTGGCCCGGCTTCTTGAGCGGGTACCCGATGCATGGGTATCCGTTTCTGCTACCACGCGCGCGCCGCGCGCGGGCGAGGTCGATGGCGTTCAGTATTACTTCATGACCGATGGTCAGTTCGACGACCTTGTAGCGCAAGACGGCTTTCTGGAGTGGGCAAACGTTCATACTGCGAAGTATGGCACGCCGCGCGCCAGCGTCGAGGAGCATATCGCCGCGGGCGAACAGGTCATCTTGGAAATCGACGTCCAGGGTGGCTTCCAGGTGAAGGAAAAGTTCCCGTCGTGCCACCTCGTTTTTATCGAGCCGCCTTCCATGGAAATCCTTCTGGAGCGCCTTCGCGGTCGCGGAACGGAACCAGAAGATGTGATTGCTGCGCGAATGAAGGTCGCACAGGTGGAGCTTCAGCAAAAAATGAAGTATGATTACACGGTTGTAAATGACGACCTTGAAGAGGCTACGCAAAAACTCGTTGCCTATATCGAGGATCAGGCAACCGGTAATTACGAAGGATAGTACGAATGAGTCTTATCGAACCCAAGATCGACAAACTGCTCGAGGAAACGGAAAACGACCGCTTCCTGCTGTGCGCCGTCGCTTCGCATCGCGCGCACGACATCAACGATATGCTTCGTGGCCAGCGCGAACGCGCTATTCAGCTGCAGACCGCCGTGGAAATCGCCCGCGCTTCCAACAAGAAGCCGCTTTCCATTGCATTTGGCGAAATTGCCAAGGAAGACGTGTCGTTCGATCCCGGCACCATCGACGCAAAAACGCACTAAACGCGTAGGTATAGCTTCATCTGGCGCCCGCTTGCTTAGAGGCTTGCGGGCGCCTTTTGCGCATTGTTCACTTGGAAGGTAGTCATGGAACTGCAACGCATTTGCCTCGTGCATTATCACGAAATCGGCCTGAAGGGCCACAATCGCACGTCGTTTGAGAATCGCCTGCTCAAGAATATCGAAGCGCTGCTTTCGGCGTATCCCATCGTAACCATTCGCCGCATTTCCGGCCGCTTGTGCGTCTTTATCAAGGAAGGCACGAGCTATGAAGTCGCGTGCGAAATCGAAGATGCCATCGCGGGCGTTCCCGGTGTGGCGCGCGTGTCGTGCGGTTATAAGTGCGATCGTGAGATGGGTATCATGAGCGAAGCGGCTCGCATGGCGCTGGCCGAGGTGGGCGATTTCTACACGTTCAAGGTGGCCTCGCGTCGCAATCACACCGACTTCGACATTCCCTCCATGGAAATCAGCCGTTTGGTTGGTTCCTATCTGTGCGAGCATTTCCCCGAAAAGAAGGTTCGCATGAAGGATCCCGACGTCAAGGTGGGCGTCGAGGTCATTCAGGGCAATGCCTATGTGTACGCGCGTTCCGTGCGTGGCGTAGGTGGTCTGCCCGTGGGTTCCAGCGGTCGCGTGATTACCATGCTTTCGAGCGGTATCGACTCTCCGGTGGCTACGTGGCGCATGGCGCGCCGCGGTGCCATTCCCATCGCGGTTCACTTTAGCGGCCGCCCGCAGACGTCTTCTACCAGCGAGTTTCTGGTCGACGACATCTGTCACGTGCTCGAGCGTACGGGCTGCATCGCGCGTTGCTACATCGTTCCGTTCGGCGACTATCAGCGTGAAATTGCCTTGGGTGCCCCGCCCGAGCTGCGCGTCATCCTGTACCGTCGCCTGATGTTCAAGGTTGCGCAGCGCATTGCCCAGCAAGAGGGTGCCAAGGCCATCGCAACGGGCGAAAGCCTTGGTCAGGTGGCTAGCCAGACCATCGACAACATCTTCGTCACCGACGCTGCGGTGAACATGCCCGTGTTCCGCCCGCTCATCGGCAGCGACAAGCAGGAAATCATCGCCGACGCCCAGCAGCTGGGTTCCTTCGAAATCTCCAGCCAGGACGCCCCCGACTGCTGCACGCTGTTCATGCCGCGTAATCCCGAAACGCATGCCAAGCTGGAAGACGCGCTTGCCGCGGAAGAGCAGTTCCCCCTGGAAGAGTGGATCGATTCCATCATGGAGGCCGTCGAGGTTCACGACTATGCGTGCCCCTCGTATAAGAAGCGCCGCCGCAAGGAATAGGGCTTCTGCAACAATTGTGCAATGGTCGCGCCATCCTTTCGCGAGGGTGGCGCGACTTTTCTTTGCTCGCGCGGCGACTGCGTACACGTAGGCTGGGTGCATGACCGAAAGGATGCGCCATGCCCTTTATTGACCCATCTGAACAGCTTTCCGAGAATATGCACGTGGGAGAATGCAGCGTTCCCATGCTTGTTGGCATCGTCGCACTTGTGGTGCTCGTTATTGGCCTCGTTGTCTTCAATGTTGCCCATGCCATGGCGGGCGACCCGTTTAGCGTATCGTCTGCTTCGGCAAGTCAGGAGGCTCCTGCGGGCGATCCTGCGGGTGAAGCGCCTGCGGAACCTGATGAAGCGGCGCGCGTTGTCGTGTACGTTTCCGGGTGCGTGGTTGCGCCTGGCGTGTACGACTTTCCCGAGGGCACGCGCGTGGGCGCCTGCATCGATGCTGCTGGTGGTTTTACCGACGAGGCGAACTGCGACGCCCTGAATCTTGCGCGCGTGGTGCAAGATGGCGAACAGCTGCTTGTGCCTGCGGCAGGCTCGCCAGGCGCCCCTTCTGGGTCGTCTGGATCCTCTTCGGTCTCTCCGGCTCCGGGTGCAGTAGGTGGCCTCGTCAACATCAATACTGCCTCTGCCGCCGAGTTGGAAACCCTTTCGGGCGTGGGTGCCTCAACGGCGAAGAAGATCGTGGCGAATAGGGAAGAGGAAGGCCCCTTCAAGTCGAAGGAGGACCTGAAGCGCGTCCCGGGCATTGGCGAGAAGAAATATGCCTCCCTTGCGGACAGCATTTGCGTATGATCAGTCGGATCCTGCGCCCGAACGGCCGGCCATCCAGGCATTGCTCCTGGTGGCGCTTTCGCTTTGGTCGTGCTTGGCCGCATTGCAGGCATGCGCGATCCAAGCGACTGGCGCGGTTGTTCCTCTCGTGTGCGGTGGGGTGGCGATAGCCGTTGCGTCGTTGGTCTGCTTGGCCTTTCTCGTTGTGCGGCGCATCGCGCTTTGCGGCTTGGGCGCTTCGCTCGCCATACTGCTGTTCGTGGGCCAATCGGTTGCGTATGATGCCTGCTTGGCCCAGGTGGAAGGCGGGCAAGCGGGCTCGTATACAGTGCACGTTCTGTCCGATGCCACGGCGGGGCAGTTTGGCGAGTCTGCTGTGGGCGAAACGCAATTGTCGTCTGGCGTCACGGTTCGCGTTCGGCTGAACCTACCGCAGGATGAAACGGTTCGATGCTGGGATGTCGTATGCGTGCATGGCGCGCTGAAACCCCCATCCGAAAACGCTGCGGTTCAGTTCAGACAAAAGGGGCTTGTTGGCTCGCTCACTGCGAAGTCGTTGGAACGAGTGGACGTTCCCGGGGCGCTGGCGGCTATTTCGTCGTTCAGGGAGTGCTGTGCTTCCGCTATCAGGGCGTGCTCAGGCGAGCATACGCGCGATGGGGCCGCGCTGTTGAGCGCTGTTTTGCTCGGCGAGCGCAACGAGCTGCAGGCAAGTGACCTGTACGGCTGCGTAAAGTCGTGCGGATTGGCGCACATCGTTGCGGTGTCTGGCTCCCATTTGGCCATTCTCATGGCGTTGTTGCTCTACGTTTTGAAGCGGCTTCACGTCCGCCGCGCCCTCGTCATTGCAATATGCCTGCTGTTCATGGTTGCGTACGTCCTGTTCACGGGGGTTCCCATTTCGGCTTTGCGCGCTATGTTCATGACGTCGGCCATATTGCTGTCGTATGTCGCGCGGCGACGTGGCGCCTCGCAGACGGCGCTTGCGCTCTGCATCATCGTGATGCTATCGCTCAATCCCTCTGTCGCCTTGCAGGTCTCGTTTTGCCTATCGACATTGGCGACACTCGGCATCGTGCTGTTTTCCGCGTACCTGTCCCGCTGGTTCGCGGTTCTATTCCGTGGCTATGGGCGCTTTGCGTCCGATACCCTGGCACTCACTTTTGCAGCGAGCGCATTCACCATTCCCGTTTCGTCGGCGCTCTTTGCACAGCTCTCCTTAGTGTCGCCCCTTGCGAACGTTATCGTGGGTCCTTTGTTTGGCATACTGTGCGGTGGTGGTCTTCTGGCGACGTGCTTGGCTGTTGCGCTTCCCGTGCTTGGTCAGCCTGTCTTGTGGCTGGTTACTCTGTTCGCCCAGTTCGTTTGCGTGCTCATTCGCCTTTGTTCATGCGTTCCCTTTGCTTGCGTTCCCGCGTCGGGCTCGCTTCCGTTTTTGCTTGGTGCGAGCGTTCTGGGTGCCGTTGTGCTCTATGTTGCCTGGCCCCAGCCGACTGTTCGTCGTACTTGGTGCAGCCTTGCGCTGGGCACGTGTGCGTTTCTTGCTGCGCTTTTTCTGCCTGGCTTCTTCCATGGCGACGAGGTCATCATGCTCGACGTGGGGCAGGGGGATGCCGTTGTCCTGCGCAGTGGTTCGCATGCCCTGCTCATCGATACGGGGACGCATGATGCGCAGGTTCTTGCGGGTCTGGCGCGTCATGACATTCGCTCGCTTGATGCGGTGCTCATCACGCATGCCGATGACGATCATTGCGGTTCGCTGTCGGCCATTCTGCAGTCGATGCCCGTGGGAACGGTATGCGTTGCGGCCGATCTGCCTACGTGCGCGAACGATAATTGTCGAAGGCTCATGCAGGTCATTGGCCAGACACCCGTTACGACGCTATCCGCGGGGGACGTTATATCCGTGGGGCATTTCTCGTTGCGCGTGTTGTCGCCCGCTTCCTTTGCCGATGATGGAGGCAATCAGGATAGCCTTGTCTGTCTGGGGTCATGTGATGCGAACGGCGATGGGGAAGTAGATGCTCTTGCGTTGTTCACGGGCGATGCCGAAAGCGAGGTGCTTGATGGCTTGAACGACACGCATGCGCTGTGCGATGTCGACATTCTAAAGGTCCCTCACCATGGCTCTCGTGCGGGGCTCAACGAGGAGCTCGTGCGTACCTTGCGCCCCGAAGTGGCGCTCATTGGCGTGGGTGCGGGCAATCGCTATGGGCATCCTACGAGTGAGGCGCTCGGCTTGCTCGAATCGTCCGGGGCAGTTGTTTTTCGCACTGATATGAACTCAGATGTTGTGTGTGCTGTCTCGCCGCAGGGTGTCACCGTAGCGCCGAACAGGTAGAATGGAACCATGGCTGAAAAGAACGAACAGGGGCTTCTCCCCGCATATCTGGTTACCGGTGCCGACGAACTGAAGCGCGAGACGGTCGTCAAGCGCCTGCGTCAGCGCGTCGCGAAGGAAGGCGACCTGGAGTTCAATTCCGATGCTTTCTCTGGCGAATCCGACACGGGCGAGGCCATCGTGGCCGCATGCAATACGCTCCCGTTTGCCAGCAACGTTCGCCTGGTACTCGTTACGAACGTGGAAAAGCTCAAGAAGCCCGATCAGGAAGAGCTTGTGCAGTACCTTTCCGAGCCGTGCGCCACTACGGTACTCTGCCTGGTATCTGCGGGCTTGGCGAAGAACACGCGCCTGTACAAGGCTGCTGCCAAGGTGGGCAAGCAGGCTGTTATCGACTGCACGCCGCCCAAGCATGCCGAACTGCCGGCGAAAGTCCGAGCCATGGCGACATCGCATGGCGTCACCATCACGCAGGCCGCGGCGAATACGCTCGTTGAGCTCGTAGGCGACAATACCGTGCAGCTCGACTCTCAGTTGCAGAAGCTTGCGCTGGCGCATCGCGGGAGCGACCCCATTAACGAGACGGAAGTTCTGAATATGGTCAGCCGCACGGCGGAAATGAAGCCGTGGGATTTCACCGATGCATTTTCCGAGCGCAATTTGAAGAAGTGCCTGCTCGTGCGTTCGCGCATGGAGAGCATGACGCCGTATGCGCTCATGGCCATGTGCATTACGCGCGTTCGCGAGCTCATGATTGCCCGTGCGCTTCTTCAGCGCGGTCGTATCAACGACCTTCCAGGCGTTTTGCATGCCCCCGCTTGGCGCGTGAAGCGTCACGCCATGTGGGCGCGCAGCTTCACGTCGGAAGAGCTGCATCAGGCCCTCATCGGCGCTCGCGATGCCGAAGCTGCCATGAAGAGTGGTTCCGACCCTGAACTCGTCTTCCAGAATTGGGTCATCTCGGTCGTCGAGCGTTCCGCGAAATAGCGCTGAACGACTCTCGCTCTTTCTTGCGTTTCCAGTTTCCGCTTCGTACCTATTTCCACTCCGTGCCTTGTCGGATCGGGGCACATTGCGGCGGGTGCGTAGACCCCAAAACGAAAATGAGCTAAATCGAGCGTCGTTTTTGGATAACTCCAGACAATAGAAAAGCCGCTCAATGAGCGGCTTTTCCCACTTGATATGCGAACGAATCCGATCGCTATGAATAGTTTACCTTATTCGGCAGACTCTTCAGCTTCGGCAGCCTCTTCAGCGGCAGCAGCTTCGGCCTTCTTCTTGGCGGCAGCGGCTTCAGCCTTCTGGGTGGCCTTGCGGTTCTTTTCCTTGATCTTGGCGGCTTCTTCCAGAGCAGCGATCTTGGCGGCCTTGGCAGCAGCCTTCTTCGTGCCACCCTTGGCTACGGGAGCCTTCTTTTCGGGGGCCTTGTAGTTCTTGCGATCCTCTTCGGTGGCAACCGTGTTGGCGAGCTTCATGATGCCGCTCTTGCGGTTGGCAGCCTGGTTCTTGTGGATAACACCCTTGGAAACGGCGCGGTCCATCATCTTGCAAGCGTAATGAGCGGCTTCGATGGCCTTGGGGCCGTCCTGCGCAGCAACAGCGTCCTTGACGGCGCGAGTTGCGGTCTTCAGCTCGGAACGGATAGCGCGGTTGCGCATACGAGCTTTCTCGTTGGTAATGATTCGCTTCTTCTGGCTTTTGATGTTCGCCACGTCTGTATCCTCCGTTAATACCAAATGTTTCAAACGAAAACTTTGAAATCGTAGCACAATCCATGTGCATTGGGTACCTCTAAGCGACCGAAATACTCACATTACCGTAATTCTGGTTAATGCTTGTATATGGCGAACGTGGTACATTCGTTGCAAGCACGGCTGGACGTTATATGCGCTCCGACCACGGTTATAGTAATAGAGAAGAGGGGACACATGAGGCTGAACGTGCGCAAATCCACAATTACACACCATACGACGCTCTCTTTCCGCAGCGCAACGCTGTTTGCCTGCCTGAGCGCAGCGGCGCTCATGTGCGCCTTGTTCCTGGGCGGATGCGGTCCCCGAGGGCACCAGATCGTGTCGCCAACGAAGGATTGCACCAGTTGCCATGGCGAAAAGACCACGTATGGCACCACGGCCCACAACGATGCCCTGCATTCCAACAACACGGTTACCGTCTCCACGAAAGCCGATAAGGTTTCCGTCTGCACGCCGTTGTTCACCTCGGCCGACGGAACTGCCTATACACCCATTCTCGATCACGTGGAAAATGTGGAGGGCGGCAAGGTGACGCTCCAGCTCGACGATGGCGTGTGGGCCATTTGCCTCGATAACGGCGATTCTTCTGTTGGTCAAATCGTGGTTGTAAGCTCCGACGAATCCGATTCGGCCACGATTACGCTATAGTTCTATGCATGAGCATAGATCCTAATTACATACGAAACTTCAGCATCATCGCGCATATCGACCACGGCAAGTCCACCATTTCCGACCGCATTCTGGAAATGACGGGCACGGTGGCCCAGCGCGACATGCAGGAGCAGCTGCTCGATTCCATGGACATCGAGCGCGAACGCGGCATTACCATCAAGAGCCAGGCCGTGCGCGTGGACTATACCGCCGATGACGGGCAGGTCTACCACTTCAACCTTATCGACACCCCAGGTCACGTCGACTTTACGTACGAAGTCTCCCGCAGTCTGGCTGCATGCGAAGGCGCCGTGCTGGTGGTGGACGCCACCCAGGGCGTGGAAGCGCAAACGGTGGCCAATGCCATGATGGCCATGAATGCCAATCTGGAAATTATCCCGCTGATCAACAAGATCGACCTGCCTTCCGCCGAGCCGGAACGCGTGCGCGGTGAAATCGAAGACGCGCTGGCCATCCCGGCCGACGACGCGGTGCTTGCCAGTGGCAAGACGGGCGTTGGCGTGCACGACTTGCTGGAATCGGTGGTCTACAACATCCCCGCGCCTACGGGCGATGCGAACGCACCGCTGCGCGCGCTTATCTTCGACTCGTACTTCGATGCTTACCGCGGCGTGGTTGCCTTGGTGCGCATCGTCGACGGCACCATGCGCAAGGGCGATCGCATCCGCATGATGGCCACGGGCGCAACCACGCATGTCGAGGAAGTGGGCGTACGTCGCCCGGCGGAAGTTGCCGCCGACTCGCTTTCCGTGGGTGAAGTAGGTTACCTGGTCACGGGTCTGAAGGACACGTCCATGGTGAAGGTGGGCGATACCGTCACGCTCGTATCCGGCGGCGTGGAAGAGCCCTTGCCGGGCTATCGCGACGCGAAGCCCATGGTCTACACAGGCTTGTTCCCCATCGACAGCGACCAGTACCCCGATCTGCGCGATGCCCTCGACAAGCTCTCGCTGAACGACCCCGCTCTGCGCTACGAACCTGAAACCAGCCACGCGCTCGGCTTCGGCTTCCGCGTGGGCTTTTTGGGCCTGCTGCACATGGAGGTCGTGAAGGAGCGCCTGGAGCGCGAGTTCGACCTAGACCTTCTGGCCACTGCGCCCAGCGTGGAATACCACGTGTACAAGACGAACGGCGAAATGATCAGCCTGCATTCGCCGCAGGACATGCCCGATCCGGGCGAAATCGAGCATGTGGAAGAGCCGTACCTGAAAGCGAAGATCCTCATTCCGCCCGACTATGTGGGCGCTGTCATGGATCTTACCGTCGCGCGTCGTGGCACGTTCGTCACCATGAACTACCTTTCGCAGCAGACGGTCGAGATGATCTGGGAGCTTCCGCTTTCCGAGCTCATCCTCGATTACTTCGACAAGCTGAAGAGCAACACGAAGGGCTACGCTTCGCTCGATTACGAGTTCGATGGCTACAAGCCCAGTCGCCTGGTGAAGCTCGACATCCTGCTTTCGGGCAAACCCGTCGACGCGCTGTCGTTCATCGTGCATCGCGACAAGGCGTACGACCGTGGCAAGGTGCTGTGCGACAAGCTAAAAGAAATCATTCCGCGCCAGATGTTCGAGGTGCCCATTCAGGCTGCCGTGGGCGGGCGCGTTTTGGCTCGTCAGACGGTCAAGGCCAAGCGCAAGGACGTTTTGGCCAAGTGCTATGGTGGCGACATCAGCCGTAAGCGTAAGCTGTTGGAAGCGCAGAAGCGCGGTAAGAAGCGCATGAAGAACATTGGCAGCGTCGAAGTGCCGCAAGAGGCATTCATGGCTATTTTGAAGGTGGATGACTAATGGCGCGCAAGGAACAGTACGATTGGCTCGACGATCCGTTCGACGAGAAGAAAAACGCCCAGGTCAAGGCTGGCATGAGCGGCGGTAGCAAGCTCGCCGTGGTGCTGGGTTGCGTAGGCGTTCTCGTGGTCCTGCTCGTTCTGGCGGTATTCATGACGCTTGGGCTTGCCAGTGCCGTTGGCAGCCTGTCCTAGCGCCATGCCCAGCTATCGCGAATTCCTACGTTCTCATCGCGTTATGCTCGCCCCGCTTGCCGGCGTGAGCGATCGCGTTATGCGCCAGCTTTGCATCGAACAGGGCGCGCAACTTACGTTTACCGAAATGGTAAGCGCGAAGGGCCTTTCGCATGGCAACGAGCGTACGGAAGACCTTTTGGAAATGGCCCCCAACGAAGACATTGTGGGTGTGCAGATCTTTGGCCACGAGCCCGAGGTCATGGCTGGTCAGGCTTCGCGTCTGTGCGAGACGGTGGGGGAGAAGCTTGCCGTCATCGACATCAACATGGGTTGTCCCGTGCGCAAGCTCGTTACCAAGGGCGATGGCAGTGCCCTCATGAAGAGCCCCGAACTTGCCGAACGCATCGTTTCTGCGGTGGTTGCCGCTTCTAGCGTTCCGGTAACCGTGAAGTTCCGTCGCGGTTATGAAATCGACAACGAAACGGCCCCCGAATTCGCCCGCCGCATGGAGCAGGCGGGTGCCTGCGCGGTTACCGTGCATGGTCGATACGCTGCGCAAATGTACCATGGCCAGGCCGATTGGGGCGTAATCGAGCGCGTGGTGCGCTCCGTTTCCATTCCCGTTGTGGGCAATGGCGATGTGGTCAGTGGGGCAAGCGCCCTTGCCATGATGGAGCAAACGGGCTGCGAGGCCGTGCTCGTGGCGCGTGCGGCGCGGGGCAATCCGTGGGTCTTCGCCGAGATCCGCGCTGCTCTAGAGGGCCGTCCAGCTCCCGAAGGGCCTACGCCGTTGCAGCGCGTGGAAATGGCGCGCCGACATGCTCATTTGCTCTACGAATGGGAACCGCGTGCGCTCGTGCGCATGCGCAAGCAGGGCAGCTGGTATTGCAAGGGGCTTGATGGTGCCTCTGCCGCACGCGGCATGCTGAACGCCTGCAAGACGATCGAGGAGTACGATCTCGCCTTCGACCAGCTAGAACAGCATCTGAAGGGTTGCTAGATGCACGACCCGTACAAAGCGCTCTACATCCACGTGCCCTTCTGCAAGCAGCGTTGCCGCTATTGCGACTTCGCCACGCAAGCGGTCGACCCAAGCTCTCCGCTCATACGCGAGTACGTCGACCATGTCATTCTGGAAATCCGCCGCGCCGGCAAGCAGGGGCTTCTCTCCCAGGTGGAAACGGTGTATTTGGGCGGTGGCACCCCTTCGTATATTGGCTTGGGCGCCCTCACCGAGATCATGTACATTCTCGGTCTTTCCATGCACCTTACTGACCAGGTGGAATGCACCATGGAGGCGAACCCCGACAGCCTTACCGAGCGCATGGTGAACGACCTGTGGGCGCTAGGCGTGAACCGCCTTTCCATTGGCGTGCAGAGCTTCGACGATAACGTGCTGCGCACGTTGGGGCGCGTGCATGACGCGCAGGCGGCTCGACGTGCCGTTGAAATCGCGCATGGCAGGTTCCAGAACGTGAGTGTCGACCTGATGTGCGGCATTCCCGGCCAGAGCGCCGAAAGCTTTCGGCAGAGCCTGCGAACCGCCATCGAATTGGGCGTCACGCACGTGAGCGTGTATCCCCTTGCCATTGAGCCGGGAACGCCCTTCGACGAGCTTGTTTCGCGCGGCGCGATGCCCGAGCCCGATGACGACGTCGAAGCCGAGCATATGCGCATTGCCGCGCAGGAGCTGGCTCAGGCGGGCTTCGAGCGCTACGAAGTGGCGAACTATGCAAAACCTGGCTTCCAGAGCAGGCACAATACCGCCTATTGGACCGGTAAGCCGTATCTGGGCATAGGCCCTTCCGCGGCTACTATGACGCAAAATGCGCAACGGCGCATGCGCAAGCAAGACGACGTAATCACCGACGATCTGGATGCGCGCCAAATGCGCGTGGAGGACGTCATGCTCGGCATGCGCATGAGCCAGGGTGTTTCCGAGGAAACGCTTTCCCGTGCGTGCGAGCTCGCGCCCGAACTCCGTGAGGTCATGGAAGGCCTGGTCGAACGTGGTCTCGTGCGGCATTGCGATGATCGCTGGCAGCCCACCGAGCGTGGCTGGCTCTGCGGCAACGAGCTCTATGGCGCCATCTTCGATGTCGCGCCCTAGGCGTCAGCTGATCGTTTCCTCGCTGCCAATCCGTTTCTCATTTCACGCGTTTTGCCCATTCACACGTGGGTTCACTGTGACAGATTGGTGTCGTTTTAGCACTTGAAGGGCGCGGCTGCTAGAATGCTCTGGTGGTAACGAACAGCCCGCCTTCAGGTGGGCTTTTTCAAACGGCCGGTTACGCGAAAGGAGGGCCATGCTTTCGGATAGACGACAGCGCGTTCTAGCTGCGCTTATCGAGGAATACGTTTCCCGAGCGCTGCCCGTTGGCTCGCGTACGCTGGTCGAAAACTACAACCTCGGCGTCAGCTCAGCCACGGTGCGCAACGAGCTTTCGGTTCTGGAAGACGATGGCTATATTACGCAGCCGCATACCTCGGCGGGGCGCATTCCCACTGATATCGGCTACCGGTCCTTCGTGGACGACCTGTTGAAGACCCAGTTTGCGGGTCAGGAACTCGACGAAGATGCGCGCCGCGCGGCCGACAACCTGCGCGATAGCGCTTCCGAGCTCGACGACCTTATTGAGAAGACCACCGCGGCGCTCGCGCGCTTCACGAATAACCTCACCATCGTGCTGCCGCCTAGCACCCTTCGGCTCGACATCAAGCAGATCACGTTCGTCTCGCTTACGCCCAACCGCGTGCTGGCCATCATCGTCACCGAAGACGGCCAGGTGCTGAACAGGCATATCGAGTTCGTTGACGAGGTCGATTCCCTCGATTTGGCGCACGCCCAGGAAGTGCTCAACCGCGTGTTCGCGGGCAGGGGGCTTGCGGAAATCCGCGCCGATTTCGACGAGGAAACCGCCGAGCTGCTCCATTCGCCACTCGTTTCCGTGCTGTTCGAGGAAGTGCTCGCGTGCTTGCGCGAGGGCGATACGGGCCATGCACGCCGTTTGGGGCTTTCCACTATGGTCAAGCAGCCCGAATTCGAACGCGCGCAGAACCTCATGCCCGTGCTCGAGGTGCTGGAAGACGATACCGTGCTCATGCAGATCCTGAAGGATTCGCCCGCCGATTCTACGTCGGTGCGTATCGGGCACGAAAATGCGCCGTCGCAGCTTTCGGGCGTATCGGTTATCGCCGGGCGCTATGGCCGCGGCGCCAGCGAGGGCGTGGTGGCGGTCATTGGCCCTACAAGAATGGATTATGCCCAGGTCATTCGCGCGGTAAACGTTGCGCGACGCGCCCTGGGAGACGAATAGCGCATTGGCGCTTGTAGCGTAAGAAAGGAAAGGCAACAGCTTTATGGCAAGGGATCTCTACGAGGTACTCGGCGTCGAGAAGACGGCGACGGACGATGAGATTAAGAAGGCTTTTCGTCGTAAGGCACGCCAGCTTCACCCCGACGTGAACAAAGCGGAAGATGCCGAAGACCAGTTCAAGGAACTCAACGAGGCGTACGATGTCCTTTCCGACGCTAACAAGCGCGCTCAGTACGACCGCTTTGGCACCATCCCCGGCGCCAGCGGCGGTGGCCAGCCCTACGTGGATTTCGACGACATCTTTGGTGGCGGCTTTGGCATGGGTGATCTGTTCAGCAGCTTCTTCGGAGGCGGCATGGGCGGTGGCGGTGCGCGCGTGCGCCGCGAGGGTCGCGACATGGGCGTGGGTCTGCGCCTTACGCTCGAGGAAGTCGCCGCGGGCGTAAAGAAGGAGATCATTTACGACCGCCTTGCTCCGTGTCCCGAGTGCGGTGGCAGTGGCCTGGGTGAAAACGGCAAGGAAGTCACGTGCCCCGAGTGCCATGGCCAGGGCCGCGTGGTTACCGTGCAGCGCACCTTCCTGGGCGACATGCAAACGGCTACTACGTGCCCCACGTGCGGCGGTACGGGCCAGACCATCGAGAACCCCTGCACCGAATGCGATGGTCAGGGCCGCGTCCCCGATCGTCAGCGCATTTCCGTGGAAGTGCCCGTGGGCATTCGCGATGGCCAGCAGCTGCGTCTTTCCGGTTACGGCGAAGCGGGCATGCGCGGTGCTGCTGCGGGCGATCTCATCGTTACGTGCCGTATCATGCCGCATGATTTCTTCCAGCGCGATGGCGACAACCTGCATACGCGCGTGAACGTTTCCATCGTTCAGGCGTGCCTGGGTGCCGACATCGAGGTCGAGGGCATCATGGAAGACGAGAAGGTTACCGTGTCCATTCCGGCTGGTTGCCAGAATGAGCAGGTGGTCCGCGTGCGCGGCTATGGTATGCCGCGCTTCAAGAGCGATGCTCGTGGCGATTTGTTTACCCATGTCAGCGTAGTTGTTCCCAAGAAGCTTTCCAAGCGCGAGCGCGAGCTTCTGGAAGAGCTGGCGAAGGAAATGGGCGAGGAGTATGCTGAAGAACGCACGCCCTTCCAGAAGATCAAAGACGCGTTCAACTAGGGTCCCATGAGTCTGCCCCGGTTCTTCCTGGACGACCAGGTACTTTCATCCGAAACCGAAGCGGTGTTTCCGCTTCGTTTGTCCGCCGAGGACGCCAAGCACGCCCGTGTGCTGCGCTTGGCTCCTGGCGAGCATATTGCCGTCATCGATGCCACGCAAGATTACTTCGAATGCGAGATCGTCCAGGCGGGCGACCCATTTACTGTGCGCATCGCTGCGCATGAACATGCTCCCGCTGCTGGTCCGCAGGTCGTGCTTTTGCAGGGCCTTGCCAAGGCCGACAAGATGGAGACGGTCATCCGTCATGCCACCGAGATTGGCGTTTCGGCATTTATCCCGCTCGTGTGCGACCGCAGCGTTGTAAAGCTTGACGCCAAGAAGGAGCAGAAGCGACTGGCTCGCTGGCGTTCCATCGCCAAGAGCGCAGCCATGCAGTCGGGGCAGATGTCCATCCCCGAAATACATGAGCCTGCTACGGTGAAGCAGGCGGCCGAGGCGCTTTCAGGCGCTACGGCGGTTATCGTGTGCTGGGAGGAAGCGCGCGAGGGTGGCATACGGGCTGCCATCGAGCGCGGCATGGCGCATAACATGTGCGGTCGCAACGATGCGCGCATTGCCGTTGTCGTGGGTCCCGAAGGTGGGCTCACCGAAGCGGAAGTGCAGCTGTTTCACGAGCATAATCAGTGCGCAAGCACCGTAACGCTGGGGTCGAGCATCCTGCGTACCGAAACCGCTGGCATCGTGGCGCCTGCCTTGGTTATCTACGAGCTGGGCGGCCTTCAGTGAGGGCGCGCATCGTTAACCTAGGCTGCAAGGTCAATCGCGTTGAGTCCGATGCATTCGCAGCCGATCTTCGCTCGTTTGGGTTTTCCCTTACCGACGGCGATCCGGAATGCGTCATCGTGAACACGTGCACCGTTACGGGTGAGGCCGAAAAGAAGACGCGCAAGGCCGTGCGCCGCGAATTGCGCGATTATCCCAATGCCAACGTAATCGTGACCGGATGCGCGGCGGCCATCGACGCGAATGAATTCGCCTCCATGAGTGAACGCGTTATCGTGGTCCCGAAGAACCAGGTCGTTGACGTGTGCCTGGAATGCTGTGGCCTTTCGCGCGAATCCATCGTGCCTGCTGCATCCGATGTGCGCTTCGGCGAGGGCTTTCCCTCTCGCGTGGGCTTGAAGATCCAGGATGGCTGCAACAATGCCTGCACGTACTGCATCGTCCATGTGGCGCGTGGCCGTGCCTGGTCGGTGCCTCTTTCGGAATGCGTCGCCGAGGCGCGCAAGCTTGCCGCGGCTGGTGCGCGCGAGATTGTGCTCACGGGCATCAATCTTGGCACGTATCACGATGGTGACGCTACGTTGGCGACCGTCGTCCGTGCCTTGCGCGAACAGGTACCCAGCGTGCGCATTCGCATTTCCAGCGTGGAGCCGCGCGATGTAACCGACGACCTGTTGCAGGCTATTGCGGAGGCCGATGGCATGGTCTGCCGTCATCTGCACCTTCCGCTGCAATCGGGCAGCACGCGGGTGCTGCGCCAGATGGCCCGTCCGTATTCTGCCGAGCGCTTCCTTGACATCGTGGAGCGTGCGCGCCAGGTCATCCCCGAGCTTTCGCTATCGACCGACATCATTGTGGGCTTTCCCGGGGAAACCGACGAGGACTTCCAGGAAACGCTGCGTGTGGCGCGTTTGTGCCAGTTCAGCAAGATTCACGTCTTCCGCTATTCGCGGCGCGTGGGTACGCCCGCCGCGGAACGTGACGATCAGGTTGACCCCATCATCGCCGCGCAGCGTGCCGATGAGCTTGCTCGCTTGGGCGACGAAATGCGCATGCAGGAAGCCCGCAAGCGCCTGGGCAGCCGCGAGTTTGTACTCGTGGAGCAAAACGGCCTTGGTACCACCGAATCGTATTACCAGGTGAAACTTGATGGTTCTTTTCCCGATAGCGGTCTAGTATCCTGTGAATTGCAAGCCGTCGACGAGAATGGTGTATTCAGCGTATGACAGATATGGAAACGAGCGTTTCGCTTACCGCCCCCGACACTGTCGATATGGCAAAGGTGGTGGGTCCGCAAGACGACATTCTGCGCTTTATCGAAGATTGCTATCATGCCCAGATTCTCGTGCGCGGAAATAGCGTGCGCATCTCGGGCGAGCAGGTCGAAGTAGACGCCGTATCTTCGCTGTTCACCGACCTTTTTCAGTATGTCCGCGAAGGTGGCGTGCCCAATCGCGCGTACGTGAAGCATGCCATCGAATTGCTTCGCACGGGTGAATTCGCCCCGCGTGCCTTGCGTGACGACGTGGTGCTTTCGCATCGTGGGCGTTCCGTTCGCCCCAAGACGGCTGGTCAGAAGCATTACGTCGATGCCATTCGCAAGAACACCATCACCTTTGGTATTGGGCCTGCTGGTACGGGAAAGACGTATCTTGCCATGGCCATGGCCGTTCGCGCACTGCGTTCGCACGAGGTCAGCCGCGTTATTCTCTCGCGTCCCGTGGTGGAAGCGGGCGAGAACCTTGGCTTCTTGCCGGGCACGCTGAACGAGAAGATTGACCCGTATATTCGCCCCTTGTACGATGCTCTGTTCGAGATGATGGATCCCCAGCGCGCGCAGGCGTATCTGGAAGACGGCACCATCGAGATCGTGCCGCTTGCCTACATGCGCGGCCGCACGCTCGATAACAGCTTCATCGTGCTCGACGAGGCGCAGAACACCACGCCGCAGCAGATGAAGATGTTCCTTACGCGCTTGGGTTTCGCCTCGAAGATGGTGGTGACGGGTGATGTTACGCAGCTCGACCTGCCGCGTGGCATTTCCGGACTGAAGCAGGTGCGTGGTATCTTGGAGGGCATTTCAGACATCGCATTCTGCGAGCTTTCGCGCACCGATATCGTGCGCCATTCGCTCGTTTCGGAAATCGTGAGCGCCTATAACGTCTGGGAGACGGCGAACGCTCCCGTTCAGCCCGTGCAGTAGTTTCGTGGTGCGCAGATAAAAGGGCAGCCAGGAAATCGTGAACTGCACCCCCGAATTTGGACTAGGAAAAGAAAGTCCGAGTTCGGGAGGTGCAGTTTCGTTTTGAAGAGATACAGCCTGGAGACGAGAGCAAGGGCGGTCGAGCTCATCGACCGAGGATATGGCAAGGGGTCGCTCTCGACAGCGCTTGCCATACCGATAAGCATTGCGGAAAAATGGACCCACACGTACAGGGCGGTAGGCAAGGAGGCGTTTCTGGGCATGGGGTCCAAGCACAGGCGTTACGACTACGAGACGAAGCTCGCCGCCGCGCGCGACTTCGTCGACCTCGGCATGACCAGGCAGGAGGTCATGTCCAAGCACGGAATCGCGAACCTGACGCAGCTGAAGAATTGGGCGAAGGCCTACCGCGAGGGCGGTCCGGAGGCCCTGAGGCCCAAGCCGAAGGGGCGGCCGCGGAAAGACGGGGGTGACCCTCCGGAACCAAGGAGCCGCGAACAGGAGCTGGAGGCGGAGAACCGCAGGCTAAGGGCCGAGGTGGCGTACCTAAAAAAACTGCGTGCCCTGGAAGCGGCAAAGCGAGCGCCTGGGAGAAATGCCAGGTGATCAGGGAGCTTTCGGGGCAGGGGCACGCGCTTGCGGACCTACTGGCCGTGTCGGGCGTTCCAGCATCGACTTACCACTACAACAAGTCGAAGCCGGCCAAGGCGCCGACCAGGCCGGAGCTTTGGGGCAAGGCGATCGAGATCTTCTCGCGCTCGCCAAACGGCTGCGGCCATCGCCAGATAGCCATGTGCCTGCGCGCCGAGGAAGGGGCGACGATCGCCGACAAGACCGTGCTCAAGATGATGCACGAGATAGGAATAAGCTGCGGCATACGCCGGGAGACGGACTACCACAAGTACAATTCCTACAAGGGCGTGGTCGGCAAGACCTTCGAGAACGTGCTGGGGCGCGACTTCGAGGCAGATGGGCCGTGGCAGAAGCTTGGCACCGACGTCACCGAGTTCAAGCAGGAATGGGGCAAGGCGTACTTCGCGCCCGTCTACGACTTCGGCAGCAAGGAGATCGCGGCGTGGTCCATATCCCAGCACCCGGACATGTCGCAGCAGAAGGAGATGCTCGACATGCTCATCCCGAAGATTCCGGACGGTGCTCACCCGGTCATGCAGTCGGACATGGGCTGGCAGTACCAGCACATAGGGTATTGCGGAAGGCTCGAGGAGGCAGGCATCGTGCAGAGCATGTCACGTAAGGGCAACTGCATCGACAACGGCGCGACCGAGCAGGTGTTCGGCCATTTGAAAGACGAGTTCTTCCGAGGCAGAAAGTTCCCCGACTTCGAGACGTTCAAGAGGGAGCTTGAGGGATACATCGAGTACTGGAACACGCAGAGGAGGCAAGTTAAACTAAAGGGACTGACCCCGGAGGAGTTCCGGAGCCAGTCCCAAGCCGCCTAGGTTCTTATTTATCGCGTCCAAGTTTTGGGGCGCAGTTCATCGTCCCTGGCTGCCCTTTCGCTGCGTGTCGAACGGCTACAAGATGCGCACGTTCTTCGGATCATCGGAAATTCCGCCCTGGCCGGAATCATTGGGGGGAATGGGTTCTCCGCAATAGGGGCACGTTCCGCTTGTGGTGCCCGCTTCTGCGGCGACGGGCATTCCGCATGTAGGGCATGTTCCCTGGTTGATGTTGTCGTTTGAGCTGGATACAGGTGATGGCCTAAAGCACATTGCGACCGCCTCCCTCGTTTTCGAAGGCTTGCGCCTCCGGGCATTGCGCGCGTCCGTTCCGCGCCTCTCTAGTGCTGGATTATAGCTTCTCGTTGGGCTCGATTGGTAGCGTTTCGTTTCGCTCGTTAGCCTTTCAACCCGCGAACGGTGCGTGGTAGTGGACGTACGTGTGTTGCGCGTGGATGCGTTCGGCGATGATGTCTGGTGCGTCGAATTATCTGCGTGCCTCTCCGCCGGCGGAATGGCGCACGACTTCGAAGCGCGCAAGTTCAACGTCGTTGTCTGCTGGGTCTATGCCCGCTTTTTGCTTGGCGATCGAGACCTGAGACTCAATCGTCTCTACGCCCTCGAGGTTCGGGAGCAGTAGCCCGCGTTGCCAACGTTTCGCAACGATGACGCCGTAGCGCTTCGGGTCAAGCTGTTCGGGCGAGTCGATGGGCTCTGCTTCGCCCAATACGTCGACCGAATACTCCAGGTAATCGAGTTCCTCCTCGCGTATGGCTGGGAAGCGTGGGTCACGACTGCTGGAGCTAATCCCGTTCTGTATGACTTCCTCCGCAATGTTGCTGCATGTGGGTGAGATGGTGCCTATGCAGCCGCGTAAAGCGCCCCGCTTGTGAATCGTTACGAATACGCCCGCCTTCCGTTCCAGGAGCTCTTGCGGCAGATCGTCAGGTAGATTGGGCGCGCGGCCCGTGCGCGTGAACGTTTCGACCGTTAGGCGCGCAAGGCGTACGATTGGGTCGGCCTCGGTGGGCGGATTGGCACTGTGAAGGTGGTCGTTGTCCGCATCGCGTTTACCTGCATGGGCGTCGCAATTTGTCGTGCTTTCGCATTTGCAGATGGCTACTCCGTAGCCTACGCCAAACGGCCCTTCGTTCGAGAGCAATTCCGTATGCACGCTCAGGCCGTCTAGGGCGCCCGCCATGATTTGGAACGATCGGAGTCCGCATTCGGCGGCAGCTTCGCAGAATGCCTCGTCGAGCTCGAAGAGGCCATCGAGGTTACCCGATGCGAATATCTCGCCAATGCGCTCGTCGAATACAGGGCCTTCGAGTGCGAAACCATAGGGACCGTCGGGTTTCAGCTTGTGCGAAAGGTCTCCGCTGGCAATGAATCCTACTTTGATGCCCTGCGCGCTTGCCGCTTGTGCGATGATGCGCCCCAATTGGCGGTGCGTGTCGTACGGCATGCCGGAAAGCCCAATGCGAACGATGGGGCAGGGAAGCATGCCGCCGGCGGCTTCGCGCACGAAGTAGAGCGGCACGTAGGTGGCGTGATCCATGTCGTCGCGATAGCGCTCGCTGCCAATGGCTGGGATTCCTGCATCGTTTGCCCTGCTGATGATTTCTCGCGCCAGTTCGGTATTGCATTCCGCGCTCATGTGCTCTTGCGGCGCGCGGAATTGGGCCATGCTTCCCTCGAGGACGTCATCGGTGGTTACGTGAAACGCGTCGCGAAACAGCGGCGCGTGCGGCGAGGTGATAACCAGGCAATCGGGCTGCTGGCTGAGCAGCCATTTTGTTGCGCGCTTATATGCGTCAATGGTTTCGCCGATGCGTTGCTCCTCGCCGCGCCCAACGGCGGGAACGATAAGTGGCGGATGCGGTACGACAATTGCTCCAACGATCGACATAAGCGCCTCCGTTTCAAGCGAATTCGACATTCGTCTTGTACAATAAACAAATTAACGCAATACCGCTCTATTAGCACGGAGGTTTTCGTGGCTGAATTCATTTACACGCTGGAAAAGGCGCGCAAGGCGCATGGCGACAAGGTCATCTTGGACGACGTTACGCTTGCGTTCTATCCTGGCGCGAAGATTGGCGTCGTTGGTCCGAACGGCATGGGCAAGTCCACGCTGCTGAAGATCATGGCGGGCCTGGAAGAGGTCAGCAACGGCGAGGCACGCCTTACGCCTGGCTACACCGTGGGTCTGCTTCAGCAGGATCCCGCGCTCGATGATGACAAGACAGTTCGCGAGAACGTCGAGCAGGCCTTTGCCGAAACGCTTGCCAATGTGGCGCGCTTCAACGAGATTTCGGCGGAAATGGCCATGCCCGATGCCGATTTCGATGCGCTCATGGCGGAAATGGGCAAGCTTCAGGACGCCATCGATGCCGTTAATGGTTGGGATCTGGATTCGCAGCTTTCGCAGGCTATGGATGCGCTGCAGTGCCCCGACCCCGACGCTCCTGTGAAGGTGCTTTCGGGTGGCGAGCGTCGTCGCGTGGCCCTGTGCCGCTTGCTGCTGGAATCTCCCGACCTGCTTCTGCTCGACGAACCCACCAACCACCTGGATGCCGAATCGGTTCTGTGGCTCGAACAGTTCCTGGCGAAGTATCCCGGTGCCGTCTTGGCCGTCACGCACGACCGTTACTTCCTCGACCATGTAGCCGAGTGGATTTGCGAGGTCGACCGCGGCACGCTGTATCCCTACAAGGGCAATTACTCCACGTATCTGGAAACCAAGGCTGCGCGTTTGGAGCTCGAGGGTGCACAGGACAAGAAGCGCGCCAAGAAGATGAAGGCCGAGCTGGAATGGGTGCGCAGTGGCGCGAAGGCCCGTCAGGCCAAGGGCAAGGCGCGTTTGGCGGCCTACGAGAAGATGGTGGCCGAATCCGCTGCGCGCAAGAATGTCGACTTCACCGAGATTCACATTCCTGCTGGTCCGCGCTTGGGCAACAAGGTGCTGGAAGCCGAGCATCTGCACAAGGAATTCGGCGACCGCGTGCTCATCGATGACCTGTCGTTCAGCCTGCCGCGCAATGGCATCGTGGGCGTCATCGGCCCGAATGGCGTGGGCAAGACGACGCTCTTCCGCATGATCGTGGGCGAGGAGGCTCCCACGAGCGGCACGCTCGAGCTGGGCTCTACCGTTCAGCTTTCCTATGTCGATCAGAACCGTGCCGGCATCGATCCCAATAAGAAGGTCTGGGAAGTCGTGTCGGATGGTCTGGACTACATGAACGTAGCTGGCACCGAGGTGCCTTCGCGCGCATATGTGGCGGCGTATGGCTTCAAGGGCAGCGACCAGCAGAAGCCCGCAGGCGTGCTTTCCGGTGGCGAGCGCAACCGCTTGAACCTGGCTCTTACCTTGAAGCAGGGCGGCAACCTGCTGCTGCTCGACGAGCCCACGAACGACCTGGACACCGAATCGCTTTCCAGCCTGGAAGAGGCGCTGAACGAGTTCAGCGGCTGCGCTGTCATCACCAGCCACGACCGCTTCTTCCTCGACCGTGTTGCCACGCATATTCTGGCTTGGGAAGGTACCGACGAGAATCCGGGTGCATGGTACTGGTACGAGGGCAACTTCGAAGGCTACCAGGAAGACCGTGTTCGTCGCTTGGGGCCCGAAGCCGCCAAGCCGCATCGCCTGCATCGTAAGCTCACGCGTGACTAACTAGCCGTGACAATATGCTCGACATGCCCCCATGCGTGTTCCCTTGCCGAGGGTGCGCTGGGGGCATGTCGTTCTCGTCGCTGCATCGATGGCGTGGTGGCGCCCGAAGGGTACGGGCGCATTACGTCGCTGGCGCTCGACCCTATCGAGAAGAAGCCGATTGCCCACTGGAAACAGGGGAGTACCGTGCTTTCCCTGGGCAGCTACGGCTGCAACATGCATTGCCCGTTTTGCCAGAACGCCTCGATTGCGCAAGTGGATGCGACTGGGGTGCCTTGGCGCGAGGTAACGCCCGAAGAGGTTGTGCACGCTGCGTGCGGCCTGCGCGATCGCGGGTGCGTTGGTGTTGCGTACACGTATAACGAGCCGCTTGTGACGTGGGAGTTCCTGCGCGATACGGCCGCGTTGGCGCACGAAGCGGGATTGGTGAACGTACTCGTTTCCAATGGGTTCGCGAGCGAGCAGGTGGTGGAGCAGATTGCCCCCTTCGTGGATGCTGCCAACATCGACTTGAAATGCTTTACTGCGGAGGGTTACCGCAAGCTCAGTGGCGATTTGGGTACGGTGAAGCGTACGATTGAGTTGCTGGCCGCATTGCCTACGTGCCATCTGGAGGTAACTACGCTCGTAGTGCCTGGGCTTTCCGATGATGCAGAACAGATAGAGGAAATGGCGCAGTGGCTTGCATCGCTCGACCCCGCCATCCCGTACCATCTTACGCGTTTCTTCCCGCAGCACCGTATGAGTGATGTGCCTCCTACGCCCATCGCTACGCTGCATGAGCTGGCCAGCGTAGCCGAGCGTCACTTGCATACGGTCCTATTGGGTAATGTATAGGCGGGCAGAACAAAGCCAGCTAGCCGAACCCCTTACGATGCTTGGTTGCTAGCTGGCCCTGCTTGTTTGGGCGAGTTTCGTGCTCGCGTTGCGTGATAATGCTTGTCTACGCTTGTTCAGAGCGCTTCGATTTAGTCTGTCTTAGGCATATGGGCCGCAATCACGTCGACGAGGTTGGCGAGCGGCATCGTTTGCAGGTAGACCGTGCCCGGGCCGGTGAGCACCGTGTTGAAGAGGCCTTCGCCGCCGAACATGACGTTCTTTGCGCCTTGAATTCTCTCTACGCGTAGATTTACGCCGCCCGTGAATCCGAGTACGTTGCCCGTGTCGACTACCATGGATTGGCCGGCGGCAAGCTCGTAGCGAACGAGCGATCCGTCGCACTCGAGGAATACCATGCCCTGGCCGCTCAGGCGCTGCATGATGAAGCCTTCGCCGCCGAAGAAGCCGCCACTGAGCTTCTGGTTGAAGAACGTGTCGAGCGTTACGCCCATCTCGGATGCCAGAAACGCCATCTTCTGCGCGATGAAATCCTGACCAGGTTGAATCTCGATGGGAAGGATCTGGCCGGGGAAGCTCGATCCGAACGCGATCATACCGTCGCTTTCCGCCGTGTAGACGTTTTGGAACATGCTCTCACCTGATAGCATGCGTCCGAACATCTTGCCGATTCCTCCACCCCCGGTGTTGGTTTCCATCTTCATGACGGGGTCCATCCACACCATGGAGCCCTTTTCAGTTTTCATTTGCTCTCCGCGCTGCAGATGGCATACGACTGCCGGATACGGTTCTCCAACGATCTCGTAATTCATGGGTCATCCTTTCGACTTGTTTGCCCTAGTGTGGGTGATAAAAACCAGCACCCTCCCTTCTGGCTGTCGGATTCGACGAAGGCAGGGTGCTGGATGATGCCTGTGTAAGTGGTTAGTCTTACTTGCCGGCTTCCTTCTTGATGTTGTTGGCGATGAAGAACATGATGCCCGAGACTGCCAGCGAGCAAACGAGCGACCAAACTTGGCTGCCGAACTGGCCGTTTACGATGGCTGCGATGATGCCAATGATTGCCATGATCACGCCAATGAGGCAGAAGACCCAAACGATCATGATCTTCTGGTTATCGTTGGCGGCGCGAACGCCGAAGATGCCGCACAGGAGGCTCCAGATACCCTCGACAATGAGAATACACGATAGGATTACGAAAATACCGGCTGCTTGGCCCTGAGTGGCGCCTGTTCCCGCGACGACGCTTGCATCGGATAGCACCGCGCCTGCACCTACGAAGAACAGGATGCCCGTAATAAGGGACAACGCGGCGCCTATAATCTCGATGATGGACAGTACCAACAACACCTTCTGACTTCCACTGCGTTCCATTTCGCTACCTACCTTCCTTGTACCCCAAATAAACGCAAAAAACACATGATTAGAATATAATGCGATGGTTGAGGTGTCAATACGCTATTGACGTGGGGTTTGCTTCCTGGGTTGGTTGGCTCGACCCATGAGTTCTGCTAGGCGCATAACGCAAACACCGAGATGATCATTGCTGGCGCAGTAAGTAGTGCGAATATTGCCATTATCGTTTCCCTCCCGTTCCTCGTTGCGCGGCAGTGCTAGGGCCATTGCCCTTCGTTTGAAATTGCATCCTTCCTGATGAAAAGTGTATTTGCATTTGGCTGTTTGCGTGTCCTACATGATGGACGCGTGAATGAGTTGTCTGGGCTACGATGCTCATAACGACCATCTTTTGGTTTGAATCGTTCACGCAAACGAAGGCTTGGCAAAGGGAATGTCTTTTTTGGTGGGTCGGGCGACCCTTCCTTTGCAGGGTATGCGATTCTGCTTATTCTTGCGACTCCGTTAATGATCCTGAAGGACCTTCTGAAGATGCAGAAGTAAGGGCGGCTTTCGATATTGACGATTCGGGCCATTTGTATTCAACGGAGTCATTTTGGCTGACAATCAAACGAGTGGGAGGTGGGCGTATGCTGGAGCTGAGCCCCTATTTCAAGGCGATATCGAGACAGCCGCACATGTGTCCCAGATGTGGGCACCGCCTCGAGCTTAGGCCGTTGGAACTTACGTGGGATGGGGCAGTGTGGCACTGCGGATGTTGCGGCTGGTTCCAGACGGTGATTGCTCCGAAGGCTGCCGAGATGGGGCAGCGCGAGCCCGGTCCGATTCCTGCTCCCGCCAAGCCCAGATATTGCGGGCGCATCATCGAGGTTGACTTTGGCGTTAGGCCATATCGCCCCACATGACGGGCTTCAGCGCCCAGGGTCTTTCCGTAGGGAAGTGCGTATGTAAGGTCGAGGAGGGTATTTGATTAGCAGTCAGAATGACACTGCTCCAAAACCGAAGTTTGATTATGCTATAGGAGCTGTCGGTGTACTCTGGGAAGCAAAATGCCCTGATGGAAATGGCTATTTGGCGGTTGCTGGCAATATAGCAAAAGCAGATACAAAGTTTCGAAAGGCGGAAAGCAGATTAAGGATTGTTCTGAGCAATCTTGATAGCGCTATGAATGACAAGCGATTCTTGAAACACTTTGAGGAATCGTTGAGTGATCCTGAGTCTGATTACTCGAATGTTCAAGAAATCCTTTTTGCCTTAAAGGACGGCAGCGTTACAAGATGGGAAAACAAATGAAGCCCTGACGCTGCGTTGCCGCGTCGGGCTTCGAATAAATTATATCAAACAGAGTTTATGTATCAAGCAATTTAGCGACTTCATAGGCGCTTTTTCATGCCTAAGGGAGCAACATGCGCATTCTCATGTTTGATTACCAGTCAGAATGACACTGCTCCAAAACCTGATAAGCAGAGGGGCATGCTTAGAGTAAAAAGATAGCGGCCTACACCCCGTCCATGACCGGGCAAGTACCGCCTAAATCATTATAGCGCCACTTACATTAGATTAGAAGGTGATTATGCGCATTTTCATCGAGGTGCCCACGTTCGATGGGCGCATATAGCGTGCCACGTCCGAGAGCCTATGGCGGCTCGACCGATGCGGGCACGAGGTGGACTACCACGCGCGCCAGGGGTATGGCTGCGCGATGGCGCGGTTTGATTACCAGTCAGAATGACGCTGCTCCAAAACTGCACCAGGTGCTCGTCCTCGTACAGCTCCAAGTAGTCAAGCTGATCCAAGATGCCATGAACCAGCTCGTGCAGATACGTCTGCTCGCGCTTCTCGCGGGGCAGCCCCTTGCGCAACATGATGACTTGCCTACGAGGAGAGATAAAGCCATCCTCATTGTCTCCATATCGTCAGAGACGACATCATACGGGATGCCCAGGATGTTGACGCGGTTAGGAACCTTCATCTTGCCCTCCATAAGAAGAATGCAAAGCTTTCATTCGATTGCTCAAAATGTTATATTTTTGGCAAGCCAGTTAGCGGCCCGCTTAAGTTGAGGGTTCACCTAACTGGCTTTTTCTTTCCCGAATCTGTTTGATTACCAGTCAGAATGACGCTGCTCCAAAACGATGGTCGCGTAATTTGGGACAAGACGGCCGATTGCTGAATGGTATTGAGATGAAAACGCTGCTTACGTCGCGAAACGCTCATGGTGCCGTCAAGAATTACTTTGATAAGTCCATCGGCAAGAAAGGAATGAAGAGGCTCGTGATCGACAACTACGAGTCTCTGCATATAACCGATTCCGACTTGTGCGCAGCCATTCGTGGTCTGATCAAAAACGAAGAGTATGCGGCGGAGTTCGATTGGGTGACCATTCTTGATAAGAGTGGAAACTTGATTGACGTGATCAGAAAATGAAGAAGCCCCGGCGACTCAGTTGTAAATCGTGGGGGCTTCCATGCGTAGTATATCAAATACGCGCATAACGTTTGATTACCAGTCAGAATGACGCTGCTCCAAAACCGAGGATGGGGTGATACGTCGAATAAAGCGAGAACAGAGAAAGGGTTCCAGCCTCCGTCCAAGACCGAGGGGGAACCCTTCGCAATCTTTATACCATACGCCACTAGCTCAATGGAAGAGCGTCGGCCTCCAAAGCCGCGTATCGGGTTCGACTCTTCAGTGGCGTGCCAATGGCCATTCCGGCCGCCCATAGGCGGCTCATAGCCTGTTCGAAAAATTTTAATACCACATTATCGTACCCGACGGAACGACCCCATCGCCAGCATGCTGGCTTTCTAAGGCATTAGCGAGATGGTTGGCGTATCGCGAATGACGGTCGCCATCCGCTAAGCAAGTGATTTCGCATTCCCCGCTATCGAAATCGAAGGATACAACACCTGGTTTTGAGGTATCGCCCTCGGGATAATACTCGAAAAGCGCAGTATGACCCATGGTTGCTATTTTCGAATACGTCAGCATGCGCTCACGCCTCCACTTCCGTTTGATTACCAGTCAGGACAACACTACGAGTCAAAATAACGGCTAAGCCTAAAAAGCCCTTGGGGCGGCACGTAGGTGCCAAATTTGACTCACGACAGGGCCCGCAGCAATGTGGACATGACTTGCCGTGCACTGATGAGGAACTGTGATTTGTGTCATATTGGGGTCATTGGGCGAAAACCGGACGATCATATGCAAATAATCAATGCTGTACAGGTTGCGGCTGCTATCGAAGCAATATTTGAGGCTTCGGTAGTTTGTGTGACAAGGGGCTAGCCTAGGCAGCAACGCTCTTCGCTCCCTTCACGCCCTTCTTCCTCGCCTTCACCGGGCGACCCGGGAGCTGGGGCTGGCAGTCGCCGCACCTGAGCATGAGCAGGGCCACGAGGTTGTCGGTGTTGCGGAAGCCGTAGCCCATCCTCACCGTCACCTTGATCTTGTTGTTGATGGCCTCTACGCGCCCGTTGCTGATGCCGAGCTCGACTGCGGCGATGATGTCGTCGCGCCGGCGGCGCACCTTCTTCTCCACGGCGACGACCTTGGCGATCTTGCAGTAGGCGGCCCTGTGCATCCAGTCGTCGAGCAGCTCGGCGGCCTCGGAGCCGTCGGCTGCCCGGAAGACGGCCCGCAGGTCCTCCTTGAGCTCCCAGGCCCTGACCAGCCGCGAGCCGGCCCTCTTCTTGAGCGCCTCGAGCCTCGCCCTCTGGCCGTCGGTGAGGTCCTCGGGGTTCTTCACGAGCGCGTAGCGGCTGCCCTTGATGGAGGCCGCCTCCTCCTCGAGCGCCCTGACCTCCTCGGGCGGCAGCTCGCCTTTGGCAGGCCTGCCGCGCTTGCCCTCGGGCCTGGGCCTGGCGGCCCTGGCGGCGGCCCTGGCGGCGTTCCACTCCTCGCAGCGCACGGCGTCGAGCGCGTCGTTCATCCACTGGACCACGTGGAAGGGGTCCATGACCCACCTCGCGTTGGGGCAGCGGCGCTTGACCAGCTGCCTTATCCACCTCGCGCCGTCGGCGGTCACCACCTCTATGGCGCGCCTCTGCTCGCGCGTGAGCTCGTCGAGGAACAGGTTGAGCACGTCCTTGCCGGTGCCCTCGTGCGCCCAGATGAGGCAGCCGCGGTCGTGGTCGACGACCACCGTGACGTACTTGTGGCCCTTCTTGTACGACGTCTCGTCGATGCCGATGCGGCGCACGCCGTCGAACCTCGAGGCGCCGCGCGCGGCCTCCAGCTCGGCGTAGACGCGCCTGCACACGCCGCCCACGCTGTGCCACTCGACGCGGGCGAGCTCGGAGACCGCCGAGGCGGTGCAGCGGACCGCCAGCCACGCCACCCAGTCCTCGAAGTCACGCGTGAAGCGCGCCCCGTGCCGCGCCCAGGGGACGGCCTCGGTGCGCACGCCGTGCTCCGGGCAGCGCACCCTGCAGGGCGCGTACTCCAGGTAGCAGGCCGAGCGCGCCAGGTCCATCGCCCTCCACAGCCTGGGGGCCCCGCGGTTCGCCATGTCGTAGAAGTCGCAGGCCCTGCCGCATACGGGGCAGCGGCGCTGCTCGCGCTTGTAGGGCCGGACGCTCACGACGATGCGCTCGGCCTCGATGCGCGCGCCCAGGACGACCGTGCGGGCCAGACCGAGGGCGAGAAGTAGTAGACTCTTCATGCGTCACACCTCTTCGGTTGTCTGAATTTGGCTTAGCAATCATAGGCGGATGACGCGGAAACGGCCCCTCCCGGGGCCGTTTCAGTTCCAGATCGTTGTTTTCGCCCGCTGAGCTGGGCCTATGCCGGAATCTCTCCCACAGAAACCACCGAAGAGCCCAATATTTCGATCGTTTCTATAGTTCTGATCCTGTGTTTCCCCAGGTCAGTTATTTCGTGAAGTCATTTACGTTGCCGCTCGTAGCCGATTTACCTGTACAGCGTTGAATTTTTTACATCGGGCGGGCTATTTTTGCCCAAATGCCATTTTTAGCGCCTATACGCGCCGAACGCGCTTGTGTCCGTAGGGTGACAGGCATTGCCCCAGCTGCCCCGTTTTCAATCGAGCGCGTATAATTACCTCAAAACACAACATAGCCCGTGTCTGCGGGGAAGGGCCTCCAGCTACTGTGGTTGCGTCCTCCTCGGGAAGGATAGGAATGGAAATCACCGTCAATTACGATTACGGCAAAGAAGACGTCGAAAGTCTGCCCATTGCGCAGCTCGCCGAATTCGTCGTCTCGCACGAGGGCAAGCCGGCCAACACCGAAATGTCCATCAGCTTCGTCGATGACGAGGAAATGACCCGCCTGAACGAAGGTTATCGCGGAAAGCAGGGTCCCACCGACGTCCTGAGCTTCGAATGCGACAACCTCGATGACGAGTTCGATGCCGACGCGCCCGAAGACGCTCCGTACGAGCTGGGCGATATCGTAATCGCGGTTGATGTCTGCAAGCGTCAGACGCAGGAATACGGCACCACCTTCCAAGAAGAGCTCGAGCTGCTCATTACGCACGGCTGCCTGCATCTATGCGGCTACGACCACATCGTCGACGAAGAGGCAGAGGTCATGGAGGCCCGCGAGCGTGAGCTTCTGGCTGCCTGGCGAGGCCAATCGTGAAACCCGGCGCGGGCAAGACCCCGTTCGTAAAGTCGTTCAAGTACGCCATTCAAGGCGTTTTTGAAGCGTACCGTACAGGGTTCAATATCCGCGTCCAAACGGCTGGTGCCGTTCTCGTCATTGTGTTGGGGTTTGTATTCTCCTTGGCGCCGTGGGAATGGTGTGCCGTGCTCATTTGCTGCGGCTTGGTTGTTGGCGGCGAGTGCTTTAATTCCGCTATTGAAGATGCCGTCGACCTTGCTAGCCCAGAGCTTCATCCGGTTGCCAAGGCCGCAAAGGACATGGCTGCCGGCGCCGTTTACATTTTTGCTTTTACTTCCGCCATTGTGGGGTGCATCGTGTTCATCCCGCATGTGCTTCCTCTTCTAGGATGGTAATCATGGAATTCTCCGAAGACTTCCGCTCGGGGTTCGTCACGCTCATCGGGCGCCCCAACGCGGGTAAATCCACGCTCATCAATGCCATCATGGGCAAGAAAGTTGCCATTACCAGCGACACCGCGCAAACCACGCGTCACCGCTTCCGTGCGGTCGTCACGCGCGACGACTACCAGTTGGTGCTGGTGGACACGCCGGGCCTGCACAAGCCGCACGACGTGCTGGGCGAAGAGCTCAACGAGTCGGCCATCCAAGCGCTCGACGGCATCGACGCCGTGGCCTTCCTGCTCGACGCATCGAAGCCCGCGGGCCGTGGCGACGAATGGGTCGTCCGCCAGATTTCGGCAGTGAAGGCAAAGAAGATCCTGGTCATTACCAAGACTGACCTGGTCGACGCCGAAACCATCGCCAAGCAGCGCGAAGCCGCGCAGGCTCTGGCCGAATGGGACGCCGTGCTCGAGGTTTCGTCGGTTACCGGAGACGGCGTGGAGGCCTTTATGGAAACGGCGGCGAACCTGCTTCCGCCGGGTCCGCAATGGTTCCCCTCCGACATGGAAACCGACCAGCCTACGGAAGTGCTCATCGCCGAATTCATTCGCGAGAAGATCCTTCGTTCGTTTCACGACGAGGTGCCCCACGCTATTGGCGTCGTCGTCGAGGAAATGGAATACGACAAGCGCAAGAACCTCGAGCGCATCTATGCGCTTATCTACGTGGAACGCGATAGCCAGAAGGGCATCATCATCGGCAAGGGCGGTCGCGCGCTGAAGGCCATTGGCAGCGAAGCCCGCACCGATCTGGAGCAGATGCTTGGCTCGCGTGTCTTCCTGGATCTGCGCGTGAAGGTGCGCAAGAACTGGCGTCGCGACCTGAATCAGATCAGGCGCTTCGGCTACGGAGAAGGCATGTAGTGGCCACGCCCACGAAATCTTGCCGCGTACTGGTCGTTCGAAAGACCAAGCTTCGGGAAACCGACCTCATCATCGCCTTTTTGCACGAAGATGGCTCGCTCGGGCAAGCCGTTGCCCGTGGCGCGCGCAAGCCGGGCAACACGTTCGCTTCGCGTCTGGAGTACTTTTGCCTGGCCGACGTGCTCATTGCAAAGGGGAGGGGCCTTCCCATCGTCACCGAGGCGCGCTGCGTGAACGCCCATGCGCGCCTTCGCGAAGACGTGCTGTTCAACGCTGCGTCTTCTCCCATTCTCGACGCACTTGCCAAGTGCGGCCAGCCCGACCTTCCCGTACCGCGCCTGTTTGACATGGCCTGCGCTGCACTCGACGAACTACGCTCCTGCCAGGAAGACGATGCGCCCGCCATTTGTGCTGCGTTTCTGGTGAAGCTCTTTGCCATGCTGGGCTTTCGCCCGCGCGTGTCCACGTGCGTATCGTGCGGGGCACAGGTGCCGCTCGAGCATGGTGCATGGCGTGATTTTTCGTTCGTCGAAGGGGGAGCGGTGTGCGTTGATTGCCGTTCGCACGTGCAGACGCAGCGCATCGAGGCTACCACGTTGCTGTGGGTGCAAACGCTGCTGGGCCAACCGTTTGCCCACGTACGCGAATCGCACGTTCCCCTTCAGGCGTCGTTTGCCGTGCTCCATTTCGCGCACCAGTGGTTCCGCGAGCATATGGGGCTCAACCTCAAGTCCCTGAACTTCCTGCTCACGAGTGGGTTATTCTAATCGTGCACTCTCTTTTTGCGCATCCGGTGGCACACCTGCCTTCTTGGTGGAGCGTGCCAGCGCGCCCCATATGTGCAGACCATGATGCTTCGTATACCGCGTAGCTGCCAATTCCCAGGATGTGTATAATGGACAGGCTGCATTAGCAGGGCTTTCCCCTTAGCACGCACGCGCCACCTTGCATGCGTCCTCGGAGGAAAGATCAATACACGTTGCCCCGTTGGGGCGGAATGAAAGGTGGAAGCATGGCTGATAAGCTGAGCATTTCCAAAGAGCGCGTAGCCGAGCTCATGAAGGAATACGGCAAGAACGAGAACGATTCCGGTTCTGCTGAAGTGCAGGTCGCTATCCTCTCCGAGCGTATTCGCAACCTCACCGAGCACCTGAAGACCCACAAGAAGGATAACCATTCCCGTCGTGGTCTCATGATGCTCATCGGTAAGCGCCGCGGTCTTCTGAAGTACATCAAGAACCGCGACATCACCGAGTACCGTGAGCTCATCAAGAAGCTTGGCATTCGCGACAACGTGTAAATGCATAAAGCCCGCTTCGTGCGGGCTTTTGCTTTTCGAAGCCGCATAGCGGTTTCGGCGCGAGCCGAACGGATGAGGTTCGCGTGTGGTGCGGTCGGCCGCGGAAGGATCCGCAGCTGCTCGCGGCGGGGGTAGGCCCCGTCGAAGAAGCTTCGCCTCATAGGGAGGCGAGGGAAGAGAAAGTGAAATATGGAAAAAATCGTAGAAGAGTTCGAGCTGTACGGTAAGAAGTATCGCTTCGAAACCGGCGAGCTTGCCAAGCAGGCCACGGGTGCCGTTCTGGTTACCCAGGGCGATACCACCTGCCTGGTTACCGCTGTGGTGAGCAAGGAAGAGAAGGATTACGACTTCTTCCCCCTCACGGTGGACTTCATGGAGAAGATGTACGCCGTGGGCCGCATCCCCGGTGGCTATCTGAAGCGCGAGGGCAAGGCCAGCGACAAGGGCACCCTCACGGCTCGTCTCATCGACCGCCCCATTCGCCCGGGTTTCCCCGATGGCTTCAAGAACGAAGTGCATATCGTTGCAACCACGCTGGTTGTCGATGGCGATAACGCTCCCGATTGCATCTGCGTGAATGGTGCTTCGGCGGCTCTGCTGGTGGGCGGCGCCCCGTTCGACGGCCCTGCTGCCTGCGTGCGCGTTGGCCGCAACCCCGAAACGGGCGACTTCATTTGCAACCCCTCCTACGATGAGCTGGAAGAGAGCGATCTCAACCTCACCATCGCGGGTACCGCCGATTACATCTCCATGGTGGAAGCCGGCGCCAAGGAAATCAGCGAGGAAGACATGCTCGCTGCCATGAACTTCGGCCAGAAGGCCATCGCGGAATTCTGCGCCGCTCAGCAGCGCTTCCTCGACAAGGTGAACCCCCAGCCGCTGGAGTACAAGGTTCATCAGGCCGATCCTTCCATCGCCGAACGCGTCGATGCTCATTTCGACGAAATGAGCGCCGCTCTGCATGATGCCGACAAGCTTTCCCGCATCGGCAAGGTGGAAGAGCTGAAGGCTTCTATCAAGGCTAACGACTTCTCCGAAGAGGAGCAGGCTGCCTGGGGCTCTGACATCGCTGCTGCGTGCAAGGCCCTGGAAAAGCGCGCCATGCGTCGCATGGTCATCGAGACCGGCGAGCGTGCCGATGGCCGTACCGCCAAGGAAATCCGTCCGCTGTACATCCGTCCTGGGTATCTGCCCCGCGTGCACGGTTCGGGTCTGTTCCAGCGCGGTCAGACGCAGGCTCTTTCGGTGTGCACCCTTGGCACGCTGCGTGAAGGTCAGCGCCTCGACACTATCGACCCCGCCGAGGGCAAGCGCTACATGCACCAGTACAACTTCCCGCCGTACTGCACGGGCGAAGTTGGCCGCATGGGTGCTCCCAAGCGTCGTGAAGTTGGTCATGGTGCCCTGGCGGAACGCGCTCTGCTGCCCGTTCTGCCCGACGAGGACACCTTCCCCTACGCCATTCGCGTAGTCAGCGAGGTCCTGGAATCCAACGGTAGCTCCTCCATGGCTTCCACCTGCGGTTCCACTCTGGCCCTCATGGATGCTGGCGTGCCCATCAGCGCTCCCGTTTCCGGTATCGCCATGGGGCTTATCAAGGAAGGCGACGACGTCGTCATCCTGTCCGACATCCAGGGTCTGGAAGACTTCCTGGGCGACATGGACTTCAAGGTAACGGGTACCGAAAACGGCATCACCGCACTTCAGATGGACAACAAGGCCCGTGGTCTCTCCACGGAAATCCTGGGTCGCGCTCTGGCGCAGGCCAAGGAAGGCCGTGCGTTCATCCTGGAAGCCATGCTGAAGGAAATCCCCGCGCCTCGTTCCGAGCTTTCCGAGTTCGCTCCGCGCATCGAGACCATCAAGATCCCAGTCGACAAGATTTGCGACGTCATCGGCACCGGTGGCAAGGTCATTCGTGGCCTGCAGGACGAAACGGGTGCCACCATTGAGGTCGAGGAAGACGGTACCGTGCATATTGCCGCCGTGGAAGGCCCCGCAGGCGAAGCTGCCAAGCAGGCCATCCTCGATATCGTGAAGGAGCCCGAAGTCGGCGAGATCTTTGAAGGCGAAATCGTGGGCATCAAGGACTTCGGCGCATTCGTGAAGCTTACCGCCAGCAAGGACGGTCTGCTGCACATCAGCCGCATGGCCAATGGTCGCGTGGGTCGCGTTGAAGACGTGCTCAACTTGGGCGACAAGGTAAAGGTCCAGGTCATCGAAGTGGGCGAGAACGGCAAGATCAGCCTCGATCGCCTGGAGAAGCCCGACGCGCCCGAAGGCTCCGCGCGTCCTCGTCGCGAAGATCGCGGCGAGCGCTCCGAGCATGGCGATCGTCCCCGTCGTCGTCCCGGCGATCGTGGTGGCGACCGCGGCGGTAGGGGAGGCCATGGTCGTGACGACCATCGCAAGCCCCGCTCGCGCAATCGCGACTAGTTCATCGCGCTAGCTCGTGCTTCGGAAGGCGGCCTTCGGGCCGCCTTATTTTTTGTTTTACGTACCCGTTGGGGTATCATTTCCCCTGTACGCGGAAAGGGGTAACGTGGACAACGACGCAAAGCATCACATTGTTGCTGCGTATCAGCAGTTGGTCGAGGAAGGTGGCTCTCAGGCCATTTCCGTGACTCAGGTGGCGTGCAGGGCTGGGGTTTCCCGCGCCACGTTCTACTATCACTTCAAGGACATCTACGATCTGGTCGAGTTTCGCGAACGCGAATACGTCGACGCGGTCTTTCGCAGTCTCCCCGAAGATGGCAATGCCTGGTCTAACATGGTGGATGTGATTATCGACCTATATGAAACCGATACGCTTCACGTATTCGGCGACTACGCCCATCTCGATCGAGACATCCTGCGCAAGATGAACTCGCACTTCATCTATGACATCCTGAAGCGATGCTTCGAACACGATTTCGGCGTGTGCGATGTACAAGACGAGGAAGTTGAATTCTTCCTGGTTACGCTCACGTACGCCCTTATTGGCATTGTGGAGTCGGTTCTCGATCACGCCATCGATGCGCAGCCGCGCGAATATTTCAAGAAGTTCGACAAGTATATGGTCGTGCCATTTCGGGAGCGCATGGCCGCACGCTTTTCGCCCGTCGCATAAAAATGCGCCCCGCATGCAGCCGAGAAGGCGGGCATGCGGGGCGCGTGGCGTAAGCAGGTGCGCTGCTATTTCACGAGCAGTGCGGGGTTGTGTTCCTTGCTGGCCCAGAGCCTATCGGCGCGCGGCGCCCATTCCGCGGCTACTTCTATGCAGCGGTCGGAATACACGTGCACGTCTTCTGGCTGCAGAATTTCGGTGGAGTGCGCATCTGTTTCCTCCACGATCTGCGTGAGCCTGCCCGGATTGTCGAGCACGGGGCAGGGACGCAGCATGTTCTCGTTGAAGGGCTGGTTGTTGTGGTACGCCATGAAGAGTGGTCGCTTCAAGCCCTCCAGCAGCGAGTAGTCGCGGATGTTCGTGTCGCTGTAGTGCATGAACACGCAGGGGTCCATGTCGCCATTCGCGTTGATGTGCAGATAGCGGCGCCCGCCGGCGATGCAGCCGCCCACGTATTCGCCGTCGTTGAAGAAGTCGAGTGTGAACAGCGGCTTCGTGGTCCTGAAACCGCGCACGACTTCGTACATGTGCTCGCGCTGTTCGGGTTGCGTGATAAGGCTCTTGTCGGCGCCGGCGCCCACGGGCATGTAGCTAAAGAACCAGCAGAACTTCGCGCCCTTCTCGATCATCCAATCGAAGTATTCCTCGCTGCCAATGACGTCGACGTTCTTCGCGGTATAGCAGCAGCTAATGCCAAAGCCCAGGCGGTTCTTCCGCATGATGTCCATGGCGTCGCTTACCTTCTTGTACACGCCCTCGCCGCGCCTGAAGTCGGTGGCATCTTCGAAGCCCTCTACCGACACGATGGGGATGAAATTGCCCACGCGCAGCACTTCCTCGCAGAATGCCTGGTCGATGAGCGTGCCGTTCGTGAAGCAGAGGAATGCGCAATCGTTGTGCTTGTTGCATAGGGCGATGAGGTCCTTCTTGCGCATGAGCGGTTCGCCGCCCGTGTAGATGTAGATGTAAACGCCCAGTTCCTTGCCTTGTTCGATGATGCTGTCAATCTCGTCGAAGGAAAGGTTAAGCCGGTTGCCGTATTCGGCGGCCCAGCAGCCCGTGCAATGCAGATTGCAGGCGCTGGTGGGGTCGAGCAGGATGGCCCACGGAATGTTGCATCCGTGTTCCTTGCGCATCTTCTGCTGCTGTTCCCAGCCGGTGATGCTGCCGTTGATGATGAAGTTCTGGAACGCCTTCTTCAGGATGAATGGATCGATGTCATCCCACAGGCTCATGATCATCTTGTTCCAGTTGTTGTCGGGGTCGGCTAGTACCCTTCGAAACGCCGCACGTTGCGTTTTCATCATGTCACCTGGGGTTATCTTGTCCACAAGCTCCATGATCTTGGGAAGGTTCGCACGAGGATCCTTGTCGAGATAGTCGTACACCCTGTTGAAGCCAAACCGTTTTGCCGAATCTGCAATACTCATTTTGCCTCCTAACCTTGTTTGCCTATTATGCATCAGACGTGTGGATTGTGTGAATTTACAAGATGGTGGAAGTGTAAGGAGCGTTGTACGTGATTGAGCGGTGAAATATGCTAGTTCGAAAGAAGAAGCCAATAGAAAGGTACCTACATGATTAAGGTTGCAGTTGCCGGTTGCATGGGTCGCATGGGCCAGGCTGTCGTCAAGGCAGTTCAGTCGGCCGACGACATGGAGCTCGTTTGCGGAATTGATCTGCTCCAGGCCGATGTTCCGTTTCCCCTGTATGGCGGGGTGGCTCAGGCCATCGAAAGCGAACAGGTCGACGTGCTGGTAGATTTCACGCAGCCTTCCGTTGTCGCCGGCAATGTGCGCGTTGCCCTCTCTGCTGGCGTGAACTGCGTGGTGGGCACTACGGGCCTTTCCAACGACGTGCTTCAGGAGCTGGCTGCGTGCGCTACGAACGACGCGTGCCTGTTCTATGCTCCCAACTTCACCACGGGTGCCGTGCTCATGATGCAGTTTGCCAAGGCTGCGGCTCCCTATTTCCCCGAAGCCGAAGTCATCGAGTTCCACCATTGCCGCAAGAAGGACGCTCCCAGCGGCACGGCCATGCGCACGGCTCAGATGATTGCCGAAGCGCGCGACTTCACGAGCACCGCTCCTGGTTCCGAAACCGAGCTCGAAGGTGCCGAAGGCGCACGTGGCGCCCTTATCGATGGCGTGCCCGTTCATTCCGTGCGTTCCATGGGCTACGTTGCCACCCAGCAGGTTATCTTCGGCTCCATGGGCCAGACGCTCACCATCACGCACGATTCCTGGGATCGCGAAAGCTACATGCCGGGTGTGCTCCTGGGCATTCGCAATGTTGGTGAGCAGAAGGGCCTTGTGGTGGGCCTGGAAAGCTTCATGTAGGCCAAAACCTTCCATAGCTCAAGTTCGTACCGTTCGTCTGCATTGATTTCTTGAATGCAGGCGAACGTCTATTTTGCTGTGCAATAATGAGGAAACTCATACACGCACAAGGAGGAACCATGTCCAGCACACCAGTTTTTGGCCGTCTCATTCCGGCGATGGTCACCGCTTTTGATGAAAACCTGCAGGTTGACGTCGAGCAGAACTGCAAGCTGGCCAAGCGTTTGCTCGATGGCGGGTGCGATTCCATTTTGCTGTTCGGCACCACGGGCGAAGGCCCCACGATCCACGTGGAAAAGAAGCTCGAGGTCATCAAGGCCGTAGTCGATATGGTGGCTGGTCGCGCTCCCGTTATCGCGAATGTGGGCACGAACTGCACCGAAGACAGCATCGAAATGGCGAAGAAGGCCGCTGCCTGCGGCGTCGATGGCCTCATGGCCGTCGTGCCGTTCTACAACAAGCCTCCGCAAGAGGGCCTGTATCGCCACTTCCGCGCTATTGCCGAAGCAGTCGACCTGCCCATCATCCTTTACAACATTCCCGGTCGTTGCGGTATCAACATGACGGCCGAAACCACGCTGCGCCTGGCGCGCGATTGCGCGAACATCGTAGCCGTGAAAGAGGCATCGGGTAATCTCGATCAGATTGCCGAAATCTGCGATGCCGCTCCCGAGGGCTTTGCCGTGTATTCCGGCGACGACGCCCTCACGTATGAAGTAATGAAGCGGGGAGGCGTAGGGGTCATCTCCACTACGGCCAATTGCGCCCCCGCCGCTATGAAGAAGATCGTCGATAACGCCGCCCAGGGCAATTGGGAAGCCGCAGCCTCGGCACATGAGGCCATTCTTCCGCTGATGAAGGGCCTTTTCCTCACGGCCAATCCCATCCTGGTCAAGAAGGCGCTCAACCTCCAGGGGTTCAATGTGGGCAGCCTTCGCCTGCCGCTTGTCGACGCAACACCCGAGCAGGCCGCGCAGCTTGCCGAGACCATGCGCGTGTGCGGAGTGCTCGACTAGCAGTAAGGAAAGGTTTTGGAACAACAGAATAACCAGCCCGAACAGGGCACTGGTAAGCGTGGGCAGTCGCGTTCTTACAAGCACGTAGACATTCAGCGCGAACGCCCCAAGCTGTCGAAGGAAGACGGCGAAGCTCCCAAGCGCCGTCGTCGCACGAGTAAGAAGAAGCAGCAGGCGCCCCAGGTCATGGCCGCGAAGAAGGATCCGAAGGCCAAGCTCAAGGTTATTCCTCTGGGTGGCCTGGATGCCATCGGCAAGAACATGACGGCCTTCGAGTGCAATGGCGACATGGTGCTCGATGACGCCGGACTCATGTTCCCCGACGACGACCATCCCGGTGTCGACCTCATTCTTCCCGACTACACCTACGTGCTGGAAAACGCCGACAAGTTGCGCGGCATCGTGATTACCCATGGCCACGAAGACCATACCGGTTCGCTGCCGTATCTGCTGAAGGACCTGGATCGCCAGGTTCCCATCTACGGTACGAAGCTTACGCTGGGCCTCATTGAGGGCAAGTTTGCCGAGCATCGCATTAAGAACGCCAAGCTGATCGAGATCAAGCCTGGCCAGCGCATCCAGATGGGTTGCATCACTTGCGATTTCTTCGCGGTGAACCATTCCATTCCGGGCGCTGTGGGCATCTTCTTCCAGACGCCGGCAGGCACGGTGTTGCATACGGGCGACTTCAAGCTCGACCAGACGCCCATCGACGGCGTTACCACCGACTTCGGCGCGCTGGCTCGCTTCGGCAAGATGGGCGTCGACCTCATGATGAGCGACTCCACGAACGCCACCGTTCCCACGTTCACGCCTTCCGAGGCCACCGTGGGCGTTACGCTGCGTAAGATCATCGGCCAGGCAAAGGGCCGCGTCATCATCGCCAGCTTCGCCAGCCACATTCATCGCATGCAGCAGATCTGCGATGCGGCGGTTGCCGCTGGCCGCAAGGTGGTCGTTACGGGCCGTTCCATGGTGCAGAACACCGACATCGCCCGTAAGCTGGGCTATCTGAACGTGTCCGACGCCGACATCATCGACGCGTACGACCTGAAGGGCATTCCGCCCGAGAAGGTCGTGGTCATGTGCACCGGTTCGCAGGGCGAGCCCCTTTCCGCACTGGCGCGCATTGCTGCAGGTGAGCACAAGACCATCGAGATCGATCCCGGCGATACGGTCATCATCAGCGCCACGCCCGTTCCTGGCAACGAGAAGGCCGTTACGCGCGTTATCAACCTGCTTTCCAAGGTGGGTGCCGATGTGTTCGACAAGAGCCGCGCCCAAGTGCACGTTTCCGGCCACGCGGGCCAGGAAGAGCTGAAGCTCGTGCTGTCCATCGTGAAGCCCAAGTGCTTCATGCCCGTGCATGGCGAGGCCACGCATTTGCGTGCGCATGCCAAGCTGGCGGCTGCCACCGGCGTGAACGAGGACAACATCTTCATCCTGGAAAATGGCGATACGCTCGAGCTTTCCGCCAAGGGAGTGCGTCGTGGCGAGCCCGTGGAAAGCGGCATCGTGTTTGTCGACGGCCTTTCCGTGGGCGACACCAGCCAGGACGTCCTGAACGAGCGCAGTGCCATGGTCGAGCAGGGCATCGCCTCCGTTGCGTGCGCCATCTCTTCCAAGACGGGCAAGATCACGGGTGATGTGGCTGTTCAGATGCGTGGTATTTCCGGTGGTGACGACGAGTACCTGCTGGAAGACGCTGCCTCCGCCGTGCGTCACGGCCTGGAGAAGGCTCTTTCCAAGGGTGGCAAGAAGCGCGACCTGGAAAAGGCTTGCCGTCAGTCGCTGCAGTCTGTTTTGTGGGACCGCATCAAGCAGCGCCCGCTGGTCATCGTGAACTTGCTCGAGATTTAGACTCTGGCGTTTCCGGCACCCGCGCAATTGGGCGCCTGGTTTCGAAAACTTGCTTCTGAACGGGGAGAGACGTTTTTGCGTCTCTCCTTTTTTGCATTGGCGTACAATGCTGCCCGCTTGTTTGCGATTCCCGCTAATCAAACGATAGTCAACATCCCGTCGAAGTGGGCGAATGATTGCGCTTTGCTCGTCATACTGTAAGGAGTGTGCGTAATGTAGGTCGCTCGCCATGATGAGGGGGTATTCATGAGGACGACGCGCTTTCTCTCGTGCCTATGCGCTTTCTTGCTAACGGTGGCTCTCATTCCATCTGCTGCTTTCGCCCAGAAGTCGGCTTCCGACGGCGTCCGCGTGCCGGTTGAGGAGCTTCTCGCAAAGGGCGATTACGTGGAAGGCGAGGCGATTGCCATCGTGCGTGCAGGCGCCGATGTCGACGTTTCCGCTCAAACCGAGTCCCTTACCGAGGTGGAAGCCGATTCCGTTGAGCTTGCCGCCGCGGGCGCTGCGAATTCGGAAAGTGCCGTCGACGCCGAAGTGGCCCAACGCGTGAATTCGGTCTCTGCCGATCGATATGAGATCAGGCATGTCGTGGATCATGTGCGTACGACCGAGCAGATTCTTCGTGAGCTGTATGACGACCCCGATGTGGTGTCGGCCGAGCCCAATTACCTCATTCAGAACCCAAATTCGCTCGATGCGCAGGATGGCGCTTTCGAAAGCGCTTCGGAGTCGTCTTCGCAGGAAGGTGCGTTGGAATTCGACGAGCCCGTATCGAATGACCTAGATGACGTGACTCGTGACGGCGATGCGCCGCTGAGCGCTCAGCCTAGTGCAGACGCAACCGAGGGTTCGGCGCTTGCGACCCAGGATGACGCATCTGCTGGCGATGTGTCTGCGTTGAGCGCTGATGGCGTTGCTTCCGAGGGTTCCGTTCTTCCTCTTGCGGCAGATGCTGCCTCGCCGCTGTTCGCCCAGTCGGCTGGCGATAACCCCAAGGACCTCACGTGCGAGCAGTGGTCGCTCGATGAGTCCGTGGCTGCCTACGGCTACAACACCACCCCTCGTTCGCCGCAGGGAACCTATAGCATGAACGTGCCTGGTTGGGCTTCGGGCCGTCATGATTCGAGCAGCGTGAACGCCACGACGGGTACCGTTTGCATCATGGATACGGGCATCGATACGACGCACCCCGATCTCGTCCCCGTTCTTTTCGATTTCAGCGATTCGGGCAATTTCCCCGCAAGCCGCTATGCCGAGCTGCATGCCAAATATGGCCTGCAAAAGTATGGCATGAATGCGAGTGGCGATTCGAATCCCGCGGTCGACGGCTATGGCTCTCATGGCACGCATGTTGCCGGCATCGTTGCGGCCCAGTGGAACGACGATGGCGTTTCGGGTATTGCGAGCGGCACGAAGATCTTCGCCGTGCGCATATTCGGGCCCGCCGATACGCAGGATGAGGCGTCCGTGCTCAAGGGCTTCGAGTTCCTGGTAGATGTTGCGCAGGATGTCAACTTGAAGGCGGTCAACTGCTCGTGGGGCGGTGGCATCACGCAGTTTGGCTACGAGGTGATGGTGAACGAGCTTGGCAAGAACGGCGTGAACGTCGTCTTCGCCTCTGGCAACCGCACTGCCGACTTGGATGAGACGATGGATAATGGGGCTATGAACAGCCCGTATTCGATTTCCGTCAACGCGGCCCAACCCGACGGCAAGCCAACGGAGTTTTCCTGCTACGGCCAGAGCTCCACCGATGTGTTTGCGCCTGGCACGCAGATTACGTCGACCATCTTCCAGACAATCGATTTCATGACCGATGGCAAGCTAACCGGTAGGAACGTGTTCATGCGGTTCTTCCCCGAAGCGACCGACGCTTCCAATCTCATGGCCTACGAGAAGTTCTCCGGTGGTTCGGCCGGTGGCGTGCGCTTGTTCAAGGAAAACCCCGCGACGAACGCCGACCCACAAGAGATTACCTCGTTCGTCGACTCGGGTGTTGGCCATGGCGATACGTATGCGGCTGCCGTAAACGTATCTTCGTTGCATAAGCCAAGCAAGGAAGAGCCGGTCATCTTCAACGGCAGTAGCGGCTACGTGTATGCGGCGATTCCCCTGGATACGAGCGTTTCGGATGCGAGTGCCGCACTCGCAAACGTGAAGTACGTATCGATGGATCTGGCGATGAGCGATTCGTTCAAGCCCATTGGGGGAATCGCCTCGATTACCTGCAGCATCGAAGGGGAAACGAAGCCGGACGAAGTGGATACGACGGCTTCGAAGGCGTTCTACCAGGACGATGGCGGCGTGTGGCATGAAGGGGTCAACTCGGGGTGGGTTGCCTCTGCGACGTATACCACGTACCAGTGCCAGTGGTCGCTCAACAGCTTCAACGTCGACGAGTTCGTTTCCGCTTCGAACCATGCGCATCAGTGGCTTCTCGACAACCCGGGCAAGACGCTTCCTGGCGAGGTCACCGAGGCAGGTGGATACGAGAATTATCACGATCCCGGCAAGGCGACGGGCGTGTATGGCTGGCAACCTGGCGATGGCAAGACGTACGTTATCGTGAAGGTTGGCGTTGCCGCGCATGGCTCCGAACCCTCGAGCAGTACCAAGCTTTGCATGGACGATATGGCCCTAGGGACGGGCGATGCCTACGTTGCCGGCTACGAGAACATGCCCGGTACGTCGATGGCCGCTCCTGCCGTTACCGGCTGCTTGGCGGTTATCGCGAAGGGCGAGAAGAACAACTCGGAAATGACGGCCGACGAGCTCGAGCAGGCTTCGCTCGCGCGCGCCTCCAAGCTGCTTGCCTCCGTTGACTACGATGACGACCTGTCGAAGCTCTGCCGCACGGGCGGGCGCGTCGATTTGAAGCATCAGTCGGAGTTCACCAAGAAGGCCCCGCTCATCACCAAAGCCATTGCCGATGGCGATGAGCTCGCGGTGTCGGGGTACTTCTTTGGAACGTCGGGCTCGCTCGCCGTAGACGACGTTCTCGTTTCTGCGGGGGATATCGTCTCGTGGTCCAGCGATTCGATCGTCGCCTCGATTTCGGCTTTGGGGCTTGATAACGGTTCGCACGTCGTTAAGGTTACGAATTCCGATGGCACCATCATGCGCGCGACGTTCTCGTATTCCAATATCGAAGCCAAGGGAAATCCGCTCTACGAGCGCACGCATGTCGTGCCCGTTGATGATCCTCAGTTTGCCGCCGATAGGACCGATCGTCTCTATGGCGCGATGGCGTCTTGCGATGGCGACCTGTATGCCCTTTCCGCGCAGGGCAAGAACCATTGCGCGCAGGCGCTTTGGCGCTTCGATACTCAGGAGGAGGGGTGGTCGCGCTGCGCCGACCTGCCTTACGTTTGCAAGGGCTCCGCTGTTTCGGAGACCTCCCTCTTTTCCTATAGGGGTGACATCTACTTCACCACGGTGTCGACCAACTACAAATTGGGGCAGGTTACGATATGGAAGTACGACATCGCGGCAGACTCTTGGGCGGAAATCAATCGGCCGACTGGTGGTAGCTGGCCTAATGGCGCCATATGCGTTCTTGGCGACGACCTGATCATGGTTGGCATGTCGGACTTCCAATTCGCCTCGAGTTCCAGCTCGGATGAAACGGGTGCTGGCACAGGCTATAGCCTACGTGCGGCCTCCGATGACGCCGAAGGTGCTGTGGAAGAAGAGCCCAGTTCAACTAAGTTTTATTGCGGAGTGCTTGACTTGGATTCGGGTACGCTTACGAAAATCGATGGCGCGTTCGATGGTGATGTCGCGAACATGAGCTTCGATGGCGTCAAGGCGGCCTCGAGCGAAAGCAAGATCTATCTGTACGCTCCGAAGGGTTCGGACGACGAGGAAGATACCGTCGATTCAGACTGGCTGGTCAGGCTAACGTACGACAAGGCTGCGAATACGATGTCATACGAGAACCTGCGCTCCCAGGCGGCGAAGGTGGTCGGAAGCGACTTGGTTCCCGAATTCGACAAGGATATTGGCGACCAGTCTAACGGGGCTTACGTTACCCTTGCTGGCTTGCCCGATGGCGTTGCCATCATCGGTTCGTCTACGTTGGGGGAGGACACGCATATCATTAAGGATGACGGTTCTGAAGCGTTTGCCTACGATCGCACCTCCTCGTACCATCATGTGTTCGAGCCGTTGGCTACCTGGTCCGACGATGGCTATCTCTACGTCACGGGCACGAATGCCACCGAGCCCGACGTGATGTACTTCCGCTCGACCTATTACGGCCAATCGATTCCGGATAACCCTGTCGACCCAGGTGATGATGGTGGCGATGGCGCCACGGGAGCTTCTTCGTCTTCCAGCACGCTTCCCAAGACGGGCGACATGCTGCTGTGGGCGGGTCTCGTGATTGCCGCTCTTGCAGCGCTTGCATCCGCCGCGTATGGCCTGCGCAAGGGGAGGGGCCGTAGCTAATTCGTCTTGCGCATGCGCGATGTGCTTCGCTTACCCGAGGTCGAGGTGACCGCCGCATTGCGCATGTACGGCGAATTATTCCCCTTCCAGACAAAACGTACACATGGGTGATGTATTATCCCAGGTCGTTGCTTGCCGTTTGATTAGGAGAAACGCAGGTAGCGAGTAACTTAAGAAATAAGCTATACTTTCCCAAACGATATTTAAACGCAGCAAAAGGAGTGTGACGTGCCGCGCACAGGTAAGGGCACCTCATCTAAACAGGGAAGAAGCGCGCGTTCGAAGGCGCCTGTCGCCAGACAAGCCGCGCGCTCGAATCAGGCCGCGGGCGATCGCTTTCTCGACGATCGCTCGCGTCGCGATATCGCAGGCGTCATCTGCGCCGTTATTGCCGTAGCGCTGTTCATCGTGTCCCTCATGCCGGGCTCGGGCATCATCACGCAATGGCTTTCCTCGGTTCTGCATATTGGCCTGGGCTTGGGCACCTATATCCTGCCCTTCGTCCTGGTGCTCATTGCCGTAAGCCTCATTTGGCGTAACGGCGAAACCCAGAACCGCATGTCGGCGCGCGTATCCGTGGGCCTCATAATTCTGTTTTTCGCCCTACTCGTTATTTTGGCCGCGTATACGCCTGGCCTTTCGAGCGGCAACTTGCAGGTGCTGTTCAATCACGAGAATCTGGTGAACCAAGGCGGCTATGTGGGCGCCCTGGTGGCCTATCTGTTCTTGCTGCTGTTCGGGCAGCTGGTAACTACCATCATCATGATTGGCGTCATTGCCGTGGCCCTCATCATCATCGGGTTCTCGCTTTCCGATGTGGTTGACAAGATTCGCGCGCACGCTGCCGAGCTGCGCAATCCCGAATCCGAACAGGATCCGAATGACGTCATGCCCGCTCCGGCGTACAAGCCCCTCGAAGTGGGGAAGAGGCGTCGCTCTTCGCGCGATGGCGCTCAGCGTGACCCCGTCATGAAGCGTGGCTCGAATGGCCGCGGTGCTTCTGCGGGCGTTACCCAGAAGATCGATTTCGGCGCCACGCCTGCGGAAACCGTTCCGCGTGCCGCTGCCGCGCGCGATGCCGCCGTTGAATCGGGCAAGTCTGCCGCCCTCACGCGCAGGCTGGGCAAGCGTGCAACTACCGCCGCGGCTCCCAAGCGTTCCGCGGCTGCGGGCACGGTTGTTACCACGCCCAAGCCTTCCGAGGGCTTCGTTTTGCCCGATATGCAGCTCATCAAGTCTTCTGGCGCCAAGGTTGCCAGCAAGGAAACCGAGGAGACGCTGCGTGAGACGGCCATGCTCCTGCAGACCACGCTTGCCGATTTCGGCGTCGATGCCGAGGTCGTTGGCTGGGCGGCGGGTCCCACGGTCACCCTGTTCAAGGTTTCGCTGCCTTCGGGCGTGCGCGTAAGCAAGGTGACGAACCTCACCGACGATATTGCACTTGCCATGGCTTCGCAGGGCGTGCGCATCTTCAGCCCCATTCCGGGCACCAACTACGTTGGCATCGAGGTGCCGAACGTGAAGCGTCGTTCCGTGCTGCTGGGTGACGTGCTTCCGCAGGCGGGGAAGAGCCCCCTGGAAGTTGCCATCGGCGAAGACGTTGAAGGCAATCCCATCGTGTCCGACCTGGCCAAGATGCCCCACCTGCTTATTGGCGGTACCACTGGTTCTGGTAAGTCGGTGTCCATCAATGGCATGATCATGTCCATTCTGATGCGCGCTACGCCTGCCGAGGTGCGCTTCATCATGATCGACCCGAAGCGCGTTGAGTTCACTCCCTACAACGGCATTCCGCATCTGTACGTTCCCGTCGTTACGGAATGCAAGGAAGCAGCGAGCGCGCTTTCCTGGGCTGTGGCTGAAATGGAACGACGTCTGAAGGTGTTTTCCAAGGTGGGCGCCAGGAACATTGGCCAGTACAACGCCAAGTGCCAGAATGGCATGCAGATTGGCGAGGAGGATGCCGAGCAGCTTCCCTATATCGTCATCATCATCGACGAGCTTGCCGACCTCATGATGAACGTGGGCAAGGAAGTTGAGTTCTCCATTAGCCGTTTGGCTCAGCTCGCGCGTGCCGCGGGCATTCATATGATCGTTGCCACGCAGCGTCCTTCTACGAACGTTGTTACGGGCTTGATCAAGGCAAACATTACGAACCGCATAGCCTTCAACGTGGCCAGCGGCATCGACAGCCGCGTTATCCTGGATACCCCGGGTGCCGAAAACCTCATTGGCTGGGGCGACATGCTCCTTTCGAAGCCCGAGTACTCCAAGCCCCAGCGCCTGCAGGGCTGTCTGGTCACCGAAGAGGAGATCTCCGCCGTTGTTGCGCATCTGAAGGAGCAGGGTGAACCGGAATACCATCAGGAAATCCTGCAGACCAACGTCATCTCGCTGGGCGATACCGCACCCGATGGTTCGGGTGGCTCGTCTACGGCCGACGACCCGCTTATCTGGGAAGCTGCCGATATCGTCGTTAATTCCGGCTTGGGCTCCACTTCCAATATTCAGCGCCGACTCAAAGTGGGTTATTCCCGAGCTGGGCGTATAATGGACATGCTTGAGGATAAGGGCATCGTTGGGCCTCCGAACGGCAGCAAGCCGCGTGAGGTTCTGGTTGACGCCATGGAATTGGAAACGTTGAAAGCGTTCGAACAGAACGACGCGAATACCGGGGAGTAAGCATGAGCGATATGAGCTTCGGTGAAATACTTCGGCAAACGCGCGAGCGTAAGGGTCTCGACCTGTACGCTACCGCTCGTCGCCTTCGCATTCGTCCCGATATTCTGCGCGCCATTGAAGAGGGCAATTTCGCTGCCATGCCACCGCGTGGCTATACGCGCAACATGGTGAATGGATATGCTCGCTATTTGGGGTTGAACCCCACCGATATCACGGGCATGTACATCGACGAGCTCTATGCGTACCAGTCGGGTGTCTCCCGTGCGCATCAGCGTGGTACGGGGTTCGACATGTCTGCCGCTCCGGAAAACACGCGCTTCCCGCATCGCGGGGGTACGTCCCGCTTGCGCGCTTCCGACCAGAACCTGAAGCCGCGTCGTCAGCAGCGTGACGGCGGTTCGCGTCGCCAGGCCGGTCGCAAGCGCAATGAAGCCAGCTACATGGAGGGCCTGGAGAGCATGGAACGCTCGCGTGGCGTTCCCCAGGTGAAGGGCAAGAAGGTTGGTGCTCCCGGTCGCGTTAATCCTTCGCGTGGTTCCGTGCTTCCCCCGCAGTCGTTCGTGGGCCAGTCGGCCTCTGCGCGCAATGCCGATGGGACGGGTCATTCGAAGCTTCCCTTCATCATTGCCGCTGCGGTCATTCTCGTTATCGTCATCATCGTATGCTCGTTCCTCTTCTCGCATAAGTCCGAAAGCAGCTCGCAGGCTACGTCTACCATGCCGGTAACGGGGCTTTCCGAGTCGAGCTCCAGCGCATCCGATACCAGCGCTTCAAGCACTTCCACGAATGCCTCTTCTGCATCCACCACTGAGGTTGCGCCTACGCAGGGCGAATTTACGTACACGGTTGCCGATGGCGGCTCTACGTACATCGAAGTCTACGTGGATGGTACGAACCAGGAAGCCGACACGGTGGAGGGGCCTGCCACGAAGCAGTACACCTTTACGGATACGTTGCAGATTATCTGCGTCGACACCACCAGTGTTACCGTAACGGTCAATGGCGAGCAGCAGACGTTGGAGCCGAATTCCAACGGCATCGTGAACGTCACGTACGAATTCTCCGACATCCTGGCCGAATGGAAGTCGGCGCATCCCGACGCCATTAGCGATACGGCCTCCAGCGGCACCGCCGCAACTACGTCGTCTACCAGCGAGTAGTCCGTCTTCTCGCTGCGTTTGCATAGAAAGGTACCTACATGGCAAAAGAATCCAGCTTCGACATCGTTTCCAGCGTTGACATGCAGGAAATCGACAATGCGTACGGCCAGGCCAAGAAGGAGCTTACCCAGCGCTACGACCTGAAGGATTCCGGCTCTAGCATTGCGCTCGACAAGCAGGCGAAAACCATCACGGTAAACGCGCCGAGCGATTTCGTGGCCGGCCAGGTTACCGACATCATCGCCAGCAAGCTGGTCAAGCGCGGAATCGATCTTTCCGCTATCAAGTGGGGCGCTTCCGAAAACGCTTCTGGCGGCACGGTGCGCAAGGTTGCCAACATCATCGAGGGCATCGATCGCGACACTGCCGGCAAGATCAACAAGGACATCAAGGCCCAGAAGTTCAAGGCGAAGGTCACCATCGAAGGCGACAAGCTGCGCGTTTCCAGCGCTTCGAAGGACACCCTGCAGGATGTTATTTCCTTCGTGAAGGGTAACGACTACGGCCAGCCCCTGCAGTTCACTAACTACCGCTAGTCTATTGTGTTTTAAAGTCGCCGAGCGCACGCGTGTCTTTCACGTGGGCGCTCGGTTGCGTATGTACGAGGAAGAATCATGAGCGTTTCGGAAGTAATATCGGTCCACATTCTCACGATGGGATGCGCGAAGAACGAGGTCGACTCTGACAATATGCGCGCACGCCTTTCGGCTGCCGGGTATCGCATGGTCGAAGAGCCTGAAGAGGCGCAGGCCGTTATCGTGAATACCTGTTCGTTTATCCAGAGCGCTACCGAGGAAAGCCTGCAGGCCATCTTCGAGATGGCGGGGCTTCCGGGTATGGAAACGGGCGACGTGAAGCTCATCGTTGCTGGTTGCATGCCTGCTCGGTATGGTGACGACCTAGCATCCGAGCTGAACGAGGCTTCCGCCTTCGTGCCGTGCAGCAAGGAAGACGACATCGTTGCCATTCTGGATGCATTGTTCCCGCATCGCTCGATGCTTGAAGAGATTGCTTCCGCGCCCGAGGTGCTTAGCGCGTACGTGAAGATTTCCGATGGGTGCAATCGCTTCTGCAGTTACTGCTCCATCCCGTACATTCGTGGTAGGTATCACAGCTTCCCGTTCGACCGCATCGATGCCGACGTTGCCGCGCAAATTGCGCGTGGCGCGCGTGAGATTGTTCTCATTGCGCAGGATACGGGTCGTTGGGGAGACGATTTCGAAGAGCCGTCCACGCTGGCCTTGCTCATGTCCACGCTGGCGCAGAAGTATCCCAAGACGTGGTTTAGGGTCATGTACCTGCAGCCCGAGGGTATCACCGATGAGCTGCTTGGCGTCATGCAGTCGCACGAGAACATTTGCTCGTATCTGGATATTCCGTTCCAGCACGCCAACGAGCGTATTCTGTCGCGCATGAACCGCAAGGGGAGCGCCGCCGAATACCTGAAGCTCATCGCACATATTCGCGAAATGGTGCCGGGCATTACGCTGCGCACTACGTTCATCGCTGGATTCCCGGGCGAAACGGAAGATGATTTTCAAGAGCTTTGCGATTTCGTGGAAGACATCGACTTCGATTACGTGGGCGTATTCCCGTATTCGCTCGAAGAGGGTACACGTGCCGCCACGTTCGACGATCAGATTGACGATGACGTGAAGATCGAGCGCGCTCAGGCCGTGCGCGACATCGCCGATGCCATTTCGCGCGAGCGTGTCGCTGCACGCGTGGGCTCGCAGCTTGACGTGCTCGTTCTGGGCAGCGAGGAAGACGGCCAGCTCTTTGGCAGGGCGAAATGCCAGGCACCTGATGTTGATGGCGTGGTGTACGTCCATCAGGGCGAAATTGGCGATATCGTGAGCGTGACCATCAACGATACGCTTATGTACGAAATGGAGGGCGAATAGCATGTCTCAGACAGCTTCGCAGCGCGAAAAGCTCTGGACTCCAGCCAACAAGGTAACGCTGGCTCGCATTCTCCTCATCCCCTTCTTCGTCATCGCCATTATCAGCCCGTGGCCCGAATGGTTCCCGCAATGGGCCGATGCCGCCGTGTGGAAGCCCTGGGTGGCCGCTGGCGTGTTCATTGCCATTGCCGCAACCGATTCCATCGATGGCCATCTGGCGCGTAGTCGCAACGAAGTAACCACGCTTGGCAAGTTCATGGATCCTCTTGCCGACAAAATCCTAGTCGCTTCGGCGCTTTTGGCTCTTATCGAACTAGGTGTTTTGCCCTCTTGGGTTGCGCTTATTATCTTGGCCAGGGAATTCATTGTGTCTGGTATTCGTATGCTTGCTGCGAGCCAGAACGTTGTTATTGCGGCGAGCTGGTATGGCAAGGCGAAGACGGTTACGCAGATCATCGCCATCGTGTTGTTCATCATCAAGGACAGCCATCCCGTCACCGATCTTGGCTCCGTGCTGAGCAATGGCCTGTACCTGTTTAGCTGGTTCGTCATGCTCGTGGCCGTGGTACTCACCATCGTCTCCATGCTCGACTACTTCGTGAAGGCGCGCGAGATCCTTGGGTTCGTGCGTGCCGACGCCGGTCCGGGCGTGCAGGTGAAGACGAAGCTGGCCGAGCCGCGCCAGACCAACGAGGAGCTTGCTGCCGAGGTGGTTCGCATGGCCAATGAGTGCCATGCGGTTATTGGCACCGCCGAGAGCTGCACGGGTGGTCTCATCAGCGGCACGCTCACGCATATTCCGGGCTCTTCGGCCGTGGTTGCCGGTGGCATCGTGAGCTATTCCAACGACGTGAAGAAGTCCCATCTGGGCGTTTTGGAGTCTACGCTTGCCGAGCATGGCGCCGTGAGCGAGGAAGTTGCCTGCCAGATGGCGAAGGGCGCGCGCGAGGCGTTGGGCGTCGATACCGCCGTGGCCGTTACGGGCATCGCGGGCCCTGGCGGCGCAGTTCCCGGTAAGCCGGTGGGCACTGTGTGGATTGGCTTGTCCGATGCGAATATGACGTTTGCGAAGCTTTATCACTTCGAGGGCGACCGCGAACGCGTGCGCGCCCAAACGGTTCACGAAGCGCTTCGCCTCGTTCGCGCATCGCTTGCCACGTATTCGGAATAATCGCGCTAGCTTTTCGCAATCATTTTGCGACCTTTCTTGTGTCGCGCCGTCACTGCGCTCCTCGATTCTTAAGGTACGTTCTTGACGAGCAAACAAATGTTCGTATAATTAGGCTAATCCGTACAGAATCGAGGAGAACATGGCCCAGAGTCAGAGCAAAGAACAAATCCTTAAACTCACAACCGACCAGATAGAGCAGAAGTTTGGTCGCGGTTCCATCATGAAGCTGGGCGAGGGCGGTCACAACCTCGATATTGGCGTCATTCCCACGGGCGCCCTTCCGCTCGACGCCGCCTTGGGCATTGGCGGCGTGCCGCGTGGCCGTATCGTCGAGATCTACGGCCCCGAATCGGGCGGTAAAACTACGCTTGCGCTGCACATCTTGGCGGAAGCGCAGGCGCAGGGCGGCGTTGTTGCCTTTATCGACGCCGAACATGCGCTCGATCCCGTATATGCGGCCCGCCTGGGCGTCGATATCGACGACGTTCTCATCAGCCAGCCCGACACGGGCGAACAGGCTCTTGAAATCTGCGACATGCTCGTACGCAGTGGCGCTATCGATGCCGTGGTCGTCGACTCCGTTGCCGCCCTGGTTCCCCGCGCCGAAATCGAAGGCGAAATCGGCGATACTACGGTTGGCCTGCAGGCTCGCCTTATGAGTCAGGCCCTGCGCAAGCTTGCCGGTTCGCTGTCTCGTTCGAATACCACCTGCATCTTCATCAATCAGCTGCGCGAAAAGATCGGCGTTATGTTCGGCAACCCCGAAACCACCACGGGTGGCCGCGCGCTGAAGTTCTTCAGCAGCGTGCGCATCGAAGTTCGCCGCTGCGACTACGTGAAGATCAATGGCGAAACGGTGGGTAACCGCGTGCGTGCCAAGGTTGTAAAGAACAAGGTGGCCCCTCCGTTCCGCCAGGCTGAATTCGACCTCATCTATGGCTTGGGCGTTTCCAAGACGGGCTGCATCCTCGACATGGCTGTCGAGTGTGGCCTGGTGAAGAAGAGTGGCGCCTGGTATACCTACGGCGAAGAGCGCCTTGGCCAGGGTCGTGAAGCGGCTAAGCGCACGCTCGAGGAAAACCCCGATCTGCGCGACGAGCTGGAAGTGAAGGTGCGTGAGGAATACGACATGGTGCTTCCCTCTGCCGAAGAGGCAAAGGCCACCGAAGTCACGCCCGATCCGAAACCGGCAAAGCGTAAGTAGCATCTCATGAACTCCGAAGGGCGGGGTAGGGCCGTATCCTCTTTCGATCCCGAGCCAAGCGTGCCTAAGCGGCGTCGTTCGCGTCGCTCAAACTCGGAAGCGCACGCATCGGGCGTGGAACGCCCCTCCACGCCACCCTTCGATCGCATTATTCGCCTCTGTGCCCAGCGCGACAGGTCGCAGCATGAATTGCTCGAACGTCTTGTGCGTGCTGGGTATACGCAAGAGGAGTCTCAATCAGCTGTCGATCGTGCCGCAGCCTGCGGGTTGGTTAGTGATTCGCGTTTCGCCGAGGCGTACATTCGCTCACGCGTTTCCATGGGCAAAGGTCGCGTTGCCATCGAGCGTGAATTGCAGCGTAAATTCGGCATTGATCCTGCGCCGTTTTTCGAAGACGAAGGTGCCTCCTACGGGCTTTCCGAAGACGAGCAAACCCAGCGGGCGGTGGCTTTCCTGCTTAAGCACGAACCGCGCTGTAAGGATGTCTGGGGCGGTGCGTACCGTAAGCTTATCGCAAAGGGATACGCGCCTTCCGTTGCCTCACGCGCCACAAGGGAATGGTTCGAATCGCGTGACTAAATGGCACACCCGCGGAAACTTTCGTGGCTTTTGCCATTATTTTCGCAATTCCCGCGTGTTATCTTCGCTGCAACGCCTATAGTAGAAGAGCATGAGAAAGCATACCTGAAAAGGTGTTTTATATATACAATTCAATATATAGAGTCGGGTGCCTTACACCCGTGCAATCTCATGCCAGTGTAATCACTGGCTTTTTTATGCACTTGAAACACTAAACAGGATTACCAGGAAGGGGAGTCCGATGGAAATAATCTTTGCCGTTGTCGGCGTTGCTGTTGGCGCTGTTATCGCCTTCGTCGCCGTTAGCGCATTGAATTCCTCGAAGCAGAAGCAGACGGCCCAGGAAGCTCAGTCGCTCATCGAAAGCGCTCGCAAGCAAGCCGATACGCTTCGTCGTGAAGCCGAAGTTGAGGCTAAGGACAAGGCGCTCGAAATGCGTCAGTCCATCGAAGCCGAACGCTCCGAGCGTCTGAAGGACGTGCGCTCTCAGGAAGACCGCCTGAACCAGCGCGAGAAGTCGCTCGACCATCGCAGCGATTCGCTCGATGCGCGCGAGCATCAGATTTCCAGCATGCAGGGTCAGGTCGACAAGCGTTCCCGCGATCTTCGCGAAAGCGAGAAGCAGCTCGAGCGTCGTCGTGCCGAGGTGGAAGAAGAGCATCTGGAAATCAACCGTCAGCTCGAAAAGGTTGCCGGCATGACGTCCGACGAGGCGAAGACGGAACTGCTCGACAACCTGAAGGACGAAGTGGCGCACGAATCTGCCGCTATCATCCGCGAGGCCGAAACCCGCGCCAAGGCGGAGTCCGACAAGAAGTCGCGCGAGATCCTGAGCATCGCCATTCAGCGCGTTGCCGCCGACCATACGTCCGAAATCACCGTTTCGGCTATTCACATTCCCAGCGACGACATGAAGGGCCGCATCATCGGCCGCGAGGGTCGCAACATCCGTTCGTTCGAGCAGCTCACGGGTACCAACCTCATCATCGACGACACTCCCGAGTGCGTTACGATCAGCTGCTTCGACCCGGTACGCCGCGAAATCGGTCGCGTGACCATGGAAAACCTCATCGCCGACGGTCGCATTCATCCCGCGCGCATCGAGGAAATGTACAAGAAGGCCGAAAAGCTCGTAAACCAGAAGATCGACGAAGCGGGCGAACAAGCTGCCTTCGATACGGGCATGCACGACCTGCATCCCGAGCTGGTTCATACGCTTGGTCGTCTGCTGTACCGCACGAGCTATGGCCAAAATGTGCTCGACCACAGTCTGGAAGTTGCCTATCTTTCCGGCGTCATGGCTTCCGAGCTGGGCTTGGATCCCATCGTTGCCAAGCGCGCCGGCCTGCTGCACGACATCGGCAAGGCCATCGACCGCGAAGTCGACGGTAGCCACGCCGTCATCGGTGCCGATCTTGCCCGTCGTTTCGGCGAAAAGCCCGAAATCGTGCATGCCATCGAGGCTCATCACAATGACGTCGAGCCCAATAGCGTTCTCGACGTGCTCGTCCAGGCTGCCGATGCCGTTTCCGCTGCACGCCCCGGCGCTCGCAAGGAAACCCTCGACGCCTACGTCAAGCGCCTGGAAAAGCTCGAGGAAATCGCCAATGCCCACAAGGGCGTCGAGCGTACCTACGCCATCCAGGCTGGCCGCGAGCTTCGCGTCATGGTTGAGCCCGAGGTCGTCGACGAGGCAACCACCACGGTCCTCGCGCACGACATCGCGCAGCAGATCGAAAACGAGATGCAGTATCCCGGCCAGGTCAAGGTAGTCGTTATCCGCGAAAGCCGTGCAATCGGCATCGCCAAGTAGCATGTCTTCTGAAGACCTCGCTCAATTCGTTGAATCAGTAACGGGCGAAAGCCATCTCCGAGTCGAAGACGACTTCGGGGATGGCTTCGTCCGTTTACGTAGCGCGGAAGCCGAACGCCGTCAGGCAAAGCACGACGTTCGCAGCGTGGAGGACATTGTCATCGAGATGCTGCGCAATGCGCGCGACGCCCATGCGCATAGCATCTATCTGGCTACGGGGCGCGAGGGTAATACGCGTCGCCTGGTTATGCTCGACGATGGCGATGGCGTACCCGATCACATGCGCGAGCGCATCTTCGAAGCCCGCGTTACCAGTAAGCTCGATACGGTGCACATGGATACGTGGGGCATTCATGGCCGCGGTATGGCCCTGTATGCCATTCGCGAGAACGCCAAGCTTGCGCGTATTCAGGAAACCATGCCTGCGGGCGGCTCTTCGTTCCTGGTGGAAACCGACGCCACCAAGTTGCCCGAGAAAACCGACCAGAGTACGCATCCTGCGTTCATTCGAACTGCTGCTGGAACCGTTACCGTGCGCGGCCCTCGCAATATCGTACGTACGGCAACCGAGTTCGCCTATATCGATCGTACGTCCGTGCAGGTGTACATGGGCTCTGCTATTGAAATCGCCGCAACGCTGTGGGCCTTCGGCCGCTCGGTGCTCAGCAAGTCGACGCTTGCGTTTTGTAACGACCCCGCGCAGCTGCCCATTTTGAAGCGCATCTCAATTGCAGGTACGCCCGAGGAGTTTGCCGACATTGCCGCTTCGCTTGGCTTGCAGCTTTCTGCGCGCAGTGCTCGCCGCATTATGGATGGCCAAATCCAGCCGCTTCAGGATCTTGCCTCTCAAGTAGTCATTCGCGACGAAAACGCCAAGCCCCTGCGTGCCAAGAAGAATGCTGCGACCGCTCATGCCACCGACCAGCCGGATGATGGGCTCCTTCATGTCGACCCGCGTTCGCTGAAGATTGCCCCCGAGGACCTTGCTGCGTTTCGCGCAGGCGTTGCTCGGGCCTATGCCGATCTTGCCGAAGCGTATTACCTCGATGAAAACGTGGTGCCGTCGGTCTCCGTGCAGAAGAATGGCATTCGCATTACCATCCCCGTCGTCATGGAGCGGTAGCTCCGCCTTCCTCGCAGATGCTGCCGTCGCGTTTTGCTGCGCAGAATCAGCATGGTTTCACCACGAATAGGGGGCTCACGCAATTGCCCTGTTCGCAAAATACGGATAAAATGACTCGATAAGATGCAATATCGCAGCAAAGTCGCACTACGATAGGAAATACAACGTGCCGAACGATTCGCAGCAACAAATTGGCTTCTTGAAAGTCTCTTCCAAGTCTTCGCCGGCTTCCGTAGCCGGTGCTATCGCCGGCATGGTTAAAGATGGCGTCGATGTCGAAATTCAGGCAGTGGGCGCCGGTGCGGTCAATCAGGCGGTAAAAGCTATAGCTATTTCGCGTGGTTTTCTTTCTCCTATCGGTATTGAAGTTGCTTGCATTCCGTATTTCGCCGATATTGTTATCGATGGTGAATATCGCACTGCCATTCGCTTCAAGGTTATTCTCCATTACCTGAAGAACGGTGCCACCATCGGCGAAAACGTGTAATTCAAACCCAAAGGTTCCACTTCATGTTCGAAAATACTACCTTCTGCATCACGACTTTCGGATGCCAGATGAACAAGCACGACGCCGAAAGGCTGTCGGGCCTTATGTCGTCGTTGGGTTCCGTGCCCGTTCAGACGAATGCTGAAGCCGACTTCTCTATTTTCGTCACGTGCTGCGTGCGCGAAAAGGCCGACGAGCGCCTTATGGGCACCGTGGCCACCATGAAGAACGACCCGGTGCGTCCAGGTAGCCCCTTCGGCAAGCGATTCGTGGCCATTGGCGGCTGCATTGGCCAGCGCGACGGCCAGAAGCTGCTTGATCAGCTGGAAAACGCCGATGTCGTATTTGGCACGCATAACATGGAGGCCCTGCCGCATCTGCTGCAGGAGGCCATCGAGGGCGGTATGCGCCGTGCCGAGCTCGTGGATGGCCGCGCCGAGTTCCACGACGACCTTCCCGAGGATCGCGAGCATCCCTGGGCTGCTTGGCTGCCCATTACGGTGGGTTGCAACAATTTCTGCACGTACTGCATTGTGCCGTACGTGCGTGGTCGCGAGCTGAGTCGCCCCATCGAGGAGATTGCCCAGCAAGCGCAGGCCTACGTCGATGCCGGCGTGAAGGAGATCACCCTTCTGGGCCAGAACGTGAACTCCTATGGTCGCGATTTGTATGGCGAACCGCGCTTCGCCCAGGTCCTCGACGTGGTTTCGAAAACGGGCGTCGAGCGTATCCGCTTCGCTACCAGTCATCCTAAGGACCTTACTGATGAGGTTATCGAGCGCTTCGCCACGCTACCCAACCTCATGCCGGCATTGCATCTGCCCGCGCAGAGTGGGTCGAATCGCATTCTGAAAGCCATGAACAGGCGCTATACCGTCGAGCATTATCGTGAGCTTATCGAGAAGCTCCGCAAGGTTTGCCCCGATATCGCGCTTTCCACCGACATCATCGTCGGTTTCCCGGGTGAGACTGAAGAAGACTTCCAGGCTACGTACGACCTGGTGAACGAGGTTGGCTACAACCAGGTGTTTACGTTCATCTACAGCAAGCGCGAGGGAACCCCCGCTGCCGAAATGCAGGACGATACTCCGCGTGAGGTCATTCAGGAACGCTTCGATCGTCTGGTCGACCTGGTACAGCGCAACGCTGAGCGCTTGAACCTGGAACAGAACCAGGCGGGCGTGGTGCTTCCCGTGCTCGTTACGGGCGCCAGCAAGAACGATCCTTCCATCCTTGCGGGCAAGAGTCCTCGCAACCAGACGGTTCATGCGCGCGTACCTCAGGGCATGAGTGCGAGCGATTTCGCTGGTTCCATCGTGGACATTCGCATCGACGAAGCCCATACCTGGTACCTGTGGGGGACGATGCTCTAATGCAGTGGCCTGCTGCCTCGGGTGAGAAAAGCCAGGTAGTATGCCCGCTTGATGCGCCCCTAGTTTGCGTGGTGGGTCCCACGGCTTCGGGCAAGACGGCGTTGGCGCAGCGTATGGCGGAACGCCTGGGTGGTTGCGTCCTTTCCGCCGATAGCATGCAGATTTACCGCGGCATGGATATCGGCACGGGCAAGATTGCACCCGCCGACCGAACGGTGCCGTATTATGGCCTCGATGTGGCTGCTCCGGGCAGCGCCTATTCCGCTTCCTTGTTCCAGGAGTATGGCAGGGGAGTGGTGCTTCGTGCGTACGAGCAGGGCTGTCGCCCTATCGTGTGCGGTGGAACGGGTTTCTACGTGCGCGCCCTCGTTGATTCGTACGACTTTCCCGCAGGCGAGCAGGTGGGAAATCCGGTGCGCGATGCCTACAATGCGCGCATCGCGGAATGTGGCTGCGATGCCGTTTGGGCCGAGCTTAACCAACGCGACCCTGCTTCCGCGGCGCTTATCAATGCACATGACGCCAAACGCGTCGTTCGCGCGTTCGAGCTGCTCAGCGAGGGTACGTCGTATGCGGAACAGCATGCCAAGCTGCATGCCATCGGCGTGCATTTCCCGGTTACCATGATTGGCCTGCAGGTTGACCCCGAAATCCTGCGGCATCGCATTGACGCTCGCGTGGACCAGATGGTCGAAAATGGCCTGGTAGATGAGGTGCGTTCGTTGCTTTCCGAGGGTCTGCGCGATGCGCTTACCGCTAATCAGGCGATTGGCTACAAGGAAATCGTCCAGGCGCTCGACGGTGTCATTTCGCTTGACGAGGCCATTTCGCAAATCAAGTTTGCCACGCATCGCTATGCCAAGCGCCAGCGCACGTGGTTTCGCAAGGACAAGCGCATCACCTGGATATGCGCAGACCGTGATAATGGGGAAGAGCTGCTTTGTCGCGCTCTTGAAATCGTGGATACTGATGAAAAACGCTACGGAAAGGGCTGCGCATGAAACTCTCATTCACCAAGATGGATGGCCTGGGCAACGACTTCGTCATGATTGACGACATGGAAGGCGCCATCGAACTCGAACCCCGTCAGGTCGCCTATCTGTGCGATCGTCATTTTGGCATCGGTGGCGATGGCGTTATTCTGGTTCGTCCGAGCGAAAAGGACGATTGCGCTGGTTACATGCATTACTACAACGCAGACGGCAGCCTTGCCCAAATGTGCGGCAATGGCGTGCGCTGCTTCTCGAAGTTCCTCATCGACCATGGCTATGTCGATGCGTCTGCGGGTTCCTTCGTGGCCGACACGCTTGCCGGTCGTAGGCCCATTTCGTTCCAGGTTGACGAAGCGGGTAAGATGACCGTTGCCACTGTCGATATGGGTCAGCCCATCCTGGCGGCTGCGGAAGTGCCCGTGGCGCTTCCCGAGAACGCTCAGTATGAAGAGGCTGGCTACGTGCGCGAGACAGCCATCGAGAGCCCTTGGGGCGCTTTCGAGTTCACGTGCGTTTCCATGGGTAACCCCCATGCCATTACGTTTATCGAGGATTTCCAGGCGTTGCCGGATGCCATTTTCGATGATCCTAGCAATAAGTCGCTCGAAACGCTCAACTTGAACACCGTGGGTCGCTTCTACGAGAGCAACCCCGCCTTCCCCGAAAAGGCCAATATTGAGTTTATCCAGGTTTGCGAAGACGGCCTGCATATGCGCGTATACGAACGCGGTGATGGCGAGACGCTTGCCTGTGGCACTGGTGCGTGCGCGAGCAACGTGGCGGCAGCTCTTACGGGGCGTGCAGGCCGCGTGAATGACGTTCACCTGCGCGGCGGCGTGCTTCACATCGATTGGTCCAGCAATGGGCACGTGTTCATGACGGGTCCCGCTGCCGCTTCCTTCACGGGCGAAATCGAAATCGACTAGCGTAGGCGCTGGGCATGTCGGTCAACAAAAACCGCTTTCCGCTTCGCGAAACCGCCGAAGTTGCCGAACGAGCAATCCTCGTGGGCATCGATAGGCCTGGCGCTGCATGGCCCCTTTCGGAGACCATGGCGGAGCTAGAGCGCCTTACCGCCACGGCAGGTGCCGAAGTGGTTGCGCAGACCACTCAGCGTTTGGATGCACCCAACCCCCGTACGTTTGTGGGTAGTGGCAAGGCGGTTGAAATTGCCGAGCTCTGCACGGCGTATAGCGCTGATATCGTTATCTTCGACGATGAGCTTACGCCTTCTCAGCAGGGCAATTTGGAGAAGATCATGGGTCGTGACGTGAAGGTCATCGACCGCACGGCCCTTATTCTCGATATCTTCGCGCTCCACGCGACCACGCGTGAGGGTCGTCTGCAGGTGAAGCTTGCCCAGAATCAGTACCTCTATCCGCGCCTGCGTGGCATGTGGGCTCATCTTGCCAGTAACCGCATGGGCGGTGGCGTTGGTAGTCGCTTCGGTGAAGGCGAAAGCCAGCTCGAGGTCGACCGCCGCATTGTGCGCAATCGCATTACGTCTATTCGCCGCGAGCTTGCCGAGCTCGATAAGAACCGCTCCGTGCAGCGTCAGGGGCGTCAGGAAAGCGGTATGCTGCGTGTGGCCCTAGCAGGCTATACGAATGCGGGTAAGTCGAGTCTGCTCAATGCGCTTACGAATGCGTCGGTGCTTAGCTACGACAAGCTGTTTGCCACGCTCGATTCCACCACGCGTAAATACACGCTGCCCGAGGGACGCGAGATCACCCTTACCGATACGGTCGGCTTCATTCAGAAGCTGCCTACCACGCTTGTTGAGTCGTTCAAGAGCACCCTCGATGAGGTGCGCGAAGCGAATATCATCTTGCATGTGGTGGATGCCTCTTCGGATTATTTCGAAGGGCAGATGCGTGCGGTAGATGACGTACTGAATCAGATTGGCGCGCAGGATATCCCTTCGATTCTGGTGCTCAACAAGATAGATCTGCTTGACGACGAGGGTCGTGAAGCCTTGGCCTATCATTTCCCGAATGCCATGCAAATCTCTTCTGTTACGCGCGAGGGCCTGGATGCGCTGATTGCGCGTATTGTGAAGCTTGCTGCTGCCCAGGATGAGATTCTGCACGTATTGGTGCCGTATACGCGCGGCGATATTGTGGCGCTAGCGCATGAGCGTTGCTACATTGTGGAAGAACACTACGACGAGCAGGGAACGTGGATGACAATTCGCGTGAGCCCGTCGCTGGCGAGTAGGTTCGAGCCGTTTAGCGTACGCGCCTAAAGAGCGCCACGACCTTGCCCACGATTGCGCAATCGCGCACGATAATGGGTTCCATGCTGGAGTTTTCCGGCTGCAGACGAATGTGGTCTTTCTCGCGATAGAAGCGCTTTACCGTGGCGCCGTCTTCCACGAGTGCAACGACGATTTCGCCGTTGTTCGCCGTGTTCTGTTCCTTTACCACGATGTAATCGCCGTCGTTGATGCCGGCTTCGATCATGGATTCGCCATGCACCGAAAGCAGGAACGATGCCGAATCGCCCACGATTTCCGTAGGCAGCGTGATGGTTTCGGTGATGTTTTCGTCGGCCAGAAGAGGTACGCCCGCGGCGACGTTCCCCACGAGGGGAAGCTGCACTACGTTGCCGTACGAGGCGATGGCTGCGGGTTCGCTAACCGGGCTAGCCGCTTCGCCCGCAAGCGTGATGGAGCGGGACTTCAGCGGATCGCGGTGGATGTAGCCCTTGTCTTCCAGGGCCTTCAGATGCACGTGAACGGTGGAAGGGGAGGAGAGCTGCATGCGTTCGCACAGCTCGCGTACGGTGGGGCCGTATCCGTTTTCTTCGATGCAGGCGGTAATGCAATCGAGGACTGCTTGCTGGCGTTTCGTAATGTCCTTTGACATGCTGCACCCTTTCACACGAACAAATGTTTGATAAATTTGTTGACAAGAACTTATGTTCGATTTAGAGTATACACGAACAAAGGTTCTATGCAAGAGCAAGGAGGCAGAAATGAAGGACCTGAACGTCATGTATCCCATCGACGGAACGGCCGCACGTAAGCCTGATTGTTCTCGGTACAGCAATGAAAACGAGCACATCATCGACTTCACGCGCGCTGTTGCGGCATACGAAAAGAAGTATGCGGTCAATCCCATTGAAGATGCGTACCGTGCCCGCATGCGCGAACGCGTGCATGCTCGTTGTGCTCGTCTTGCATCGGAAAGCCAGATCCTCACCGATTTCCGTTACGGAAACGTTCGTGGTATGCAGGTTACCGAGCCTTGCATGGGCCGTGTTATCGCTGCGGCATCTGTCTATGCTGCCGTGGCCATTGGCGCTATCTGCCTTACCCTCTAGGGCACCCCAGATGCTGCGTTCTGTGGTAGCTGCGTAAATGTCCGAGCCTGCTCTTTCCGGCGGACTCGGGCGAATAAAATACCTTGATTCTCTCGAATCGGCCTAATATTATCCCAGTTGGTATGGTAATCTGACACCAGGCCGAAAGAGAGGAATTCACATGCGCTGTCCATCCTGCGGGCATACCGATTCCAAAGTTGTTGATTCCCGTCCTTCCGAAGATGGCACGAGCATTCGTCGCCGTCGTGAGTGCTTGAAATGCAATCGTCGCTTCACTACGTACGAACGTCTCGGCGAAAATCCTCTTGTTGTGCGTAAGTCCGATGGTACGTCGGAAGTGTACCGTCGCGATAAGATCCTTCGCGGTCTGTATATCGCCTGCGCAAAGCGCCATATCACGCCCGACCAGATCAATTCCGTCGTCGACGATCTGGAAACCGAGCTCAGGAACAAGAACTATACCGAGATTCAATCCAAGGCTCTGGGCGACATGGTTCTTCAGCGTTTGAGGAACCTCGACGAAGTCGCTTACATTCGCTTTGCCAGCGTGTACAAAGACTTCAAGAACGTCGACGAATTCAATCAGGCCATCAAGGGTCTCTAGGCTATTTCGAAAGGTTTCATATGTCTTCTCTTACGTTGCCCGTAAAGGTGGTAAACGACAATGCCGTTTTGCCTGAAACCGCTTACGAAGGCGATGCTGGCATCGATTTGCGCTCCGTGGAGGATATCACGCTCCAGCCGTTCGAGCGCGCGCTCATCCATACGGGCATTTGCGTAGCCATCCCTGAAGGCTACGCTGGCTTCGTGCTTCCGCGTTCAGGCTCCGCCATCAAGCAGGGCCTGTCCTTGGTGAACGCTCCGGGCCTTATCGACAGCGGTTACCGCGGCGAGCTTATGTGCATTGCCATCAACCTCGATGCGAACGAGCCCATTCACGTGAAGGTGGGGGATCGTATCGCGCAGCTGGTTATCATGGGCGTCGAAAATGTCTCGCTCCTCGTGCAGGACGAGCTGTCCGAAACCCAGCGAGGGGAGGGCGGCTTCGGTAGCAGTGGCGTAAAGTAGCGCTGCCTATCGCCTAAAGCTTTTCGACCCACGCTTCCAACTGCGAAGCGTGGGTCGTTCTCTTTTATGCTTCAATTTGTTTTCGATCCTCGGCTCTTCTGGCGATTCTTCTACTTAGAGTTACTCTAAGTATGGTATAGTTTCGGTTAGAGTTACTCTAAGTAGAAATAGAGGCTGCCATGGCTGCGAAAAGCAAGGAAGATCGCCCGGGCTATTCCATTACCGAAGTTGAGGATATGACGGGCATTACCGCTCATACTATTCGCTATTACGACAAGTGCGGCTTCTTTCCGAATCTTGGGCGCGATTCGCGCGGACGCCGCTTTTTCACCGATTCCGATTTGCAACAGCTCACGCTTATCGAGGCTCTCCGGTATAGCGGTCTGTCTATTGAGGGCATTGGCTATTTCGTTCGCATGCAACTGCGCGGACGTGATGGCGTCAAGCAGTTGATGCGCGTGCTGTCTGAGCAGAAGCTCTCGCTCGATTTGAAAATGCGCGAAATCGAGGAGTGCCAAGGCGCTCTAGAGGCCTATGCGTCCGAAATTGCCCAAAAGGCAGAAATTTCCCAGGTATAAATACTCATCTAAAGTCAAAATGGGGTCTTAGAACGGCTCTCAGAGCCTCGTTTGTGAAACCCCAGGTCACAGGCTTGTTTTGTCTTACTTATCGAAAATGCGCCAAAAGAGGCCTATTTTGGCGGTCTGGAGAATCTTTTTATTTGCTTCAGGTTGATGGATGACTCGGGTTGTGGCTCAGAAAAGCATCTAGAACGATTCTCTGGGAAAGCGTTTCAGGCGGTAGCCATGCGTAGGGTTTAGAGATGCGAACGCATGCATCGACCGGCAAATCGAATGGTGTGCGAAAGCTGCCAGTGGTAGTTTTAAAGCGCGGTTACGTAAGGGCGTAGCATGGGTTGGAACAACGGAAGCTCGCACGCGCATGCGGTACGCATAAAGCAGTGAGCTTTTGGCTAGACGGACGCCCGCATAATCTGAATTGCCTGTCCTCTCGCGTATTCGTACATAGATTATCGATAATATATATTATGTAAAGTAGATAGAAATTAACATTCTAGTCCAGGGTGATTCATTCACTGGCTCCTAGTTGCGCTTTCGATTTTTTGCGGCCACTGCGATCGCCCCGCCTAATGCCGCTGAAACCAGTAGTAGATACATCAGGTTCAGGAGGTCTCCCAGGCTTGGGATGATGCTCGATTTGCCCCTGTCGGTTTCCCCTTGGTTATCTGAATCCTGATTGTCCGCGTCGTCGCTATGTTCTGGGTCCGTAGTGCCGGGGTCGTTCTCAGGGTTCTTTTCCCACAGGGCTGTGAATGTATGGTCGCTGTCTGCGAGGTAGTTCTCCCCCGGCTGATATTCAGATCCTTGCCAGCACACGAAGGTGTAACCTTCGCGCGTAGGAGCATCGATGATGTCGAAGGAGGACTCGAGGGTAGTCTCATATTTTTTGATTGCATTCGTGCCGTCTTCCCACTGCCCTCCGGCAGGATCGAATGTAAGCTCTGGCTTCACCTCATGCCGGGCATCGTACATATCCGAGATGGCGAGCGTTAATTCAACGTCGTCTATGCCCAGATTCGAGCAACTATCCTTTACGAGCTTGGCATTCTTCCCTTCTAGCACGAACGAGCCCAAGACCGTTTCGCCTCCGTAGCTCGGGTCATTGCAAAGGGCCACCGTCACCATTTCCTCGAACGTGTCGAGGGAAATCGGTATCGTGTTGCCGTAAAGATAAATGCTATCCGCGTTCCCGTCCGCATCGAAGAGCAGCTCCCCTGCACCCATCGACTTGCCATCCATCGAATAGAAATTGGCGTATACAGAATGGTCTGACGCATCGGATGCCAAATAAACGCCGCCATCCGCATCCTGGACGGCATACCACTGCCCGTCGAATTTCGGAATTTGATAGGAAGAGTCGGTAGCGCTCATGTAATCGCCTGCAGACTCTTCCCCATCGCTGGCCATCCGCGTGCCGTAGAACGTCCTGGTTGGCTTGTTGAAAACCTCATCTTCCCTGTTTGCGGTCACTGTAAGTACGGGAACGTCAATGACTCGCTTGGGAGTGTCCGCTACATCGAGGCGATAGTAATCCGTCCCATCATGGGATTCCGTCTTGAGAGAGACTTTGTCGTGATTCAAAACCTCCTCGCGCTGGATTTCTATGATCCCGCCCAGCCATGCTTCGACATCTCGGTCGCTGGCATCAAATGCCTTCGATATGTATTCCCATCCCCGCTTGGATTCCCCGGATTTTTGGGACTGGAGATAGGCATGGACCTTGTCGTAGTCGATCTCGTTGGGATCGCATCCGTCCTCAACGAGATTAGATACGGCAACGCCGGTGTTGCAGATCAGCTCGTAATCGAGAATCGCCTGCATGTACGTTTCGAATAGCTCTTTTTCGGTTGAGCCCTCTCCGTATGCGCCAGACAGCTCCTCCATGGCCTCTGCGTAGAAGGCTACCTCGTAGGAAACGTCGCCGTTGGATGGGTTGGCGAAGGAGAAGATGCTCAACCCGCTTGTCGGGGATTTCGTAGCCCGTGCCGTTATGCTTCCATCGTCGTCTCTGCCGAAGAATGCATGCGTTTTATTCGACCTCTGAGTGTGCCTTGAATAGACGACGTCTTCGTCATGCAGGATGTTTTGAATCTCGAGTGCCGATTGCGTATAGGCGTTCAAGAACCCCGGCTCTTCCCAATCGGATTCGTATAGTCCAATCCCAAGTTGCTCCATCACGGTTGCGAAATCTTGTAGGTTGGTGTAGCCGAAACGGTAGGAGTCTTTTGGAACGCAAATCTCGTCGTAGAAGCTCCCAGCTGTCGCCTCTGCTCGCATTTGCCTTGCAATTGCGAGCAGTTTGTCCACGATTCCGCTCTGCTTGAGCTTGTCCGTGTTAACTACGCAATAGGTTTCCGAGGGGCCAATCGAAATCGCGCTGGTGTTCTCGTCATAGTAATCAACGAAGAGGTCTACGAGCTTGCATCCCAAGACCCAAGCATCCATATCGGGGTCTGTTGCGAGGAAGTCGAACACTGCCGTGTAATCGACTGTAGGCATTGGGTCGACGTCTGCCGACCCGAGGAAATAATCTGTGTAATCCTCCAAGGCGAGCGCCGTTTCAAAATTACCCAGCAGGCAGCAGTCGAAGTTGATGAAGTCGAACTTGCCCACATCCTGCACGACTTCGCTTCCGGATATCGCCTGTCGCAGTTCGAGTAAGGATAACCCTACATCTGGGCTTTCTGTATCGTGATCGTCGTAGCCATATCCGCGTCCAGGACCCGAGCCATGGTCGTTTAGAACCAGGTCGTATTTGCCCGCCGGGGCGACGCTATAGGCGTAGTTGATGAACTGCTGCAGCGTGTCGGGGTCGCTCATGAGCTCCTCGGCAGACGTTTTGGCGTTAGCTCCGTCACCGCTTACGCCATCGCCGTCTAGCAGCCTCAGGTAGCCTTCGGCGTCATCGGTGGCTCCGTACACTTCCCAGATCTGGTTGTATTCGCTGCTGATCTCGGTGAGCGTTCCCGCGTTGCCATCCTTGTCTCGCAGGTAGTTTGCATCGAGGTGCCATTTGAGCGATCCGCCCGTCATGACAATGATGCGGAAGTCGCTTCGATCGAACTTCGATGCCATGTATTCCTTAAGCATGGCGGAGCATACGGGATTGTTTTCCTCGGAACTGGCGCCATCCAGGTAAATCATGATGGTGCGGAAAGGCTTACTGCCATCACCGGGAGACGGATCTTCGGTGGCAACAAGCCCGCTGTCGTCGGGGGCTGGCTCTTCGGTTGCAGCGGGATCGCCGTCTTCGGCGAATGCGGTAGGTGAAATGGCGATGCCAAGCATCACCGCAGCCATTGCAAGCATGATGCCAAGGGCAAGTAAGAAACGTCTTGCGACTGCGCCGTTCAATGAATTCATGCTGAAGCCCCCTCGTGCGTGTTCCCCGTTGTGTAGCAAATACTTAAGGAGCCGTTCTATCTGGGCTGGATCCTTAGGCATTGCCAGACGCAAAGGATCAATTCTGGCTTAATTATTGCTTCTGATCTGCGGGTTTCATCAAGACCGCTTCGATTATGCCCATTACTACGGGAAGAATGAGCCCCCATACGATCGAGAACGTCCACGTGCCATGCCAGAGGAACGTTTCCATGAGGTAGAACACGAGATTCCAAATGACCAGCATCGCAACGACGCAAACGATGAGACGAATAACGAAGTTGTTCATGAAGTCCATCTCGCTCCCCTTTTCTGGAGATCCCCCGTTTGCATCAATTGTAAACTCGACAGTGTCAATGAACAATAGACGCTCGTTGGGTGAGCGGTATGCGACGTGTTGTTATGGGTGACTGCAGCGTAAACGCAGGTTAGATGGGTGTAGCTTGCTTGTGCTACACGCGTAGGCTCACTTCGCCAGAATGAAGGTGCGCCTCGGAACCGTCCTCGAATTGAACGTGCAACGACAGGTCGTCATCGATTCCCAGCGCCAGAGCCTCCTGCTCCCCTTTCCCGTCGATGACCGTGATGGTTTTGCCGACCACGAACGAGCGCGCTCGATATTCATCGCAAAACGCTCCGAACGAATCCTTGTCGTAGAGCTCTACGAATTCCTTGATGATCGCACCTGCAAGAGCCGCACGCGTCCCCTGCTTGATTTCGGTGGATATGGCTCCTGCCCGCTCGCGAATCTCTTCGGGGAATCCGCCTTCGGGCTCGTAGACGTTCACGCCAATGCCCACGACGGCATACGAGAGCATGCCCGTCTCAAGGTCGGTCGCCGCTTCGGTGAGGATGCCGCAAATCTTACGTTTTCCCAGATAGACATCGTTTACCCATTTGATGGATGGCTTCACGTCGAACAGCGATTCTACGGCTCGGCAGGTTGCCACGGCCGCTACGGCAGTGATGGCGGAAGCCTGGGCGATGGGCATGGACGGACGGATGAGGATGCTCAGGTACACGCCGCGGTCGCCAAGGCTGAAAAACGAGCGCCCTCGCCTTCCCTTTCCGCTTTCCTGCTTGCTGGCAACTAGGGCGAACAACTCTTCTTTCCCCTGCTCGGCAAGGGACTTTACGTCGTTGTTGGTGCTTCCCGTGGAAAAGACAACCTGCGTTTCCACGGGAAGCTTTGCGTTTGACAAAGCGACGTCCAAGTCGCTTTTCGTGATGACATCTTGGTGTTCGGCCAAGCGGTACCCACGATTTCGCTGCGCCTCGAAGTGATACCCTTCTTCTTCCAGCGTCTTGATGGCCTTCCATATGGCAGCGCGCGATACTCCGAGCTGACGTGCGGCGTCTTCTCCTGACACCCAGGTCTGGTTGAGTGCGGCCTGCGAAAGGAGCGTTAGAAGCTGTTCTCGGGTACTCATGGTGCCTTCCCATACGTAGGGCGCACTCAAGGTGCGCCCTACCCTGCTAGATGTTCTGATGCGTTACGAAAGCAGTTCGCGTGCGGCTGCTTCCAGCTTGCCAGTAAGCTCGTCGGCAAGCTCGGCCGTTTCGCCATTGCTGAACAGGTATGCCTTGATCTTGGGCTCCGTGCCGCTGGGGCGAATGATGACCTTGTTCATGTTCGGCAGACGGAATTCCAGCACGTTGGCCTTTGGAAGGTCGTTGTAGCCGTCTTGGTAATCGATGACCTCCTGGACGGGATATCCCGCGATATCCGAGGGGGCCTGCGTACGCAGCGTGGACATGATGCCGGCCATCTTACGTGCGCCGTCGGCTCCGGGGAACGAGATGCTCACCGTCTTGTTGCGGAAGTAGCCGTACTCGCGGTACAGCTCTTCGATGGCCTGAGCCAGGTTCATGCCGCGCTTGCGGTAGTGCTGGGCCATCTGGCAGATGATCATGCTGGCGCAGATGGAGTCCTTGTCGCGCACGTGCGTGGCGGCCAGGTAGCCGTAGCTTTCCTCGAAGCCCAGTACGTAGGCCTCTTCGCGCCCGGCGTTCACCAGGTCGGTGATCACGTTGCCGATGTACTTGAAGCCGGTAAGCGTACGCTGGATACGAACACCCCAGTGAGCTGCGATTTTGTCGATCATAACCGTAGAGACGATAGTGCTCACGGCAACTGCATCGCTGGGAAGCTTACCTGCCTTGCTACGCATGCGGCACAGGTAGTCGAGCATGAGGATGCCCACTTCGTTGCCCGTGAGCAGCTGGTAGTCTCCCCCGTTCTTCACGGCGATGCCCACGCGGTCGGCATCGGGGTCGGTGGCAAGCAGCAGGTCGGGATGCACGCGCTCGCACGTCTCGATGCCCTTTTCCATGGCTTCGCGGATTTCGGGGTTCGGGTACGGGCACGTGGGAAAATCGCCGTTCGGTTCGGCCTGCTCTTCCACCACGGTGACGTCGGTGACGCCAATGCGCTCGAACATGAGCGAATTGCATTCCAGGCCCGAGCCATTCAGCGGCGTGTACACGAGCTTCAGCGATACATCGGAAGCATCGGGGTCGGCCATGCTGGCTTCCAGTTCGGCGTCGATGAATGCGGTGATTACGCTATCGTCGATCCAGGTGATGAGCCCCTGCTCTTCGTATTCCTCGAAGGAAGCCATTTCCAGCGTGCTGAATTCATCGATGCCGGCGATGGCAGCGGAAATGTTGCTGGCGGCATCGCTCGTGATCTGGCAACCGTCGGCACCATAGACCTTGTAGCCGTTGTATTCGGCGGGATTATGGCTGGCCGTCATGCAGATGCCCGCGGAAGTGCCCAGGTGGCGCACGGCGAAGCTGAGTGCGGGGACGGGCTCGATACGGGGGTAGATGAAGCTCTTGATGCCCTGCGAGGCCAGGATGCGCGCGGTGTGGCGCACGAATTCGTTGCCCATGTTACGGCTATCGCGTGCGATGGCAACGGTGGGTTCGCTGAACGTGCTGTTCAGATATGCGGCAACGCCCATGGTTGCCTTGCCCACCGTGTAGGCGTTCATGCGGTTGGTGCCAGCGCCGATAACGCCACGCAGGCCCGCGGTGCCGAATTCCAGGTCTTGGAAGAAGGCATCGTCGATGGCCGATTCGTCGTTGGCATTCAGCAGTGCGTCGAGCTGTTCGCGAACGATGGGGTCGGTGACCTTCTCGTTCCAGCGGTTTACTACGTCTTCCCTGATCATGAGGCTACCTATCTAGTCGGCGTATCCGTTGGGGTTGTTCTTCTGCCAGTTCCAGCTATCTCGGCACATGGTCTCGATGCCGTATTCCGCCTTCCAGCCAAGCTCGGCTTCGGCCTTGGCTGCGCTTGCGTAGCACTGGGCGATGTCGCCTGCGCGACGAGGCTTGATCTGGTACGGAACGTCGACGCCCGTGGCGGAGATGAACGCCTTCACTACGTCGAGGACGCTATAACCCACGCCCGTGCCCAGGTTCCACACGTGCACGCCCGTTTGGCCTGCGGTGGCCTGGAGCGTTTTCACGTGGCCGCGCGCCAGGTCGACTACGTGGATGTAGTCGCGCACGCCCGTTCCGTCGGGGGTGTCGTAATCATCGCCGAAGACACCCAGGCATTCCAGCTTGCCCAATGCCACCTGCGTGATGTAGGGCATGAGATTGTTGGGGATGCCGTTCGGGTCTTCGCCCATAAGGCCGCTAGGATGCGCACCGATGGGGTTGAAGTAGCGAAGCAGCGAAACGTTCCATTCGTTGTCGCTCACCCACATGTCATGAAGCATCTGCTCGAGCATCTTCTTCGTCTGGCCATACGGGTTCGTGGGGTTGCCCAGCGGGCACTCTTCCGTGATGGGCACGAAAGCAGGGTCGCCGTACACCGTTGCCGAAGAGCTGAAGACGATGTTCTTTACGCCATGATTGCGCATAACGTCGAGGAGGATCAGCGTGCCCTCGATGTTGTTCTGGTAGTACTCCCAGGGCTTTACGACGCTCTCGCCCACTGCCTTCAGGCCAGCGAAATGGATAACCGAGGAGATGTTCTCGGCGTCGAAGATCGCCTCAATCGCGGGGCGATCGAGCATGTCGGCCTTGTAGAAACGCGGACGGGTTCCCGTGATCTGCTCGATGCGATTCAGGGATTCTTCCTTCGAGTTAACGAGATTGTCAAAGACGACGACATCGTAACCCGCGTTGATGAGCTCGACGCAGGTGTGGCTTCCGATGAAGCCCGTGCCACCGGTAACCAGGATGGTTTCCATGCACGCTCCTTTGCGTTAGGTAGTAGAAACGGCCTTTCGGCCATTCCCCAGTGTAGCGCCAACGGTTCGCCCGCGCCTAACTTGCGTGAAAACATCACTCTCTTCTGGTGTTTAGGGTATAGTACATACGGCTTAGACGAGTGTTGCAGTAAGAGAGAGTTATTTCATGGCCAAAGAGAATGCGTATCAACCTCTTACCCCTACGTTCATGGTGCAGCTTGCTGCGCCCCATACGTGGGCGGCTTCCATCTTTCCCGTTCTTCTGGCCACCTGCCTTGCCTTCGTGTTCAATGCGTCGATGGGCAAGCCCACGAGCGTTTCCTCGGTTCTGGTTCTGCTTGCCATTAGCGTGCTGCTGCAGAGCGCCGTGAACACCATCAACGACTACTTCGATTATGTGAAGGGCACCGACACCGAGGAGAATCAGCTCGACCCCACCGATGCCGTGCTCGTGTACAACAACGTCAATCCTCGTCATGCGCTTGCCTATGCCATCGCCCTCATCGTTGTTGCCTTTGCGTTGGGCGTATACTGCATCGTCATTGCGGGCATCGCCCCGCTTGTTATCGCGCTCATTGGCGTCGTCGTGATCTTCCTGTACTCGGGTGGCAAGCTTCCCATTTCCTACTTGCCGTTGGGCGAGCTAGCCAGCGGCTTCACCATGGGCGGCCTCATTACCTTGGCAAGCTACCAGGTGCTCACGGGCTCCCTCGATTTTATGGTCCTCGTTTACTCCATCCCCGAGATTCTGGGCATCGGGCTCATCATGCTCACGAACAACGGTTGCGACATCGAAAAGGACACGGAAGCGAATCGCAAGACGCTCCCCGTGCTGCTTGGCCATGAGCGTACGGTGAAGCTCTATCATGGCGTCGTGTACGCCTGGGTGCTTTCCATCTGCATCATCGTTGCCGTAGCCTTCACGCCTGGCGCCATCGTGCTCCCGTTCATGTTGCTGGCGGCTCACGCTCCGGGTCGTATGCTGCTTGCGAATCCGCTTACCGCGCAGTCTCGCGCGGGTGCCTTTGGCCAGTGCTCCACCCTGAACATTCTGTTCGGCTCGTTTTACAGCCTTTGCATTCTTGCCTCTACGGTGACGCTCACGTTCTAGGATTTGTTGCTTAGAGTAACTCTAAGCAACTTGGGCTATGCCTGCCATGCGATTTGAATGAGGTTGTGCAGGTTGTCGAACGACGCACGTGGAAGCAGCTCTTCGGGCGTAAGCGGTTCGAATTCGGGAATGAGGCCCGCTACGTGGGCGATGTGCCCCACCACTCCCCTTGCGCTGCCGTATTGGGCAAGCAACTGCTCGAGCGAGGCGTCGTGATCGCGTTTGGAAAGGCGCCTGTTTTCCCGCTCCACCAGCAACGGTACGTGACCGTACTTTGGCTGGTCAAAACCTAGTTCCTGCTGCAGGAAGATCTGCTGGGGCGTGCTGCAGAGCAAATCGACGCCGCGGATAACCGTGTTTACTCCTTGGGCCGCGTCGTCTACCACCACGGCGAGTTGGTACGCGTATGCACCATCGCTGCGCCGGATGAGGAAGTCACCGCAGTCTTCGCTGAGCTGCTGGCTGTAGTCTCCTTGGAAGATATCGTGTAGGCGTATGGTGCGCTCTGGTACCTGAATGCGCCACGCGGGCTTACGCGATTGCGAACGCGCCTCTCTTTCTTCGGGTGAAAGTTTGCGGCACGTACCTGGGTAGACATGCTTCTCGCCCTTATGCGGCGCCGAGGCGGCGTGCAGGTCGGCACGCGTGCAGAAGCATGGGTAGATGCGATTGCGCTTCCCCAGTTCGTTATACGCATCGCAATACACGTTAGTTCGCGTGCTCTGGTACATGATGGGGCCATCCCATCCCAGGCCGAGCATGCTGTAATCCGCCATAATCTGCTCGGCGTAGGCGGGCTTGCAGCGTTGCGGATCCAGGTCTTCAATGCGAAGTACCACTTCCCCACCCCGCTGCTTGCAATAGAGCCAGGTAACCAGGGATGCGTAGATGTTACCCGCGTGCATGCGGCCCGTGGGCGAAGGCGCAAAACGCCCTCGTGGAACGGGATGGCTGCTATCGGGTGTTTCGGGAAGCGTCATGCGCGCCGCTACGAGCGGTTCGCCTCGCTTGCAACGCTTTGAACGCCACGATGGAAGGCGTCGATGTTCATGTCGATCGTTTTGGGCGGCACCTTCAGGCGAATCTGCTCTTCCCAGCTTTCCATCGAGAAGGGCATGTTGGCAGCCAAGGCGCCCAACAGTACGACGTTTGCGCACTTCAGGGAGCCAGCTTCGCGTGCGTGCTTGTTGGCGTCGACTAGCTGCGCGTTGTATTCACCCAGGCGCTCGTGAACGCGCTTGGGCATGGATGCCTTGCCGGTGAGCACGGGCAGCGGCTTGATGGACACGTCATTGACCAGAAGCTTTCCGTTCTGCGCCAGGAACGGCAGATTACGCAGAGCTTCCGTTGCCTCGAAGCAGAGCAGGTAGTCGGCCGAACCACGGTCGCAGACCATGGAGTGCACTTGCTCGCCAAGACGCACGACGGTGGTAACCGAGCCGCCACGCTGAGCCATGCCATGGATTTCGGAGAGCTTCACCTGAAGGCCGTTGGAAATGGCCGTTTTCGCTAGCAGATCGGCGGCAAGGATAGTGCCCTGCCCGCCTACGCCCGCCAGCAGTACCGTAGTGGCGCCGTCACTGTACACGCTCATCGAAGTGCTCCTTCCATGCGCACGATGGCGCCAAATCCGCAGTATGCCTGGCACTGGCCGCAACCGACGCATTGGTCGGGGTCGATGCAGGCCTCGCCCGTTTCCTCGATGCGCGCGATGGCCGGACAGCCCAGCGTTACGCATACGCCGCAGGCACGGCAATCGGACGTGATCGTGTACGGTGCCTGACGTTCGAATACCTTCTTGAGCAGCACGCAGGGGCTGCGGAAGATGATGACCGATAGTTCTTCGGTGCGGGACGTGGCTCCCTTGATGGCGGCGCGTACGTCCTTCATGTTGTTGGGGTTTACCACCTGGACATCGCTGATGCCCAGTGAACGAACCATGCCCTCTAGGTCGAGTTCGCGCGAAGGGCGGTTCTGCAGCGTGATGCCATTGAAGGGATTTCCCTGATGGCCCGTCATGCCCGTGGTGCGGTTGTCGAGGATGCAGATGGTGCCTGCCCCCTTGTTGTATGCCGTGGAAAGCAGGCTCGTGAAGCCAGAATGGCCAAACGTGCTATCGCCGATGACGGCAACGACGGGGTGATGTTCGGTTCCGGCAAGCGCCAGTTCGAAACCGTGTGCCATGGAAATGGACGCGCCCATGTCGAGCGTGGAATCCATGCCTGCGAGCGGCGGCAGCGCACCCAGCGTGTAGCAGCCGATGTCGCCCGTTACGATGCACTTCGCACGCGAGAGCTCCTTGAATACCAGGCGGTGCGGACAGCCAGCGCACAGCGCCGGCGGACGGCCGGGGACGTCTTGCTGGGTGGGAAGCTCTTCGGGGAGAGCCAAGCCAAACGCCGAGCGAATGATTCCAGGGGTAAGTTCCCCCTCCTTCGGAAGCGCATGCGCGGGAGGCTCGGAAACCGTTACGCTCGTAGCCTTTACCTGCATGGACAGATAGTCGGAACCCTCTTCCACCACGTAGAGAGCATCTACGTGGTTGGCAAGCTTGGCGATGAGTCCCGTGGCAATGGGCCAGGTGATGCCAAGCTTCAGGATGGATGCGTTGGGAAGTGCGTCGCGCACGTACTGGTACGATGCGCCGGCGCAGATTACGCCGATGGATGTATCGTTGAGCTCGAGGCGGTTCAGCGGGCTCGTTTCGGCCCATTGTGCCACCTGCGCAATGCGGGCGTCGAGCGACGTGCGACGCGGTTTGGCATATGCCGGCATCATGACCCACTTGGATGGGTCCTTTTCGTAGGGAATAAGGTCGCGTTCAACGCGCTCGCCTACTTCAACAGGGGATTTAGCATGGCTCACGCGCACGGTGCTACGTACGAAGAACGGAATGTCAAAACGCTCGGACGCTTCGAACGCCTGCATGGTGTATTCACGTGCTTCGGCGGAATCGGAGGGCTCCACGACGGGAATATGCGCGCCCTGCGCGTGGAAGCGCGTGTCCTGCTCGTTCTGGCTGGAATGCATGCCCGGGTCGTCGGCGGCAAGCACTACTAGGCCACCGTTTACACCCGTGTAGGCTGCGGTGTACAGGGGGTCGGCGGCAACGTTTACGCCCACATGCTTCATGGTGGCCAGTACACGCGCGCCGGCGGCGCTTGCCCCTACGGCAACCTCCACGGCAACCTTCTCGTTGGCGCACCATTCGGCGTACACGTTTTCCTTCGCGCCGAAGGACTCCATGGTTTCCGTGCTGGGCGTACCCGGATATCCAACGCCTATGCGCGCGCCTGCTTCCCAGGCGCCCTGGGCGATGGCCTCGTTGCCGGACAAGAGCTGCATGCGATCCCCTTCTCTTGGATTTTGTTGTGCAGGCTTATTCGCTGTACAGGAGGCAGAATGCCCCAATCTGAACGATGTCGTCCTTTTCCAGAACGCGCTGGGTGACGTTTTCGTTGTTGATCCAAACGCCGTTGAAGCTATCCTCGTCGCGGATGGCGAAGCGGTCGCCTACGGGCATGACAACGGCATGATGACGGGAAACCGTCATGTCGTTCAGGAAGATATCGCACTTGGGCGAGCGTCCGATGGTGAGCTCGCGCGCCTCGAGGGAGTATTTCGTGTCGATCTGCTGCGGCCCGCGTACCACGGTGAACGATGCGCTCGGCTGCGCAGCGACCTTGGCCTCAGCAGCCTGCTTGTCGCGCGGTGCGTCGTCGTTCAGGTTGATGGGCTGGAACTTCTGCGTGGAGCCCGTGAGCTTGAAACCGCACGACGGACACGCCGCATCCTGCGGGCTCACCGGACCATTGCATACGGGGCATGTTTCCATGTGACATCCTTTCACGCGGAGTCTTGCTATGCGGCAGAGAGACTCGACTTGTCGTAAATGAGTTCTACTTCGTTATAGCATACGCTATCGGCTACGCCGTCATCCCCAGAAAAGCCCCCTATCAGGCGAGACCACCAGATTCCCAGGGCCTCGAGCGGGTTGGGAGCGGCCACATCCTGAGTGGCTACCAGGTTGGCCGTGCCGATGACTTCGTTCTGCTGGTAGTACGTGATTTTGCCCACGACGTCGCCAGCCTTCACGTTGCCGTTGATGTCGTAGTAGGTAACTTCCTGGCTCACGTTGCCAGCTAGCGCGAATACGCGGAACGTCTGGTTGGGGTTTTCGAGCGTTGCGGGAACCGTCTTGTCGGTCCAAGCCGCATCAGCTACTTCCGCCACCAGGGGAACCGTAGTGCCATTCGCATTGACGGTAGTCTGCGTCGTCTGCGCGGCGGCATAATCGATCATGTTCTCGTATGCCCATTCCCAGAGCGTGCGCGTATCGGTGAAGCGCATGGAAGACGACGTGGAGTTCAGCACGGCGGAAATGAGGCGCGTGCCGTTTTGCTCGACGGCACCAGCAAAGCACTCGCCTGCTGCGTCGGTGAAGCCCGTCTTCACGCCCAGGACGCCGTCGACCACGCCAAACAGCTCATCGGTGGATTCCAGCTCGACGCCCGTGGTCGCGCCATCGCGGATGACGGTTACCGTACCACCGTCCTGACTGGTGATGGACCTGATGGCATCAATCTTCATGGCGTAGTTGGCCAAGGTGGCCACATCCCGTGCGGTGCTGTACATTTCCTGGCTGGCGTATACGCCATCGTCGAGACCGTGGGGGTTCGCCCACAGCGAATTCGTCATGCCGAGCTTGGCCGACGTATCGTTCATGGCTTGCACGAATGCCTCAACGGATTCGGTGGACGTAGGCGAAGCGTTGCCCTGTTCCTTCAGGATGAGCGCACCCACGCATTCGGCGATGGATTGAGCTGCGTCGTTGCCGCTGGGCCAGAGCATGGCTTTCAGGGCTTCCTGCAGCGTAAGGGTATCTCCCGCTTGCAGGCCTGCCGAGGATTCGCCGATTGCGGCGGCCGTGCTGCTCACCGTGATTTCGGTGTCGAGGCTTGCGTACTCTACGGCGGTTACGGCCGTCATGACCTTGGTGATGCTGGCGATGTTTACGTGTTCGTCGGCATTTCGCTCGAAGAGCACGTTACCATCGGAATCCATGAGCAGCACCGACGTGGCTTCTACGCTGGGGCATTGGGCTGCGGAAAGATTGCGGTTCGCTACTGCTTCGCCTGCGATGACGTCGCTCTTCTGCACGTTTGCGTAAGCCTGCGCAGGTGCAAGCGCCAGTACGGTGGCAAGTGCCAGGGCAAGCATGCCGAACGAGATGGTGATTCGTTTGGATGAAAGCTGCTTCACGTGGTGACCTCTCTAGCTTTTCGTTCCGACAACAACGACCTCGTTCACGGCAACGTAGGTGGATTGGAAGAGGTCCTTGTGCAGGACGTTACCCTCGGAATCCTTCACCGTGCGCGTAACGCTGATGCTCGAGCCGTTCTTGCCCTCGGTCTGCACGTATTGCGTGCCCGCGGCAATGGTGTCGTCGTAGGTGTACGTGGTGCCATAGGCGGCGCCTTCTTGCCATTCGCCAGTCTCGGTGGAGACAACGTACCCTGGGTCGATTCCATACAGTGTAGCGGTAACGGTCGTGTCGGTGTAAGACATGTCCAGCAAAACATCTGAAGTGCCATCATTGGTCCATTTCAGATCGGGGGACGGGTAGCTGATGGCGGCGTCTCGACCTGCGGGATACGAGGCGATGTAGCTGGAATGGTTATGGCGTTCTTTCACGGGGTAGCCGGCGTTGTATACCGCGTTGAATACGGTAGTGGCAACCTGGCAGATGCCTCCTCCGAAGTCCTCCTCGCTTACGCCGTTCACCACGACGCCCGCTACCTGGAATCCGGCTTCCTGGTTGCATTCGCCAGCCGTGTCATTGAAGCTCCAGACTCCCCCGTTGCTCGATACGATGGAGTTGTCGAGCAGGTCGGCAGCCAGGTGGATGTTATGGTTGCGCGCCTCCGAGCGAGCGGTGTATTCGGTGGTATATGAGCTGATCTTCGTGATAAGTCCCAGGGAAATGGCCTCGTCTACCGAGATGTGACTGGGCATATCCACGAGCTTCAGCGTGATGGTGGGCGTTGAGCTGGGGGCTTCGCCACCGAAGAGCGCATTCGTAATCTGGGCTACCGCATCTTCGGTTTCGGGCATAAGCCCGCCAGAAGTCACGTTTACGTAAATGCCGTCGCTCTCCTTTTCGAAGGCCACCGTGAGATTGTTTGCATCGGCGCCCGAAAGCGACTGAGTGACCAGGTAATGCTTTACCTTGGAGCTATCGACCGTGGGCGCAAGCGTATACGTGCCGTCGTCATTTTGAACGATGTCGGTAGTAATCATGTCTCCCAGGTCGGAAGACGTGGCATGCCATTCGCTCCCCTCTTCCGAGAACGTAAGGCCGTAAGCGATGGCGTTGTTGATGGTGTTGCAGGTGGCCTGCGCGGCTGCCTCGTTGATCTTCATGGGGGTATACACTACCTCGGCAACGAACGCACGCGTTACGCTGTCGTCGCTGGTGAGCAACGTCGATAGCTTATCGGCGAACCAGGAGCGGTCGACCATCATGCCGTCGTGGCCTTCGGTAACGCTGGCCTGCCCCTTCGAAATGGTGATGCCGTAGTTTTCGTAGGCTTCGCCCATGGACGAGTCTATCTGGCTCGCCAGCCATTCCAGGTCGTCTTCGCCGAACGACACGACGACGGATAGCTCGCGTGCGCCAAAGAACAAGCCAATGCGATCGAAGATGCCGCCGCGACCTTCGGCCATAGCCGCATCGATGAGCGCGTCATAGTTAATGGACGCATTCAGATTCGCTGCATTGGTGTTCCACACCTCGGTGGAGGCCAGTTCCTCTTCTACGGTTACCTCGTCGCTGGAAGCGGCATTGGTGTGATGCAGCGCCATGCCCTCTTCGCTGGAGTAGATTTCCACGTCGGAACTGGTAAGTCGCGGCTCGTATACCGTTTTTACGGCGTCGATGGCCTCGTCGCGCGTCATGCCGGCAACGTCGATGCCCCCGACCGTTACGTTGGGCATTACCTTGCCCCAGCGCGTTACGTAATCGCCTGCGTAGCACACGCAATTGAAAAGCACGAACACCACGAGCACGGCGGCAAGCACGGCCGTGCGGGGGTGCCTGGCGCGAAGCGAGCCGAATGCATGCAGAATGCCCTTTCCGATAAGCGAGAAGAACGAAAACAGGCCCGTGGCCAATCCGCCCAGGATGACGGCTACGATATTGCGGCTCTTGGCTTTCCCGCGATGCGCGGAGCGCGGCTGCTGCGTGCGAATCGCTCCTACATTTGCGGAACGCGCACGCGTGGAATTCTGCGAACGCGTAGTACGCTGCGGTTGCGTTCTCCTGGTTGCACGCGCGGCATTTGTTGCGCGCGTTGTGGATCGCTTGTTTGCGGACGTGCCCTTACCTGCGCCGCTACGCGAAGAGCGTGTGGGCGCTGCGTTGCGCGCGCGTCGCGTCTGCGCGCTGCCTGCGTGCTTTCCGCCGCGCGAAGATGCGCGGGAAGACGAACTCCGATTGTGACGAGCTTCAGCCATTGCTACGAACGCTCAGCTTTCCTAGCTGCGGAAAGCTTCCGCAGGGCTTCTCGCACGTAGTACGTGGTGGAATACGCCCCCAACAGAAGACCGGCATAGATAAACCAGATGGCCCAGCAAACGCTCGTTCCGTTGAAGCCGGGAAGCCACGCGATGTCGCACCATCCCAAACCGGGAATGAGCGGTGCGTTCAACACCAGGCCCGCAAAGCCGATGAAGAAGAACGTGGTGGCAACCTTACCTGGGTAGATGACGTCGACGCGCACCTTCCAGCGCTTGAGGAGGATGGCGTATCCCGCCATAAGTACGATGTCGCGACCCAGCACGAGCGCGATAATCCACAGGGGGATGCGGCCCGTAAGGTATACGCCGAGCACGCCCAGAATCATGAGCAGGCGGTCTACCGCTGGGTCGAGCATGCGACCCAGTTTCGTAACCCGGTTCGTTCGGCGAGCGATTTGCCCGTCGAGGAAATCGGTGCAGGCGGCAATCGCAAACAACGCGGTAGCCGCGATGTTGTTCCCCTGCATGAGCATGACGAAGAACGCGGGAATCATGCACAGACGCACAAAGCTAACCGCATTGGGAAGCGTGATTATAGCGTCAGATGGATTCTCCGGAGTGCCTTTGATGATGTCGTTCTCTTGCGTCATGTCCCTGCGTTTCTGCTAATCAAAACAAAAAGAGTCGGGTGCGAATAGACACCCGACTCTCTATTGTAGCGAAAATTGCAGACCTATTCCTTCGCGGCCTCGCGTTCGGCTTTGGCTTTCATAGCAGCTTCAAGTTTCGCTTTCTTCGCAGCTTCTTTGGCCGCCTTCTCTTCTTCGGACTCTTCGGGCTTCGTGAAAACCTCGGGAGCCATGGCGCGCGTCGGCTTCTGGTACGTGGGTAGCATGGTAAGGCAGCTCTTCGGGCAGGCACGCACGCACGAGCTACACTGGACGCAGCCGAAGTGGTCGATTGTCCAGGTGCCAGCCTTCTTATCGACGGTGATGGAATGCGCGGGGCATGCCTTCTGGCAGATGCCGCACAGGATGCAGACCTTCATGTCGTTTTCGATGTGACCCTTCAGGCCCGCAGGTGCAGGCTTCGTCTCGAAGGGATACAGCAGCGTCTCGGGCTTCTTGAAAAGCGAGCCCAAGGTCATTTTTCCAAGTTTGAAACTACCCATGGCCCTACCTTTCCGTGCAGCTGATGCAGGGGTCGATCGTGAGGACGATCATGTTCACGTCGGTAAGCTCGCAGCCAGCGAGTGCCGTTGCCATGCCGGCCAGGTTCGCGCTGGTTGGCGTGCGAATGCGCATGCGCTCAAGATACTTCGTGCCGTTGCCCGAAGCGTAGTAGTAGCATTCGCCACGCGGCTGCTCGAGGGCATTGCACGCCTGCGCACCCGCCTTGGGCGAACCCTTCACGGGAACCGCAATGTCGCCTGCAGGGATGGTGGCACACATCTCGTTGATGATATCAATGCTCTGCAGCACTTCCTGGGCTCGTACGATGACGCGAGCCATGCAATCGCCGTCGGTGGAGAGGATCGGCTGGAAGTCGCTCAGGTACTTATAGCCGCCATTGCCCAGGCGACGCACGTCGTTGTTCAGGTTGCTGGCACGGCCGAAGGGGCCTACCATGCCGTACTTCGCTGCGTCTTCGGGGGTGATGACGCCCACGCCCACCAGGCGCGAGCGAACGCTCGTGTCATTCACGAAGGTATTCATGAGCTGCTGGTACTCGTCTTTGATGCCAGCAAGCGTGTCTTGCAGGTAGCGCAGCGTCTCTGCGTCCTGGTCACGCACCATGCCGCCCACAACTACGGCCGAGAAGATTACGCGGCCGCCGGTCATGCGCTCGAAGCAATCGAGCACGCGCTCGCGCAGGCGCCAGCAGTGCATGAACAGGCTTTCGAAGCCGAATGCGTCGGCTGCCAGGCCCATCCACAGGATGTGCGAATGAACACGCGAAAGTTCGTGCAGGATGACGCGCAGGTATTCCGCACGCGTGGGGATTTCCACGCCCATGAGCTTTTCGACGGTTTCCGCGTAGCCCATGCTATGGCCGAATGCGCAGATGCCACAGATGCGTTCCGCGATGTAGATGAACTGGTTGTAATCGCGCGTTTCGGTAAGCTTTTCCAGACCGCGATGGATGAAGCCAATCTGGGGAATGGCTTCGACGACCTTTTCGTCTTCTACTACCAGGTCCAGATGAAGCGGTTCGGGTAGAACCGGGTGCTGCGGACCGAAAGGAATGACGGTTGCCTTGCCCATGCTACTCCCCTTCCCCTTCTTCGGCTGCCTTCTTGGCAGCTGCTGCCTTGGCCTTTGCCGCCTTCGCAGCGGCGATCTTCGCGGCCTTTTCGCGGGCCGCCTTCTGCTCGGGGCTAATGACGGTCATGGGCTCCTTCATGGCCAGGTCGTAGAACGCGCCCTGGAAGTCGAGGACCATGCCGATCATGTTTACGCCGAACAGGTCGTGCGCCTCGTTTTCGAAGGGAAAGAGACCCAGGAACATGTCCTGCAGCGAGGGAACCTCGTCGGTCTTCTGCACCCCGCGAATGCGGAAATTCTCGTAGATGCCTTCGCGTTCGAAGGTGTACGTGATGTCAATGCCCTCTTCGGCGTTTACGCAATGCGTCTGCACGGCGCGCCAGCCTTCGGCGTTGCGACGTTGCGCAATCGCACGGAGCTCGGAGAGCTGAATATCTTGAAAGTGCTGGTCGATTGCCATTATGCCCCCTTCGCTATCTCTTCTTCGATGGGCGTGCCGCGCGTGAGTTCGGGCAGCTTCGGCGGAACGTAGGTGCCGGCCTTGATGGCCTTGCTCTTTTCGTCCAGGATGCCCACGGCTTCCACGACGGCGTCGATGAGCGCTTCGGGGCGCACGGCGCAGCCGGGTGCGTACACGTCGACGGGAATGGCCTTGTCTACGCCGCCGAGCACGTTGTAGCAGTCGTGGAACACGCCGCCCGTGCAGGCGCAGCAGCCGCAAGCCACAACGACCTTCGGCTCGAGCATCTGGCTGTAGATCTCGCGCACGACGTGGATATTGCGTTCGTTGACGCTACCCGTTACCAGGAAGATGTCGGCGTGTTTCGGGTTGCCGGTATTCACCACGCCAAAGCGTTCGGCGTCGAACCCGGGGCATAGGGCCGCAAGCACTTCGATGTCGCAGCCATTGCAGCTGGAAGCGTCGTAGTGGATGACCCACGGGGATTTGCTTGCAAAAGACATGTGAGCCTCCTTCCTATATGAATGCCAACACGGCGATGTTGATACCGCCGGCGACCAGGGCAACTGCCCACGCCCACTTGAGCATGGGTTGCCACTTCACGCGGGCAAAGTTGTTGTCGATCCAGATTTCCAGGAACCACATGACCAGCGCGAAGACGATGGCGACGATGATGGTCACGGGGCCGCCCCAGACGAAGAACATGCCTACCCAGCCCAGGAAGAGCACGTCTTCAACCCAATGCATGATCTCGACCTTGGCGAGCGTGGGGCCTGACATTTCCGTGGTAACGCCCTTCACGATGTCCTGGTGGCCGTGGTGGCCGCTGTCGGAGATGTCGAAGGGGCTCTTGCGGAGCTTGATGGTGAGGATGAATGCCAGCCCGATGAACGCACCCAGGCCGAAGCAGATGATGGGATGCGTGAGGCGGAATGCGGCAACCACGTCAAACGAATGCGTGACCTGGTAAAACACGATGGCCATGAACAGGACCATGGGCTCGTAGCTCATAACCTGGATGGTTTCGCGTGCCGCACCAATTTCGGCATAGGGTGAACGCGTGGAGTACGCGGCGATAATGAAGAACAGGCTCGACAGCGTAATGACGAAGACGCACAGCAGCAGGTTTCCGCCGCTGAAGAAGATGCCGCCCGCCAGCATGGCGAAGCCAAGTGCTGCGGCAATGTAGACGCCTTCGACGCCGTTGACGCTAGCGCGCTCCTTTTCCAAAAGCTTGCGCACGTCCCAGTAGGGCTGCAGCAGCTTCGGGCCAACGCGCCCCTGCATGCGGGCGCTGATGATGCGCTCCAGGCCAGCCAGCAGGCAGCCGATAACGGGAGCGACGACGGCGAAAATGACCGTGGCGATGAGGGTCTTCAGAATTGCCATGAGAATGGGTGTCATCTTGCGCTCCTTTCTAGAAAACGGCCGTGATGCTGGCGAGGGACATGGCGAATGCGGCGATGATGATGAGCGTGCAGCTTATCTCGCCGATGGGCTTGATGCGGCTTTCACCGAACAGCGATTCCAGGTACCAATTGCGCACCGTGGCTTCGGAACGCTGGCTCATGGCATTGATGTACGTGCGATTTGCATTGTCGGCACTTACGCCAGCCAGGTACACGCTTGCCTTCTTGCCCTTGGGTGCCTTGCGATTCAAGCCTACGAACAGAAGCAGCGTAACAACCACTGCAAGGATGCCCGTGATCCATAGGATATCGTCGCCCAGTGCGGCAACGGGGTTTGCGTACACGGTTGCAATATAGGGCAGCACGATGTAGTTGCTGATCACCGGCAGGAAGAAGCAGCATAGTACGATGAGTGCGGCCATGAGGTACAAAGACGCCCATTCGGTCTTGGTAACCGTGACCTCGACGCTTTCCTGAGCTGCGGCAATGCCCGAGAGCTTGCCAAGCCACTTCGCCCAGAACATGAACGTGGCGGCCGAGCCAAACGCCAGAAGCACGAGCAGCACGACTTGGTTCATTTCCACGAGGGATACCAGCGTGGCCCATTTCGAGATGAGCATGCCAAACGGCGCGATGAACATGGTCATGATGCCGAGCATCATGAGGCGGGCCAACTTCGGCATGCGCTCGAACAGCAGGTCCATGTCTTCGATGTTGCGGCTGCCAATGTGATGTTCGGCGGTGCCCACGCACAGGAACAGCAGAGATTTGGCAATGGCGTGGAACAGAATGAGGAAGATAGCCGCCCAGATGGCTTCAGGCGTGCCCACGCCTGCGCAGGCAACGATCAGGCCCAGGTTCGCAATGGTGGAATACGCCAGCACGCGCTTGGCGTTGCTCTGGCTAATGGCCATGAACGAGGCGAGCATGAACGTGATACCGCCAACCAGGATGACCATCATGGACGGAACCATGGATACCACGAATACGGGGGCAAGCTTCACCAGCATGAATACGCCGGCCTTCACCATCGTGGAGCTGTGGAGCAAGGCGCTCGTGGGCGTAGGTGCAACCATGGCGCCGAGCAGCCAGGTATGGAACGGCATCTGCGCCGCCTTGGTAAGGCCCGCGAAGGCAAGTGCGCTTGCGGGAAGGACGACCAGCGCGGGCGTATAGGCACCCAGTGCGATGAATTCGTAGAACGACAACGTCTTCAGCGCGATGGCGCAGAAGTACAGCGCTACGGAAAAGCCCAGGCCACCAGCAATGTTCATGATGATCTGGCGGAATGCGTTGCGAATGGCTTCTTCGGTACGCGTGTAGCCAATGAGCAGGAACGAGCAAACCGTGGTGATTTCCCAAGCGGTGAACAGCCACGACATGTTGTTCGAGAAAACGACGGCGTACATAGCCGACAGGAATAGGAACATGATGGCGAAGAACACCGGGCGACGGTCCTTCTCGTCAGCATGTTCGCGTTGGAAATCTTCCATGTAGCCCAGAGCATATACGCAGATGCCCGTACCGATGATGCCGATGATGAATGCCATGGCCACCGAAAGGGAATCGAAGTACAAGCCGTAGGCAACGTGAATGCCATGGGCAAATGCAAATTCGAAGACGAGGGAAGCTACGAGTTGTACGCCCGCGAGGATACCCGCCCACACGTTCTTGTATCGAATGGCAAAGGCAATAACGCATACTCCGATGAGAATGCTAGCCAGAGCGCAGATGTAGTCGATGATCTGCGAGCTGAATTCGATGTAAACGCCGGGTGTGGCAATATTGGTGGCGCAGAATACCAGCGTGGCCAATGCGATGATGGCCGCGGCACTGCATACGATTGCCGTTCGCACGCTATTGTTCTTGATGAAGAGCAATACTGCTGCAATCACCAGCGGGAACAGAATCAGGAAACCAATCATTTCCACGAGCTTCACCCCTTCTTACTTCTCGACTGCTATAAAAAACGGTGCCTTGTAGCACCGTAGACAGAGTATCAAAAGCTGCTCCACTCTTCGCTAGTGGGGCTGTTCAGCCACATAATTTCTCGGTAGGCGGGAAAGCGGCCCCCTCCGTTGCGCGCAGACGGCGCGAAAATGAGGGTGGACGGCTCAGCTTTCCGAATCGTCCATAATCTGCACATGTTCGCGTTAAAAGATGCCCAAAAGCTGAAGCACCAACCGTACGAAGAAGATTGCGATTACAACAAGGACGATGGGGCGAACGATGCCTACTCCCTTGTTTGAAAAGTACGTGGCGCCAAGGTAGTTGCCCGCGATGTTGAAGAGGCCGGCGAGTAAGCCCAGGCCGATGAGCACTTCCCCATTCACCAGGAATACGGCAAGGGACGTGACATTGGTGGTGAGATTGATGCTTTTGGTTACGCCGGCGGTCTTGAAGACGTCGAGTCGGGCCACGCCCATGAGGAGCAGCATGAGAAACGTGCCGGTTCCAGGGCCGTAGAAGCCGTCGTAGATGCCAATCGTGAATGCGATGAGCATGCAGAGCGCCACGGTCTTGCCGAAGGGAAACGCGGGCGTCTTCGGGGAGATGTCTTTCTTGAAGAGCACATATCCGCCTACGAGGGGCAGGGCCACGAGCATGACGATAATGAGCAGGCGGTCGCTTGCCAGGAGGGCAAGATTCGACCCCAGGAACGAACCGCAGATGGCAAGCGCTACGGAGGGAATGCAGAGCTTCCAATCCATGTAGCCACGCCGTGCGTACTTTATCGTGGCGATGGTCGTTCCCATGGTCGACGACATCTTGTTCGTGGCGATAGCCGCGTGGGAAGGAAGGCCGCACAGGATGTATGCGGGAAGCGAAACCAGGCCTCCCCCGCCGCCTACGGCATCTACGAAGCCCGCGGCAAACAGCAGCGGTGCGATTATCAAGAGTGACCAAGCGGGTAGACCGCCAAGAAAGAACTGAGTGAGATCCACGATTCCCTTAATGCCTTAAACAACAGATCGCATATAACGGTAGCGCAGAGTCTGGCGCTCGCAACTTCCCTCTCTTAGTCCTCCAACAATTAACAAGAGCCATCAACGGCGCGCATGGGCGCATGCGCGCAGCGGAGCGAAAAGATGGACGGATGGCAACTCATCTGCGGCAATGTTCAAATTGCATAGTTGTGGAGAAATAGCGAGCGATTAATTCACTCTCGGAACAATAATCGCCTCTCGTCATTTGGATTATTGCGTTTCTCCACGTCAAACGCGTTCACGAAATGGGCGAAGTGTCGAAATTGCGAATATCAGTCTCGCTTCATAACTGCTCCTCACAATACGGACCTTGAAAAATGTTACTGCTGAGGTGCGTATGGATTTGCAAACGTTCGTCGTGGGGTTCGGCGCGTTCACAATTTTTGTTTTTCTCTTCTGCGGCATAGATGACGCCATTTGGGACATCGTGTCCTTCTGCTCGCGCATCTACCGCAGGAAGTCGAATAATGCCCGAATCAATTTCGAGCAAATGCGCTCGACTCCCCCCAAAATGCTTGCCGTGTGCATTGCCGCGTGGCACGAGTCGAATGTAATCGAAGACGTCATCGACACCTTCGTCACAAACACCGACTACCCCAAGTCGATGTATCACCTATTCGTGGGCGTCTACCCGAACGATCCTGAAACGATTGCCGCCGTGAAATCGGCTTCTAAGCGCTTTCCCAACGTGCATGCCATTGTTAACTGCATCGATGGGCCCACTACGAAAGCCCAGAACATCAATCACGTCATCCGCCAAATTAAGCTCTACGAAGAGCAGAATCATATTCGGTTTGCCTCGTTGACCGTTCACGACTCCGAGGACGTTATCCATTCCTACGAGCTTCTGGCTACGAACTACCTTATCGACAAGCATGAGGCGCTGCAGTTCCCCGTGTTCCCGATCATGGAGATGCCGACATTCAAGAACTTCTTCAGGCAGCTCACCACGGGAACATACGCCGACGAGTTTGCGGAGCACCATTTCACGACGCTTGTTGCGCGCAGAAACCTGGGTGCGTTCGTGCCTTGCGCCGGCACTGGATTTGCGCTTTCGAGGGAACTGATCGACCGGTTCAATGGCGAGGACGTCTTGCCGAGCGACAGCCTCACGGAGGACTACCTGCTTTCGCTTCAGCTGTACAAGAAGGGCATTTCTCTGCATTACGTTCTCGAACGATTGCCTCGCGTTCTGCCGAACGGCAAGATCAAGGACGATTTCATCACCACGCGCGCCCTGTTCCCCGCAACGTTTCACGCTGCAGTGCGCCAGAAGACGCGCTGGGCGTACGGCATCACCATGCAATCCATCAGCTTGAAGGATGTCTTCTTCTCGAAGGGCGTGAGCTTTGCGGGCCGTTACTCTTTCTACAAGGACGTCAAGTCGAAGTACATCAATCTTATGCCCATCATTGGCTATGCAGCTTCGCTCTACTGCATCGTCTCGTTTCCGCTCGGCCTCCCAAAGATGTTCCCCGAGGACTCCCCCTTCTTCTTTTTGGCCGTACTGGTATTCCTGATGATGTTCGTGCGTCAGGTTACCAGGGCGCATTCGCTCTATCGCGTATATGGTCTGAAGAGCGCATTCTTTGGCTGCTTTCTTCCCCCGCTGCTTCCCATTCGCCTCATTTACGGTAACATCATCAACTTCGCCGCAACCAAGGGCGCCATCAGCATGCGTTTCCGCGTGGGAAAGAATCGCCCTCAGAAGGAAAAGGCAAAGAAGAGCCCGCGCCGTAAGGTCAAGTGGGCCAAGACTGACCATGAGTTTCTAACGAGCGAGCAGCTGCAGCGCTATCGTCGCAAACTTGGCGACACCCTCATCGTCCAAGGATGCCTGACGGCAGAGGAGTTCAGGGATGCGCTGGAGGAAATGGATCGCGAGTCCGGCGAGCACATCGGCGCATACCTCATTCGCAAAGGGCTCATTACCGAGGTGCAGATGGTGCAGGCCCTAAGCCACGTTCAGCATGTTCTCTTCCTGCCCGATGGCGTCGTGAGCAAGCTTGGCTACCGTAGGACCCTGGAACAGTTCGATCGGGAACGCCTGCGAAAGATGAAGATCCTGCCCCTGATGGTGGAGGGCGATACCGTCTACGTTGCCGTGTGCGACGAAACGAGCGATGGAGCGATTCGCGTATTCTCGGAAGAGAATGGCGTGAACGTAAAGCGCATGTACGCAATGGAATCGCAGATCATAAGTGCGCTTTCCGACGAGAGGAATCGCGATCGCACGCTCGATTCTATCGGGCTTTACCGTGCGGGCATTCTATCCTACGAGCAGGCCGTGCTCGTAGGCGTCTATTCCGTGTTTCTGAAGAAGCCCGAACGCGAAATCCAAGAGTACATGGGCTTACCTGCTGGCGCCGACGCGAAAAACGCCCATCGCTACGGGCTACGCCGTGTGCATCACGCTCAGGCACCCCAGCTAAAGCAGCGCATACGCTAGCCCCGAATGCGTATTCGGGGAGAGTGGTGGCGAAGCGCTCGTTCGCATGCCTTTCTCGCGTCGGGCGCTTATTCCCGGTGGCGACGAACCGAAACCAGATGGGTCGTGAACTACTTGCGGTCGAGCTGCTGACGTGCGACGAGGTCGGCGAACTTGCCTCCATGCGCAAGGAGCTCTTCGTACGTTCCGTCTTCCACGATGGTTCCGCCGTCGAGCATGACGATGCGATCGGCATGGCGAATGGTCGAAAGACGATGAGCGATGACGATGCGCGTGCAGTTCAGCCCCTCAAGAGCATCGCTTACGTGCTTTTGCGTGACGTTATCGAGTGCGCTCGTGGCTTCGTCGAGCATGAGGATACGAGGTTTTCCGCAGATAGCGCGCGCGATAAGCAGGCGTTGGCGCTGTCCGCCCGAAACGCCCCCGCTACCTTCGCTGATGAGCGTCTGCATGCCCATGGGCATCTTTCGGATGTCATCGGCTATGCCCGCGAGTTCGGCCGCTTCCCATGCGTCGTCGAGCGTGGCGCGTGGGTGCATGATGGTGATGTTGCCGAAGATGTCGCCTGCGAAGAGGTCGCCATTTTGCATGACTACTCCGATGTTGCGCCGAACCGAGCGAACATCTACAGAGGCCAGGTCCCTGCCATCGTAGGCGATCGTTCCCGAGCACGGCTGCTCGAATCCAAGGAGCATACGCAAGAGTGTGGACTTACCGCAGCCTGTGGTTCCCACGATGGCTACGTATTCACCTGGGGAGACCCTCAGGGAAACCCCATCAAGCACCAAGGGCAGATTGCTGGCGTATCGAAACGATACGTTGGTGACCTCGATTCCTCCTTCAAGTGCGGACACTTGCTTCTTGTTCGAAAGCGTTTCCGGTACGGCTTTCATGATGGGTTCGACCATTTCGAGCAATGGTCGCAGACGCGCAAGCATGGGGATGGATGTTGCGAGTGCGGTTATGGCGCCCGAAACCATGCCGAATGCGTAGTTGAACGCTATGTAATCGGCGACGTTTACGCTTCCCGCCACGGCTGCCACGTAGAATGCGATGGTTCCCGCGACGGCGACGAGTGGTATGAGTGATGGCGCTGCAAGCAAAAGCGCAGGTCGCCCATAGATGGCTTGCGACATTTCGGCGTAACGGCGCGCCCAAAACGAGAATGCGCGAGATTCCGCTCCCGCGATTTTCAGTTTCGCCACGCCATGGAGCAATGCGGGCACAACACCCGAAAGCTTCGTTTTCTGCTGCATCTGCTTTCGGTTGTAGCGAATGGTTGACTTCAGGGCCAGGAGCACGGCGGCAATCTGGATAGCGGCTACGCACAATGCGGGAAGCGCGAGCGCAGGAGCGAACGAGAAAATCTGCACGACGTACAAGAGCGCGAATACGCAGGTAAGGCCAACGTTCAAGATGCTCTTGGAGAAAAGCTCGACGAACAGCGAGATGGTGGAAACGCGATGTGCCAGGTCGCCAGGTGCAATCTGCCTGAAGAATGACGGTGGCAGCAGCATGACGCGGGCATAGGTGGCGGCTTCGATTTGAACGCGTAGCTTTAGCATGAGCCGGGCGGTGACGACATTGCTCGTTAGCTTGATGAGCGCCTGCGCGAAGATAACACCGAAGAGCAGCAAGCCTATGGGCGAGATGAGCGACTCCAGACCCGAGGGGATGACGGCGCTGAACAGCAACCGATATGCAATGGTGGGCAACATGCCTAGAAGCGTGACGAGCGTTGTTGCGATAATCATAAGCGCGTAATCGGAAATTGCCAGCGAGCGGAGCATGTACGCAAGCACGTCGCGTGTTGAGAGTTCGCGTGCGGGCAGCGGTCGATAGAAGCAGAGCGCCTCTGCCTCAAAAAGACCCGCTGTGCGTTTGTTCAGGGGCACGCGCTCTTTCTTTGCCGGGTCGAAATAGCCATAGCCATGCGTGCCCAGCGGCAGGATTGCAACGAGATTTCCGTCCTTGAGCCTTCCCAGGTACGCGCCGGTAGCATTTCGCCACCAGCCGTCTTCGAGTCGAACGGGGCGCTTCATGATGCCCGTTGGACGCAATGCGCATTCAATGCGCCCCATAGGGTCGGTCACGTCGTTGGGAACCTCGAAGGGCTTGCAGCCGTAAAACGAGAGAATGGCATCGATTGCCATGTCGGCTGCGCATGCATCGTCGACGGGGAAGCGGGTTGATTGGCCCGGCCCCATTACGGATGCCGCCAAGCGCTCATACGAGTCTTCGAGCTCTTCCCTATCAAGGCGACGACGTGCTTCGATTTGTTCGGAGAACCAGGTCATACTAGTTGCTCCGTACCAGATTTGCGTAGGTGCCGTTCGCGGCAATAAGCTGGTCGTGCGTGCCACGTTCGACGATCGTTCCCTCGTGCAGAACGATGATCTCGTCGCAATCGCGGATGGTGGAAAGACGGTGCGCCACGACAATGCACGTAATGCCCCGTTCGCGCACGGATTGCATGATGTGAGCCTCCGTCTTCGCGTCAAGCGCGCTCGTCGCCTCGTCGAGGATGAGAATGCTTGGGTCGGCTGCTAGCGCACGAGCTATTTCAAGGCGTTGGAGCTGACCGCCCGAGAAGTTTCTACCGCGTGGAGCGATTACTTCCTGGTACCCAGCGGCACGTTGCGTGATGGCGTCATGAATGCCCGCGTCGCGTGCAGCCATGATCACTTCGTACTCTTCGATGGACTGGTCCCAAAGACGAATATTGGCATCGATGGTGTCGGGCACCGTCATGATGTCCTGGTCGACTACGGAAAGCGATGCGTGAAGCCTATCGGGGTCGATGGCGGATCGAGGCATGCCATCGAATTTGATGCTCCCCTGCCATGGCTCGTAGAGGCCGCTCACCAGCTTTGCGATAGTGGATTTTCCCGAACCGGAAGATCCTACGAGGGCTACCCAAGAGCCAGGTTCGAGCGAAAGAGAAAAATCCTTGATGAGGGCAGGTTCGAGCGGAGAATAGCCGAAACTTAGGTGCTCGATCTCCACCTTGCCCGACAGCTTGTCGTTTACGTCAGCGGCTGGCAACGTGGATTCGCTTGCGTCTGCGGGATGCTCCAGCACGTCCTGCACACGCTCCATCGAGGTGCGCATCTCCTGTATCTGCTGGCCCAAGCCGATAACCGAATCCACGGGACCCATGAAGCTTGCAAGCAGGCCCTGAAAGGCCATGAGCATGCCAGCGGTAAACTGGCCGCTCATGATGAGGAACGTACCCAGCAGCAAGACCGCGATGTTGGCGAACTGCGCCAGAAACTCGGGAACCGCCGCAAAGTACAGGTCGACCTTGCTGAACCTTACGCTCGCGTTGTTTACGAGCGCCTGGTAGCCCGACCAACGCTCGAAGAAGCCCTCTTCGGCTCCCGAGGCCTTGATCGTCTCGATGGATTCGATGCCGGCCATGGTGGAGGAATAGAGCAGTCCTCGGCTGCGCATCTGCTGGCGCGAAACGTTCACGCGAGCCCGCGAGGCCCAGTTGGCCACGATGACGTTTACGGCGACTGCCCCCACGCCCACGAGCGTGAGTTTCCAACTGTATGCCAGCATGACGCCCAGGTAGAGCACCAGAAGGACGACATTGAATAGCGCAGGCGCGAGGCGCTCTACGAGCGTAGCGGCAACGGTTTCGTTTGCTTCTTGGCGTTGCTGCAAGTCGCCTATGGCACGCTGTTCGTAAAAGCCCACGGGGAGATGCAATAGATGCCACATGAATTCCGAGGCGCCGACAACCGCGAATTTTCCCCGAATGCAATTGAGGTAGGCGGCATTGGCGATGCTCACGGCGCAGCGCACCACCACAGCAATACTCAGCAAGGTCAGGATGGATCCAAACCACTGCGGGATTTCGCCCGAGAGCACGTAGTCCATGAATGCCGTAGACACGGTCGTGCTAAGGATGGTGGCAAGCGATAGCACGAATGTGGCGACTGCCACGAAGGCGATGGGTGCCTTCATCCCACGCAAGCGCCTGCGGGTGAACGCCCAGGTAGAGGGTCGCTGTCCGCCCTTTTCGAATGTAGAAGTCGGTTCGAATGCAAGCACCGTACCGCCGTATGATCGCTCGAAGGAGTGCAGGGGTACTTTCACGGACCCGCGACTGGGGTCATTCAGGAGGACCTTGCTCCCGGAAATGCCCTTTACGACAACGAAATGCGCTCCCTTCCAAGACGCAATGCAGGGAAAGGAAGCCTTTTCGCGAAGCTCGTCGATGGAATATGCGTTCGTAGTGGCGGCAAGTCCGTATGACTCCCCCGCTTTCGCGATGTTGGCCTCCTTCGATCCATCGCGGCTGACGCCGCATGCAACGCGGGCCTCCTCGAGTGGCACCCAGCGTCCGTAATAGGCAAGCATCATGGCAAGGCAGATGGCGCCGCATTCGGACGCCTCCATCTGCATGATTACGGGAACGTTTTTCGTGGTAGAGCGCATGCGAGCCTATTGCTTTCCCAGTACGATGTTGATGGGGCGCGTTTCGGAAACGACCATGCTCACGGGAACGAGTCGTGCCTCTCCCCCGGCGGTTGCAATGGAAAATGTCGAGCCAGGGAGCTCGCTTGATGGCTTGATGGTTATCACGTAGTTCCAGTCGGAAAGGTGCAGGGATTCGTCGTAGTAGTCACTGCCGATGTATGTTTTCGCCTCAGATGCGGAAATGGGCGTGGCACTGCAGCTTTCGATTTCCGCATTGATGCCATTGATGCTTACCGTGGCTCCCGAATCTTGGATTTTGTCGAGCGTTGATTTGTCGACCAGGCAAAACACCACGGGTTCGGTGGACCCTTCGGGGATATAGGCAAATCCCGTGAGGTTGAGCGTGACGGGAACGATTGCGACCGCAGCCCATACGGCGATGCCTACCATAAGCAGGAGCGAAGCAAGAGCAATCACCCACGCGCTTGGATTGGCGACCTTGATGTATTGATCCAGCTCGTCGGAGCTGGAAACGCGGTTCAGAGCCGAATGTCCGAAAACGCTTTCGGGTTCGACAATCTTCTGCGCCATGGGCTCTCCCCTTGCCTTGCTTCACGTACGGGTAGCATTTTACCAGCTCGGACGGAAATGCATGCGCGCAGGCCAACGTTTAGTTACCATTTGAATCCAAACGGAATTCGCTATGACTTGCTGCCTGCCTGGATGCTTTCGACTACGTTGGCCAACGGAAGATTTGGCGAAAACAGTGGGTTCCTGAATCCTGGCGCCTTCCCTACGCAGCCGCTTCCGCGCATGCGTTTGGTATAGCTCCCTGGCAAGACGAGGGGCGGACGCTATGCACATACGACATCGTAATAAACACCTGGGCGGGCACGTAGAACGCCCACACCAGTAGTGCCGATACGTCATGTACGACGCCTGCCGACAAGATGCGAACTGCGATAGAGGCATCGCAGCAAAAGAAGAGCGTTATGCCTATTGCGAAGAGCAGCGAAACGCCCGTCTTTCGGTTGAGCCACGCCTGCACGGCATTGCACAAGACCAAGGCAATGTCGATTAGGCCAACCGCATGGGAAAAGGTAAGTTCGCCCATCGACCAAATGAGAGCGAACAATGCGATCATCGCGCCTATACGCGCTACGAGAGACCGCAGGGAAAAGCCCACATACCCCCAGTACACAACCTCAGTTACGCAGAATGCCACAAAGCCAGGCAAGAGGGTCCATTCCGTGTCGATGAGGGTTAGAAAGATGTCAGAGACTGCCGTGGCAACAAGTCCCGCAACGATGATATTCGCACGTTTGTTTCCCGCGCTCTTGCCAAAGCGAGCGTAGAACCACAAGGCGACGATCGCACCCAAGACCACCGACGCATACATGCTTACGTTCGTAAGCAGGCCCAGTTCGAATATCTCGCACACATGGATGAGGGCAAATAGGACAACCTCAACCGCCAGATAGGCACTTACGATTCCCCTGCAGGCATTCATGGTTCCCGCCATGCCCTTCTGCTCTGCCGTCATGCAGTCTCCCCTTTTATGTTGATACACGTCAACGCCGCGCGATGAAGCCCCGGCTTCAAGCGGCTATTGCCTGGCAATAGCCGCTTGCCTTAGCGAGTCACAATAGCATTCTTTGGAAGGGGAAAGGACATGGTCTACGCTTACCACGCAATCGGCAAGAAGGTGAGCAACGGGGCAATTATGATGGCGGGCAACATGTTCGCCACGCGAATCTTGGTATTCCATACGAGGTTTACGCCAACGCAGAATATGAGAATGCTTCCCACGAGCGAAAGGCCAGCCAAAGCGGAATCGGTCATGAGCGGGCGAATAAGCACCGATAGCGCCGTAACCGCGCCCTGGAAGACGCCAACGGGAATAGCGGAGAATGCGCATCCCCGCCCAAGCGAGCAGGTCATAACCAAAATGATGACGAAGTCCAGAATAGCCTTAGTGCATAGGATCGAGATGTCGCCGAGCATGCCGTCTTCAACCGCTCCGACTACGGCCATAGCGCCCACGCAAACCGTCACCGATGCGGTGACGAACGCATCGACGAAGGAGCGGTCCCCGGCATTACCCGTCTTGCGCTTGAGCCATTCGCCAAAGCGCCTCACGAGGCCATCTATGTCGGCAATCTCGCCAATGAGCGTACCTGCCACTATGCTGGTCACGACAAACAGCGACTTCCCCGACGCAAGAACGTCGCCATCGAGAGCGAGCATGCCCTGCATGGCGCCAGCGATTCCAATGAAGAGCACGCAAACACCCGCAGCTTTGGCCAATCCATCTTGCAGACGTTCGTTCAGCAGCTTTCCGGCCGCTGCCCCGAAGAATCCCGCTACTACAATGGCAGCGACGTTTACGATTGTTCCCAGTCCGGGAATGACCATGTTGCTCCCCTTCGGTTTCGTTCATTGCATCGATTGTACCCGTTTACCTGGCAGTTAAGTCGATGCGTTCACGCAAAACTAGACCACAGGGGAGGCAAGCTAGCGATGCGAATGGTAGCCTGAGTATTCGTCGAGATACCCGTACGTGACCCCCAACTTGTTATTCGGGTCGCTTGCATCGCAGCGCACGGAGAACGTGCCAAACACCTGCGCTGTCGTCATGCCATGTGCCTCGATATAGGAAAGGAGCGCATCGTTGTCTTCGTTGGCAAACAGCTTTGGCTCGCTACTGCCCAGGCGAACGGTTTCGTCCGAGGGGCGAAGCGTGCGCTTCCCGTTTTCATCGCGACCCTGCAGCAGATAGTACGTATCTCCCGCCGCGTTTGCGCTTGCCAAATCGTAGTTCAGAACATCCTGCTGGTAGACAGCCACCGCAGCCACAATGCCCGCACCCTCGGTAATCTTGCGGTTCGCACGGTTATAGCAAATGACCATCTTCATCGAATCGAATTCGGTGCAGAAGTTGTAGTCGCCAGAGGAGTCCATGAAGCCAGCAAGCGGACCAGCGCCATAGAGCGGGACGAGCGTATTCTCGATGGCTTGGACCTTCCCCTCGCGAGAAGGGAGCGCATGAATGGCCATATCCGTCTTTTCCCAGGTGCCGTTTCCGCTGTTCAGCCATGCGTAGCCCTCATCCCAATCGTATGCGGGCACGTAGATGCCGTCGGAAAGCTTCTGGGTCATGCCAATGATGCCATGCACGCTCTCGCTCAGGCCATATGCGTCAACCGCAGCGCGTACGCCATCCGCGTGCGAGGCGGAGCAAATCCATACATCGATTCCGTTGTCGCTGTATGCCTTCAGCATCTCCCGCACGTCTTCGGTCACGGAAACGCCCAGGGGGAATTCACTGGATGCGACACCCACCTCAGAGGCAATGCTCGCTGGGGACTCCCACACCACGTCGACGGTGTCTACGTCACGATACGTTTCGCATGAACGCATATACAAGTTGTAGACTTCCTGTTCGGACATGCCGGAATACCAGTTCAGCACCCAGGCACACGCCGTCGGGTCGTCAATGGTATCTTCCACGTGCTCGTAAAACGCCTTCATCTTGGCGGCAAATTCCATCCACTCGGGATCGGCTTGAATGGCCTTCTGGGCCTCCTCGTCCAGGCCGGAAGAAGTGAAGGGGCCATAGATGGTCCACAGGTACTGGTATGCGTTCTCGATATCATCGAGCCATAGGTTGTTATCATCTGCCTCCGGATTGATTTCCGACGAGAGCGCTGCGCGCAGCCCCGCAGGGTCTACGGCAAAGGCCATCGTTTGAATCTGGTAGGCATTGCACTGATAGGTAATATCGAAAATCGCCGTCGTATTATCGAAATCGCAAACCACATATGCGCTTTCGTTCCAATCGGGGGAATCCTTCCCGTATGTCGCAATGAAGTCGTTGATGGCAGCTTCCGTTGCCGGAGCGAACGACGTACCCGAAACGTAGAGCGTCTTAACATCCGCACTTTCCATTTCGGATGGGGTACCCCCACCCGACGAACCCTGCCCCGAGCAGGCAACGGCGCCACTTGCGCATGCCAACACGATCATTGTGACAACGAGATTTTTAATAAGTGATCTCACGGTCACCCATCCCCTTTCCGAACTCCCTGAAGTAGCTTGGGGGTATCTTTGCAGAGCCATCATCAAGCATCTAGCGTCCGAACAGCCTTGTAATGCATTGGAAACGCCCATTTAACTCGCAGGTCATAGAGCACCTATTTACCGAGCTCGGAAGCGCGAGAAGCGAAGAGGCCGCCTTCGGGAAACGGGGCATCGGCCAGACCGCCCAGGACCCCGAGCCCTCCTCCATGGAGGAACGTAAGTCGCCATAGCCATTCGAAAGTGACGTCTACCCAACGAGCAGTCGTCGAACGTCTTCGTGGTACTCGGGTTTTACCAGGTAGTACAAGAGCACATCAACGAGGTTTTCGCGCTTCCTATTGCGTCCGACGATCTTGAAATAGCGGATGCCGTACGTGGCGCGCAGGGCATCTACCTCCTCGTTTGAGAGGACAATAGGACCGCTGAATAAGTCGACGAGATCGGCTTTCGGGCGGCGGCATTCCTCGGGGAACAGCGTGGCCTCACCATTCAGCTGATCGCGGCTTTCATGCTCGTAGTGCAGCTGGCGCACGGGGCAATTCGGTGCGCAGAGCTCGTTGACCATCACCTCAAGGCGTTCAGGGTGCGAGACCTGGGCAATGAAGTCGTAATCCTTGTTCAAATTATAGTTGAGGACCACGTAGTCATAACGCTCAAGTGCATCGTTGAGCGCATCGATGTCGGTAATCTCTCGGCTCGTCGAGAGCACGAGCTTGAACGGGTAGTTTTCGCGCAGATAATCTGCCACTTCATCCGAGTAGACGATAACCTCCACGTCGTACTGGCTTGCAATAGCCAGGATCTTCCGGATGTACGTATCGTCTCTGAGCATGCAACCGTCGATGAACATGTTGGTGAAGGTGAGACGCGCTTTCACGCCCGCCTCGTTGAGCGCCGTAAAGGTGGCATGCATTTGATTAGACGAATACGGTAGCAGCCCCACATACTGCCGCCCGCCATTCGCCTTGCAGAGCGGGAAAGAGCCGTATACGCTTCCAAAGCGCACTCCGTCGCGGAACACGGCAGGGTTCTTGCGCCAGGCTTCAATCAAGGCCAGATTCATCTTCAGGTTGCTTGTGAAATCGGGCAAAGCGTAATTCAAATCAAGCATGGTTCCTCCTCGGCGGATCATCGCAAGAGACCAACTGCAGAGCCAAGCACTCCCGCAGCCACAATCGATTCGTTAGCTACTCAGAAATCGAGCTGGGCGCTTGCATGACACGACAAATGACAGTGCCAAGCCGACAAGCAGCGGAAGCACGCCCGAGAGCACGATGAGCGCGGCGGCTATCTGAGGGGACAGAACCATGACGTCTACGCCCGCAAAGCTTGTGGCCGTCATGCTGTTCACGCCCGCAGACATTGCGTAGACGACGCCCACCGCAATCACGCCTGCGAGCAAGCCTTCCACGAACGTCTCGATGTTGAACATGGCCACCAGGTTGCCCCGCGATGCGCCAAGGGATCGCAGAAGCCCCATTTCTCGGCGTCGTTCAGCTATGCCAGTGTAGGTAAGGAGCGCTAGCATAATGGAACCGACAACCAGCGAGACGCCAATGAGAACGATCAGCACCAGGCCCACGATGTCCACAACGCCAGACAGGGTTTCGGACATGTCGCCTGAATTATTGTTATAGATGATAGTTCGATCGTGCATTCCCGCCTGGTCCATGCGATCGTTGTAAGCCGTGATAATCCCAATCACCTTCTGCTTTGCAGCAAGATCTTTTGGATAGATGCTCATCGAGAGCGGCTTGCTCATGTCTACGTAGCCAAGCTTGGCAATGTTGTTGTCATAGCCTATCTCGGATGAGTCAGATAGGTTGTTAAGAAACGCAACGAGGTCCTCTTCGCTCATGTTGATCTGGATTACGTTGGTTAGTTCGTTTCCAGCCACAGCGACCCCATTGTCGACCTCGGTGAGAATGCGGTCGAGCTCATTAGCTATGGCCGCTTCGAGTTCTCTGCCTAGTTCGTCGGCAACAGCCGGAAACTCGCGCTCAAGCTCCTCTTCGGCCTCCTTCGCGATTTCTTCCATGGACTGTTCAATGATTTCGGCACTGACTTCGTCGATAAGGACCTCGACGTAAACGCCCGTTAGGTAATCTTCGAGCTGCCCACGCACGACTTCACCGTAGCTCTGCCCCACGAGAAGGTCGAGCTCGAGCATTTGCTGCTTGCCGACATCGGTTTGCAAGTAGCCTTTCCAATAGCTGCTAACCTTATCCGAATCGCTCAGATCCTCGGCAGTGGCCCCCTCGTCAATGGCCCAGGCGGTGAAGTTGGCAACCATGCCCCCCGTTAATATACTTACCTCGGCTTTCTGCTCAGCGGTCAGCTCCAAGCCGGATTCTTCGGGATCGAGCATCGAGGCGAGTTCGATGGCATCGTAGATCCTCTGTTCGTTCACCGCGTCGAGTATGTCGCGTTCGTCAATCTCAAATTGCGACCAGTCAATCTTCGAGAGGTCAGCCCAAAGCAGCTCAAGGTCGTCATCACCGGAATCAGTCTCTTCCACATCACTATCTCCAAACATGCCGAGCAGGCGAGCAATCGCCTGATCATTTACGGTAATGACGTTCTCGAGGTTCAGATTGCCCGCCGGATGCGCCTTCAAATCCTCAAAGCTCTTACCCGTAAACACGTCGACATCAGGGTTGTCGAGCTGTTGCTTGGTGATCGCGCTTTGAGCGGATACCCCGACGAGATAATCGACGAGTTCGGAGGTATACCCGACGCCTTCGGGCATGAGAGGGGAAAGCGTATCACGTTTCGGCTGTACGATACCGCACACCTTCAGCTTGATGCCTTCTTGGGCTATTTTGCCGGAAACATAATCGTCGTCCAGCGACTTATCGGCCCACGTACCTCGTGCCTCATCCCTCTGGTAAAGGCTCACGCGCGGCAGAACCACGAAATTCGCGTCCATGAGCTGGTCGTAGCTAAGCTCGGATGGCGAATCGGGAAACTCGACGCTCTGCCCGTCGAGAGCCGCATTCAGCGCGTCGTTAACTGCCTCGTGGTCGTAGAGTCCAAGGTAATAGAGCGTAAGGTCGCTGATACCGCCGTTTTTGTCGAGCACAATCACGCATTCGTCGTAGCTTTGAGGCCAAGTGCCATAGACAACGTCCATCTGCTCGTCCAATATATCTTGGCTGTCGATCATCTGATGGAACCCGCCTAGGCTATTAAGCGAGCTTGCGGTCGAGTTGGCCCGACGCGTGACCATTTCCGAAAGCGACGAAGGATTAAGCTGTTCAACGCCCTGGGTCGTGTCGCCATTGTATACGAGGGGCACAATGCCATAATCATATGTGACGGTGTCAACATAATCGAGAATGCCATCCGAATTTGAATCGACGAATTGCTTGAAACCAGCAAGGTCATTATCGCGAACGTGCGAGATCGTTTCCGCGAGCATCGATGATACGTCTTGAATGGAGCCATCGAGAGTATTTACCTTTACAGTGCCCGGAGACGACGAGCTTTCCTCTGTGGCCGCACTCTGGGAATTGAGATTCCTCAAGCTCTCGCTGCTAAGCAAGCTCGTGAGGTCAAGGTTAGATTTCCCTACAACGATAGGGTCGGTGGCAATCGTAGACTCTTCGAAACCAGCAATGAGATTATTTGCACCGCCACCAAGCGCAACGATGGTAGCGATGCCTATCATGCTTATGGCCGATGCGATGGCTGTAAGTATTGCCCGCCCCTTCTTCGCAGACATGTTACGGATCGAATAGCCTACCACAGCGAAAAACGGCATGCTCCGACGCGATTTCGCGCGTAAGCGGGGATTAGAGCTGCTCTTTCCCGAAAGCTGCGCGGATTGCTCGATGGTCCCGACGATGGTTCCATTGTGCGTAGATACATCGCTGACCACTTTGCCGTTGGCAAAGCGCAAGATCCGACTGGCGCGCGAAGCCAGTTCATCGTCGCTCGTAGCCAGTATCACAAGTCGACTCCTCGCGGCGCGCTCGAGAGCGTTTACTACCGTTTCCGCGGAGCTTTTGTCAAGCCCGCACGTCGGCTCGTCCGCAAGAAGGATATCAGGCTCTTTCGCCAAGGTGCGAGCAATCGCCACAAGGCGCTGCTGGGCGCATGAAAGGGCCGCTGGCTTCTTCGACGCACAGTTTTCAACACCCAGAAGACGAAGGGCTTCGAGTGCTCGTTCACTGCGCTCGGTTTGGCGAACGTTTCCAATCGTTAAAGCCAGCTCGACATTCTCGAGTGCGGTTCGATGCCCCACGAGAACAGGGTCCTGGAACGCAAACCCGACGCGCGCGTTGCGGTATTCATTCCAATCGGCCTCTCTGAATGTACGGGTCGACTTGCCATCAATGATCACTTCACCTGAATCGGGCTGCTCGATTCCTCCCAGGATGTTCAGGAGCACGGACTTGCCACAAGCCGCCGGCCCGCAAATCGCAACAAGGCCGCAATCTCCGAAGGCGACGGACACATCGGAAAGTGCCGTAATCTCTCCCTTAAGGTAGTTCTTGCCTATATCGCGCAGTTCAATCATGATCAAACCTTGCTTTCAGCTAATGTGTATTGGCGTGCTTGCCACGCGAAATGCCGCCATCGAGTAATGATTGCGCTTAGAAAGCTAACCCCCAGCATCATTTTAGCATGCGCTCTTCGCTGGCATCGCACCGTCAGACTATGGATAAACGACTGTTACCAGGGAAAAGGTGACGTGAGGGGCCATGCGGCGCGATTACCCTAGGAAGAGGCGCGCAGCATAGAGACCGCATCGACTTCTGCGGCTCGGTTGGGGATTGGGAGCAAAGATAGGATTCTGAGAAAACGAATGTAATCCAGAGGCCATTTTGTGCATTTCGCAAAAAAACCAGGCCAGAATTGCTATCTGACCTGGTGTTTCATGTGGTGGGCGTTACAAGATTTGAACTTGTGACCTCTTCCGTGTCAGGGAAGCGCTCTCCCCCTGAGCTAAACGCCCGTTAGCTTTGCAGCAGGAAGTATTCTAACAGAGCTGAGTGCTTTGTAAACACCCAATTTTAAAAACTTCCAGCGCTGCGTTCATGAAGCAAATTGGAGGCGACGCCCGGATTCGAACCGGGGGTAAAGGCTTTGCAGGCCTCTGCCTTACCACTTGGCCACGTCGCCATGTTTTGCTTAAAAGAGCCAGCCGATTGCTCGGCCGGCTCACATGAACAATGGAGCGGACAACGGGGTTCGAACCCGCGACCCCCACCTTGGCAAGGTGGTGCTCTACCAACTGAGCCATGTCCGCGCGCAAGAAAGTATTATACGCGACTCACCCTTTCTGGCAAGAGGGTATTTTATTTTTTGTAGCTGAGCACATAATCCCAGATGAACTTATAAAAAAGAAGGCTAGGCATCAATGCGCTTACCTACGAATATGTCCATGTAGACATTGTCGAGACGGCAGGTTTGAAGCGTGGCATATTCCCCCTGAGGCATAACCATCGCCTGCAATTCGGGTGTAAAAATGGTCCCGTCATGCAGCACCGTTACGATGCGCACAACGCGATAACAGCCAAGGTTGCCCGCATCGTCGCATACCGCGAAAAGACTCCCTACGTGAAAATCGGCTACCTGGGCGAAGATGCCGGGATTGTGCCCGATGTAATACGTCGGATCCCCATCGGTAACGCATCCAACGCCTTGCCAGATGCCAGCCTCCTGCGCTGGGGCGGTATCCCACCCATAGCAATAGGAATACGGAACGGCATCGAGTCCATCGCCAAGATACAGCGTCGCAGGCTCGGCATCTACCGCAGGCGTCCAGACTGCATGTGCAGTGACATCCCGGGCAAGCATAGAGTCGATGCTATCGACCAACTCCTCGCATCCATCGATACGCCAACCCTGGAATTCATACGCATAGCGAAAAGGCTCTGGAAGTATCACGGCATCAGATGCAATGGAGTACGACGTGGGCGGCCGACCCTCGAGCGAACCACATGCCAAATCATAGGATATGGCATACCTGTCGCGCGTCCATACCGCCCGTAGGGTGCCACTACCCCCTACCCTGCCGCCACCAGGCCCTGTAACGGCTCCTGAGGCGCTATCAACCCATCCGAGCAGCACGTAACCGTCTTTATACGCTTGCGGCATCGATACGGGCTCCCAAGCCCAGACCCTCTGAGAGCCCGCTTGCGCTCCCTCGATGGATCCACCATGAGCATCAAAGGAGATATCGGAAAACAGGAGCTGGTCGAGCGGCGGAATGAAAGATGTACGAAATGTGAAGACGACGAGGAGGAACAGGAAAAGCAAGAGAGCTGCAAGCGCCAATCCCGTCTTTGAAGAAGTTTTTGCCGTATCCCCCACTGCACACATCTCCTGCACATTTTCCTAGAGGACTACAGCATAGCAAATAAAAAAGCCGCCCGAAGGCGGCTTGTAATTCCTGGTGTCGGAGGCGGGATTTGAACCCGCAAGCCCTAAAGTGGGCACTAGCACCTCAAGCTAGCGTGTCTGCCGTTCCACCACTCCGACGTGAAAAGCAACGAGGGGTACTATAGCACAAGTTTCCTCATTGCAAGCGAGAATTTTAGGCAATTGTGCCCTGAGGATAAATAATCATCAAAAGGATGAGCGAAATCAGGAACACCACGGCAAAAATGATGGTGATGCGATCGAGATTCTTTTCGATGATGCTGGTACCAGAGCTCGTGGAATACAGCGAGCTGGCAATGGCGTCGGAAATGCCCGTGCCCTTGCCGGAATGCAGCATGATGAAGACGATAAGACCAGCACCCGAAATGACCAGGGCGATGATAACCAGAATAAGCAACGGATTCAAAGCGAACTCTTTCTTCTCTGTGACTACGGCACCGTATGTGCCGACAACTCGCAACTGCAAAATTATAGTCAATCTGAGCACGAGAGCAACAGTTCTCATGCCAATTACGCACAGTATGCCCTTATGAAGGCATCGCAGACGCCGCAAAAGCAGAACGCCCGCACGAAGCGGGCGTTCCAAATGGGCGTAGATTAGGCGAGCAGGCTGGGAGCTGTCATCTCGGCGGGAACCTCCAAGCCAATCATCTGCAACAGCGTAGGAGCAAGATTGCAGAGGGCGCCGCACGTGCCTTCGGGCTGCGCAAGCTGGTATCCCAGACCCGCGTAGTCAGCCAGGAACAGGGGCACCGGATTGGTGGTATGTGCCGTATGGGGCTGGCCATCCTCAGCGATCATCTTGTCGGCATTGCCGTGGTCGGCCGTGACAAGCGCCACGCCACCCTTGCGCTCGATGGCGGCAAGAACCTGCCCCACGCCTGCATCCACGGCCTCTACGGCCGCCGTAGCAGCGGGAATGGAGCCCGTATGCCCCACCATATCGCAGTTGGCGAAGTTGACGATGTACACATCTGCCGTATCGGCGTCGATGGCATCGGCAAGCGTCTGGGCAACCGCAGGCTCGCTCATCTCAGGCTGAAGGTCGTACGTAGCCACCTTGGGGCTATCGATGATCTGCCTGCGCTCCCCTTCCTTCTGGGCTTCGATGCCGCCATTCAGGAAGAACGTGACATGGGCGTACTTTTCCGTCTCGGCAATGTGATACTGCTTCAACCCCGCACTGGAAAGCACATCGGCAAGAACGTTTTCGGGGAATTCCTTCGCGAATGCAATGTCGGCGGGAATCTCGGGGTCGTATTCAGTGAGGCACACGAAATACGGACGCGGAAACGATTCGGACTCGAACGGCTCTGCATCGACGAAAGCATGCGTAATCTGACGCGCACGATCGGGGCGGAAGTTGAAGAAGATGACGGCATCGTCGTCTTCCACGCCGCGCGTTGCAAACGAACCCGGAACGACGAACTCGTCGGTTACCTGGGCGTCGTAGCTTGCCTGCATGAACTCGGTGGGAGAAAGCTCGCTATGGGGCAAAGCGTGTGCAATGGCGTCGAACGCCTTCTTCACGCGTTCCCAGCGATTATCGCGGTCCATCGCGTAATAGCGACCGGAAATGGACGCAATCGAGATCCGGCACGCATCAGTCGTGTATTCGGCGATGCGCTCTTCCAGCTCTTCGATGTAGCCAAGACCGCTAGCAGGCGGAACGTCGCGTCCATCCATGAAGCAATGAACGAAGACGTGCGGAACCTCGTGCTGAGCTGCCATCTTCAGCAGCGCATAGAGATGCTCGTTGCTGGAATGCACTCCGCCATCGGAAACGAGGCCCATAACATGCAGTACGGAACCAGCCGCCTTCACGCGTTCCATGGCCGCGCACAGCTTCTCGTTTTCGGCGATGCCGCCGCTACGGCATGCGTTGTTGATGCGCGTAAGCTCCTGATAGACGATGCGACCAGCGCCAATGTTCAGATGACCCACTTCGGAGTTGCCCATCTGGCCATCGGGAAGACCCACGTATTCGCCCGACGCCTGAATCTGAATGTTCGAGGCCGTTTCGCGCAAATGGTCGAGATGGGGCGTATTCGCAAGCGAAATGGCATTGCCCGGGCCAGGCTCGGCGATGCCGAAGCCATCCATGATGATGAGCGCCGCAGGCAGATGGAGCTTGCTCTTATCCATAAAGTTGCTTCTTTCTCGCGCCTATTTCAGACACGCTTCAACGAGTTCGGCAAAGGAATCGGCGGAAAGCGCGGCACCGCCGATGAGTCCGCCGTCGATGTCGGGCTGGGCCATGAGGCCATCCACATTGGCGGGTTTCATGGAGCCACCATAGAGTACGCGCATACCGCTGGCAACTTCCTCGCCAAAAAGATCCGAAAGGGCGGCCCTAATGGCCGAGCAGACCTCCTGGGCCTGTTCGGGCGTGGCCGTGCGACCCGTGCCAATGGCCCAGATGGGCTCGTAGGCGACGACGCACTTGGCAGCCTCTTCGGGCTCCAGGCCTGCAAAATCGGCACGCAGCTCGTTGCAAATGAATTCCAGATACGTACCCGCATCACGCACGGCCAGCGACTCGCCCACGCAGACGATGGGGGTAACCCCATGGGCAACCAGCGCCATTACCTTGCGATTAACCATTTCGTCGGTCTCGCTGAAGTACTCGCGACGCTCGGAATGGCCCACGATGCAGTGGTCGACGCCGATATCTTCCAGCATGGGAATAGAGATCTCGCCAGTGAAGGCGCCACCTTCTTCCCAGTGGCAGTTCTGAGCGCCCACGTGAATGTCACGACGATCGAACTCGAGTACCGTATGCACCGCTTTCAGATTGCAGGCGGGCGGGCACAGCACAACGTCGACAGCATCCCACGCGTCATCGCAGCGATTGGAAATGCCCTGGGCGAGCACGACGGACTCGGCCCAGGTCTTGTTCATCTTCCAGTTTCCAGCCATCATGGGCTTGCGCATGATTACGCCTCCTTAAGAGCCTCAACGCCAGGCAGGGGCAGGCCCTGCACCAGCTCCATGGAAGCGCCACCGCCGGTGGAGATGAAGGTCATCTTGCTTCCAAGGTCGAATTTGTTAACAGCGGCAACGCTGTCGCCACCACCGATGATGGTGTCGGCTTCCGCGTTTTCCGCAACGGCCAGGGCAACGGCCTTCGTGCCATGCTCGAAGGCGGCCATCTCGAACACGCCCATGGGGCCATTCCAGAACACGGTGCTGCCGTGAGCGATAGCCTGGGCATACAGCTTCTCGGTTTCAGGACCGATATCGAGACCCATCATGTCGCTGGGGATTTCGTCCACGGAAACGGTTGCGGTGTTTGCGTCTTCAGCGAAGCGATCGGCAACGACCACGTCGGTGGGGAGCAGCAGCTCGACGCCAGCTTCCTTTGCATGCTCGATCATGCCGGCAGCGCGCTCGACCCAGTCTTCTTCCTTCAGGCTAGTGCCCACCTGCTTGCCCTGGGCAAGCAGGAACGTGAAGCACATACCGCCACCGATGATGATGGTATCGGCCTTTTCAATAAGCGCGTCGATAACGCCCACCTTGTCGGAAACCTTCGAACCGCCAAGGATGGCGACGAAGGGGCGCTTGGGCTCATCGAGCATGCCGGAAAGCGTGCCCACTTCGCGCAGCATGAGGTAGCCGGCATACGCGGGCAGCAGAGCGGCAACGCCAGCCGTGGAAGCATGGGCGCGATGTGCGGTGCCGAAGGCGTCGTTCACGTAAAGATCGCCCAGCTTGGCCAGCTCTTCGCAGAAAGCGGGATCGTTCTTCTTCTCGCGCTTGTCGAAACGCAGGTTTTCCAGAACCACGACCTGGCCATCTTCCATGGCTTCTACGACCGCATGGGCATGGGGGCCCACGGTGTCGGACGCAAACGTAACGGGAGCGCTAATGAGCTGGGAAAGACGTTCGGCAGCGGGAGCGAGGGAAAACTTCTCCTCGAAGCCGGTGCCAGCAGGACGACCCAGGTGGCTCATGAGGATGACCTTGGCACCCTTCCCCACCAGATACTCGATCGTGGGAAGCGCCGCGCGGATGCGCGTGTCGTCGGTAACGGTAGCGCCATCAAGCGGCACGTTGAAATCAACGCGACAGAGAACTCGTTTACCGGCAACATCGGCTTGCTCAAGTGACTTCACTTCAGCCATGCTTTTCCTTTCTACACAAAACAAGGCCGGAACCGCAGCGCCAAGCGTGCATGTTCCGGCCGTAATGACATAAGACCTTAGAGCAGAATCTTCGCCAGGTCCTTCACGCGGTTGGAATAACCCCACTCGTTGTCGTACCAGCTGACGCACTTAACGAGGTTGTTTTCCCCGCCCATGACCATGGTAAGGCCAGCGTCGAAGATGGAAGAGTGGCTGTTATGGACGATGTCGATGGAGACCAGCGGATCCTCGCTGTATTCCAGGATGCCCTTCAGCGGGCCTTCGGCAGCGGCCTTCATAGCAGCGTTGATTTCTTCCTTCGTAACGGACTTCTCGAGTTCGACGGTGAGGTCGACCATGGAGCCGTCGGGAATGGGCACGCGCGTAGCGAAACCGTCGAGCTTGCCCTTCAGTTCGGGGAGAACCAGGGAAACGGCGCGGGCAGCGCCCGTGGTGGTGGGGATGATCGACATGGCTGCGGCACGAGCACGACGCAGGTCCTTATGAGGAAGGTCCAGGATCTTCTGGTCGTTCGTGTACGCATGGATGGTGTTCATGTAGCCACGCTTGATTCCGAAGTTGTCGAGCAGCACCTTCGCAAACGGAGCGAGGCAGTTCGTGGTGCAGGAAGCGTTGCTCACGATGTTGTGAACGGCCGGATCGTACAGGTGGTCGTTCACGCCCATGACGATGGTAATGTCCTCGTTCTTGCCGGGAGCGGTGATGATGACCTTCTTGGCGCCAGCATCGATGTGCTTCTGTGCGCCTTCGCGGTCGCGGAACACGCCCGTTGACTCAACGACGATATCGATGTCGAGCTCGCCCCAGGGCAGGTTGGATGGATTGCGGTCGGAGAAAACCTTCACGTTCTGGCCGTCTGCCACGAAACCGTCTTCCGTGACCTCGACCGATTCGAAATCGCGACCATGAATGGAATCGTACTTCAGAAGGTGGGTCATGGCCTCAACAGAGCCGGGATCGTTTACTGCGACCACTTCCAAAGCAGGGTCTTTTGCCATCGCACGGAAGACCAGGCGTCCAATGCGGCCGAACCCGTTGATCGCTACCCTCGTTGCCATTAGGCACTCCTTATCTCTCGATACTATTCAGGTACAACCCGCAGGTCGCACCGTGGGATACTATAACGCATTTACCGCTCAACCTGCGCGGCAAGCTGCTCGATTCGACGAACGCGATGGTATACGGCGGATTTGGACAAAGGCGGATCGGCGTATTCCCCGAGTTCCTTCAACGTGGCATCGGGGTGTGATACGCGAAGTTTGATGAATTCTTGAAGAGCCGGTGGAAGGCTTTCCAAGCCATAGCGATCGACCACTGCGTGAATGGCCATGATCTGCTCCATGCTGGCTTCGGTGGCCTTCTGCTGGTTGGCCAGCTCGGCGTTGACCCTGCGATTCACGTCGTTGCGCACGCTCTTGATCACGCGAACATTTTCCATGGCAAGGGCGCTTTGGTGCGCGCCGACTACGGCTAGGAAGGCCGAAATGGCCGACCCGCTTTTCATGTAGACGATGTAGTTGCTGCGACGCTGCATGATCTTTGCCGAAATATCGCGTTCGGCCATAAGGTCTACGAGCCCGTTTGCCAACTCTTCGGATTCGACCGACATCTCGAAATGAAAATCGCCCTTCGGGTTGGCAATGAACCCGCTTCCTAGGAAAGCGCCACGCAAGTATGCGGCGGCACAGCAGCGCTTCTCGACAAGCTTCGGGTATACGCCGCGGTCGAAGCCGCCCGACGTGAGCACGCCCATGTCCTTCATGGCTTCGGGAAGCCCCTTTTGCATGGGCACCTCGATGAGGTAGTTTGGCGTCTTATGCAGTACGCTGCGACGAACGGTCCAATCGGTCTTCAGGCCGTACTGCTCGTGCAAGAGCTTTACGAGCAGGCGCGCAACGGACGGCGAATCGGTATCGACTTCGATGCGAAAGCGCCCGGAACCAGCCAGGAAAAGCGAGCCTTCCATGCGAATGAGGGCGGCAAGCGTGGCGCGCTCGCAATGCGAGCATACGGGAGGAACGCGGGAAAGCTCTTCCTTTACATCTGCGGTGAACGACAAAGCTTGAGCACCCCCGTAAGAGCATCGCGCAGGGCAATGGGATTGTGAATGGTTGGATGAGCAGGGTCTACGAAGTCGCGCGCAATAACGACGGGGCCGCTTTCCTGAATGCGATACGCAGCATCGTAGGTAATGGGAACCGGGCGAACGCGGCCTGAGCCATCGTAATCGCTCGGCAGCGGCTCCTCGCGTGCGACCTGGTTATAGTTGCCCGGTTCGTGACCGCCCGGACGCAACTGCACGGGCGTGTGCACCAGAACGTAATCGAGCAAGCCCGCCATACCGTGGTCCTGCAGGGCACGTACGTGCTCTTCGGCGGAAAAACCCCAGGTCTCACCCTGGAAATCGGCAACGCTGCAGACGAAGACCGTCTTCGCGCGCGAACTGCGAATTGCCTCCAGCACGCCCGGAATGAGCAAGTTCGGAATGATGGACGTGAAGAGCGAGCCGGGCCCCAACACGATGAGGTCGGCCTCGCAAATCGCCTTGATGGCAGCCGGATACGGCGTGCCGGTATAGGGCGCCTTCAGCCACACGCTTTCGATAGCGGTGCGCGAATGAGAAATATTGGCCTGACCTTCGATGATGCGACCATCGAGCGTGCGGCCGCAGAGCGTCACCTTGTCGAGCGTGGAAGGATACACGTGGCCCTTCGCATGCAGCAGGTCTTCGCAAATGCGAATGGCCTCGGGAAAAGACCCCGTTGCATCTTCGAGTGCGGTAATGAGCAGATTGCCCAGCGCATGATTGTTCGCCAGCTCGAAACGGTACTTGAACGCCCTGGTCAGCGGATCATGAGGATCGTCGGCAAAGGCAACGAGGCACTTGCGGATGTCACCAGGAGGGGTGACGTTGGCAAGCTCGCGCAAGGCACCGGTGGAACCACCGTCATCGGCCATGGCGACCACGGCGGACGTACGCACGCCCATGGATACCAGGGTGCGAATGGAAACCGGTGCGCCCGTTCCACCGCCAATAACCACGGCATGAGCAGGCTGCGCATTGCCGACTACGGGCTCGATGCCGCGAATCTTGTCAAACGAGCCCGTTGCGGAGGGGTCTTGCCTGAATGCGGAATTCGCCATTACTCCCCCTCCCCGCTCTTCTTCGCTTCGCCCGTATCGGCACGCGAGAGGTCACGATGGGAAACATGCACCTGGTAGCCGCATTTCCGCAGGTATTCACCCGTGGCAACGGCAATTGCAACGCTACGATGCTGTCCGCCCGTGCAGCCAACGCCAATGGCCAGCTGCTGCTTGCCTTCGGCCACGTAGCCAGGCATGACGCAATCGAGCAAGGCCGTCCAGCGAACCATGAACTCCTTGGTTTCGGAACGCTCCATGACGAAGGTACGAACCTTGTCATCGAGCCCAGTGAGATGGCGCATTTCGGGGTCGTAGTAGGGGTTGGGCAGGAAGCGCACGTCGATGAGAATGTCTGCGTCGGCGGCGGAGCCATGCTTGAACCCAAACGAATACACCACGACGCTCATGCCCTGACGAGGGGTTTCGTGCGCGAAAAGCGAGCGAATGCGCTCGCGCAGCACGATGGGCCGCATGTTGGAGGTATCAATGATGGCATCAGCGGTTGCGCGCAGCTCTTGTGTAAGCTCGCGCTCCATGGCAATGCCCTGGGAAATGGTCGTCTTGTTATCGACGCACATCGGGTGGCGGCGACGCGATGCCTTATACCGCGCGAGAATGGCCTCGTCGGAAGCGTCGAGAAAGATGATGGAGTAATCGATTCCCGCTTCGCTTAAACGCGCAAGTTCGCGCGTAAGCTCGCGAAAGTAGTTCCTATTTCGGGCGTCGCACACCACGGCGAGCTTTCCCGAAGCGCCATCCTGGCTGGGAATGCTATCGGACGAGACGAGAGACATGAGAAGCGCCGGCGGAAGGTTGTCGATGCAGAAATAGTTCATGTCCTCGAACGTATGCATCGCCTCCGTGCGCCCTGCACCGCTCATGCCGGTAATGACAACCAGGTCGGGCGTAGGATGCGGCATTGGAGCGTTTTGCGCATCATTGCTTGCCATATACGCTATTCCCCTTCTTCCACGGAAGAATGATCAGATTCGTCAATCGTGCTGTTCTTACGCGTGTCATTATACTGCCGCAGCACCGCATATACCTCGCGTGCCACATCATCGGGCACAACATGAGCATCCATGATGTCCTGCAGCGTCGCTTCGCGCAGCTTGCGAAATCCACCCATCGCCTTGAGGAGCGCCTTCTTGCGAACGGGGCCAACGCCAGCCACCTCATCGAGAATGCTCGTCGTCATGCCCTTCCCACGCAATTCGCGATGGAAGGTAATGGCAAAGCGGTGGGACTCGTCACGCACCTGTTTCACCAGGTAGAGAGAAGCAGAACCACTAGGAAGCACCACGGGGCCGGTATCCTGCCAGGGAACGAACAATTCCTCGTCTCGTTTTGCCAGGCCAGCCATGGGAATATCAACTCCCATGGACCCCAGTTGCTCCATGGCGGCGGAAAGCTGCGGCTTGCCACCGTCAAGGATGAGCAGGTCGGGCTTGCGGCCAAATCGTTCGTCGGCCATGCGCTCGGGCGAATACCTACGCCCCAGCACTTCCTGCATGGACACGAAATCGTTCGCTTCATCGAGTTCGGCACGAATCTTGAACCTACGATATTGGCCCTTGTCGGGCTTTCCGTCGGTGAACACCACCATGGAAGCAACCGTATACGTGCCATGGAGCGTGGAAATGTCGAAGCATTCGATGCGCATGGGTGGCGCATCGAGCGCAAGAGCGCTTTCCAGCTGAAGCAACGCCTCATTGATGCGCTTGTCCTCGTAATTGGTGCGAACCTTGTAGCGCATAAGCGTATGCTTTGCATTGACCTGGGCCATTTCGAGCAGATCGCGCTTTTCGCCACGTTCGGGCACAACGAAGCGCACGCGGGCGCCAAACTTGCTTGCCAGGCGATTCGTAAGCCAATCTTCCATCGTTGGCTTGTCCTCGGGCTCGTTGGCCACGATGACCTCACGCGGAATGGATTCCGTGACGCTGTAGTAACGCAAGAGGAACGAATGAAGAATATCCTGGTCGGGCACGTTCTTGCCCTTGTCCAGCACGAACTCGTTGCCATTGATAACGCGACCTTCGCGCACCATGAGCACGTGAACGCCCGCAATGGTCTCCTCGCGATAGAACCCGATGACGTCGGCATTTACGTCATGCGCCATAACCGCGTGCTGCTTATCGGTAAGGCGCTCGATGACCTCGATGCGCTCCTTGATGCGCCCCGCTTTCTCGAAATCGAGTTCCGAGGCCGCCTGAGTCATGTCCTCTTTTAGCTCGGAAATGAACTCGGCATGATTGCCTCGCAAGAAACGCTCAACACGACGCACGTTATCTGCGTACGCCTCGGGCGAGATCTTCCCGCAGCATGCGCCCGGGCCTATGCCCACGTGGCAATCGAAGCAGGGTTTGCGCTGCTCGGATAGGTATTCCTCAAGGCCGTTCTTTTCGATTTCGCGATTCATGGCACGCCATTGCGAGCACGAGGCAGCGCAGATGGGTACCACCTTGCGCGCTATCTCGATCATGCGTCGCGCAGCACGGCTATCGGTGTAGGGGCCGAAGTACTGCGTCTCGGGCTTGTGCTTCTCGCGGGTGAACTTAATGGCGGGAAACGTATCCCCCTTCGTTAGGGCGATGAACGGATAACTCTTGTCGTCTTTGAAGTCGGCGTTGAAGAACGGCGCATACTGATCGATGAGGTTCTTTTCCAGAACCAGGCTTTCGTATTCGTTGTCGACGACGATGTATTCGAACGAGCGTATCTGGTCGACCAGAAGTGGAATCTTAGCGCGATCGTCTTGGAAATTGACATACTGGCGCATACGAGCGCGCAGCTGCTTTGCCTTACCCACATAGATAACCTGCCCATCAGCGTCTTTCCACAGGTAGACGCCGGGAAGCGTGGGTACTTCGTCAAGCTGGCGTTTAATGGTTTCGATGCGCTCTTCGTTCATGGAAGAAAGTATAACGAAAGCCGCGGGACCATAAAGGCCCCGCGGCTCAAAAGCATCGAAGATGTTGCCTGATGGCGTACGACCTACACGAGGCCCTGGGCGATCATGGCGTCGGCAATCTTCTTGAAGCCGGCGATATTAGCGCCAACAACGTAGTTGCCTTCGAAGCCATACTCGCGAGCAGCGTCGTCGGCGGCATGGTAAATGCTCTTCATGATGCCGTGCAGCTTCTCGTCGACTTCCTCGAACGTCCAGGACAGATGCTCGTGGTTCTGGCTCATCTCCAGGCCGGAGGTAGCAACGCCACCAGCGTTGGCAGCCTTGCCAGGCATGAACGTTACGCCGTTTTCCTGCAGGTAGGTGGTAGCGTCCATGGTGGTGGGCATGTTAGCGCCTTCGGCAACGACCTTGCAGCCATTAGCGGCAAGCTGCTTGGCATCGTCGATGAGCAGCTCATTCTGCGTAGCGCAGGGAAGCGCGATATCGCAGGGAATCTGCCATACGCCACGACCCTCGTGATACTCAACGCCCTCGGCGCGCTTTGCGTACTCGCTGATGCGGGCGCGCTCGACTTCCTTGATCTGCTTCAGCAGAGCAATGTCGATGCCCTGGGGAGCATGAATCCAACCCGTGGAGTCGGACACCGTTACAACGGTAGCACCCAGCTGCTGAGCCTTTTCCGCAGCGTAGATGGCAACGTTGCCGGAACCGGAAATGGTAACCGTCTTGCCCTCGAAGCTGTCGTCATGGCAGTTCAGGTATTCCTGCACGAAGTACACCAGGCCATAGCCGGTAGCTTCGGTACGGGCCAGAGAACCGCCGAAGGACAGGCCCTTGCCGGTGAGAACGCTGGACCATTCGTCGCGAATGCGCTTGTACTGGCCAAACAGGTAGCCGATCTCACGAGCGCCAGTACCGATGTCACCAGCGGGAACGTCGGTGTCGGGGCCGATGTGACGGCAGAGCTCGGTCATGAAGCTCTGGCAGAAGCGCATGACCTCGCGGTCGGACTTGCCCTTGGGGTCGAAGTCGGAGCCTCCCTTGCCGCCACCCATGGGCAGCGTGGTCAGGCTGTTCTTGAAGATCTGCTCGAAGCCGAGGAACTTCAGGATGGAGAGGTTAACCGAGGGATGCAGGCGCAGGCCACCCTTGTAGGGCCCCAGAGCGCTGTTGAACTGGATGCGGAAGCCGCGGTTCACATGGATGTTGCCCTCGTCGTCTTCCCAGGGAACGCGGAACATGACCACGCGCTCGGGCTCAACGATGCGCTCGAGCAGGGCCTTCTTCTGATACTCGGGATGAGCGTCGATGACAGGCTGGAGAGAGGTGAGGACCTCGGTGACAGCCTGGATAAACTCGGGCTGGTCGGCGTCCTTCGCCTTCACCATATCGATAACTTGCTGCGTGTAACTCAAGGTTACCTCCTTAGTGCGATTGCCAACGCGCACTATTATACGGCGGCACTTTCGCGTGATGTAGTGAAACAAGCTTTTAACGAATTATTAACGTCGCTGAAACAAAAGCGCGTTTTAGGAAATGACCTTTGAGGAAACGACGTTGCTGGGAGAAATGAGAATGACGCCGATCTTGCCAACGCAAGGAGAATCGACGCAATAGGCGCTGCCCAGCGTACCATCGAGCACGGAGCTCGTGTTGCGCTGCGTGGAAATGACGATGTCAATCCCGTTTACGCCAACGGAGCTACTGCAGAGAAGCTGAGCGTCGGGCGTAATGCATACGACGAAATCGACTTCCTGCCGCTCGAAGGCGCGGATGCTGTTCTGGTACATGCTGGCGTCTTCCAGGGAATCGACGCAGAGCACGCCAATACGCTTTGAACCAGCCTTCACAATGAGGCCCTCGTCGTACAACGCGGTATTGATGAGATCCAGGCTCACGACCGTGGCATTCTTTTCGTGGTAGCTGGCAAGAACGCTATAGCGCGTAACGGGCTTGGTGGTAGCCGCCGCTTCTTCAACCGTGGGAATATCGACGCCATCGAAAACGATGGCGGTATAGCCCTCCATAGAGCCCGTGGCGTCATCGATGGTGGTTGCTGCGGTATTCCAATTATGGCCAACATTGATGTACCAAATTCCGCCGCTGATCACTACGAAGATCAGCGCGACGAACACCATCAATGCTATTTTCTCTCGGGACCTTTGACTCATAGTCCACGATTATAAGCGCTTATGAAAGCATATTGGCGAGAAAACGCCCAGTATGGCTCTCATAACACGAGGCAACATCTTCTGGCGTGCCCTCGCACACGATTCCACCACCTCGCTCGCCACCTTCGGGACCCAAGTCGATGATATGGTCGGCGCATTTTATGACATCGAGATTATGCTCGACGATGAGCACGGTGTTGCCAGCGTCGACAAGACGCTGCAGCACGACGATGAGCTGGCGCACGTCCTCGAAGTGCAAACCCGTAGTGGGTTCGTCGAGAATGTAGAACGTCTTCCCCGTTTGCACGCGCTGCAGTTCGCTGGAAAGCTTTACGCGCTGGGCTTCGCCACCGGAAAGCGTGGTGGCGGGCTGGCCAAGGCGGATATAGCCCAGACCGACATCGTGCAACGTTTGCAGCTTGCGCGTAATACGCGGAATGCTCGAGAAGAATTCGAGCGCTTCGTCAACCGTCATGTCGAGCAGCTCGTAGACGTTCTTGCCGCGGTAGCGCACCTGCAGCGTTTCGCGATTGTAGCGCTGGCCGTTGCAGACCTCGCAGGGTACATACACGTCGGGCAGGAAGTGCATTTCGATTTTCACCTGGCCGTCGCCCTTGCAGGCTTCGCAACGACCGCCCGGAACGTTGAAACTAAAGCGACCCGGCGAATAGCCACGTGCCTTCGATTCCTGCGTAGATGCCATGAGCTTGCGAATATCGTCCCACAGGCCCACATAGGTGGCGGGGTTCGAACGCGGCGTACGGCCAATGGGCGATTGATCGATATCGACGACCTTGTCGAGCTTTTCAATGCCGGTAATCTTGCGATACTCGCCCGTACTGCGATGGGCGTGGTTCACACGATTGGCAAGCGCAGGAGCCAGCGTATCGGTGATAAGCGAGCTCTTCCCCGAGCCCGAAACGCCCGTAACCACCGTAAGCGTGCCGATGGGGATGCTTACGGTAAGATTGCGCAGGTTGTTGGCGCGACAACCCGAGATGGTTATTTTTCCGCGACGGGGGTTTCTGCGCTCTTCGGGAACGGAAATCTCACGTTTGCCCGTGAGGTACGCTGCGGTAAGCGAATCGGGGCAATGTACGATTTGCGCGGGCGTTCCCGCGGCAACCACTTCCCCGCCATGCTCGCCCGCACCGGGCCCCATGTCGATAACGTAATCGGCATGGCGAATGGTATCTTCGTCGTGCTCTACCACGACGACGGTATTGCCCAGGTCACGCAGGTGTTCCAACGTTCCGATAAGACGCTCGTTGTCGCGCTGGTGAAGGCCAATGGAAGGCTCGTCGAGAATATAGAGCACGCCCATAAGGCCCGCGCCAATCTGCGTTGCCAGGCGAATACGCTGCGCCTCGCCACCGGAAAGCGTAGCGGTAGCGCGTTCAAGCGTAAGGTAGTCGAGGCCCACATCGACCAGGAACTGAAGGCGGGAGCGAATCTCCTTTACGATGGGGTTCGCAATTTGGGCGTCGGGCCCATCAAAGGATAGGCAGTTGAAGAACGACAGCGAATCGCGCGCGGAAAGCTCGCAAACCTCGTGAATGTTCTTGCCATTCACCGTTACCGCCAGGATTTCCGGCTTCAGGCGCTTTCCACCGCAGGTAGCGCAGGGAACCACGGCAAAGTACTTCTCGTACTTCTCGCGCTGGCGATCGCTACTTGCCTCTTTGTAGCGATTCATGACCGCTGCGCGAATGCCCTCCCATTCGATGAACCAATACGTTTCGCGGCCGTCGACGGTGTGATAGTCGACGCGAACCTTTTCCTTTTCGGGCAAGCCTTCCATGAGGGCCTTCTGCGCCTTGCGCGAGAAATCCTCCCATGGAGTATCGGCGTCGTAACCCAGATGCTTGGCAACGGCGCGCAGCACCTGGGGATAATAATTGCCGCTGGAAAGCGGCGCTACAACGCCCTGGTTCAGCGAAAGCGAAGGATCGGGAATGATGAGACTGGGATCGACTTCCTCGCGGCTACCGATGCCCAGGCAGTCGGGACACGCACCATAGGGGGCATTGAAGCTGAAATCGCGCGGCTGCAGCTCGTCCATGGAATGGCCATGTTCGGGGCATGCCAAAGCCAAGCTGAACAGGTGATCCTCTTCCCCTTCTTCCTTCATGGTATGAATGACCACGCGGCCGTTTGCAAGACGCGTGGCCACCTCGACAGCCTCGGCGATGCGCGACGTGGCAGAGGACTTCAGCACTACGCGGTCGACGACGACCTCGATCGTATGCTTGAACTTCTTGTCGAGCTTCAAGCCCTCTTCTTCGTCGAGGCGCATAACCTCGCCATCGACACGCACGCGGGAAAAGCCCTCGGCGCGAATATCTTGAAACAGCTTGGTGAATTCGCCCTTGCGCCCAATGACCATGGGGGCCATGACAAGCGCGCGAACGTCTTCGCCCAGGGCCAGAATCTCGTCGGTAACCTGGTCGGTGGTTTGTTTCTTGATTTCCCTACCGCATTCCGGGCAATGCGGAACACCCACGCGGGCGAACAGAAGGCGCAGGTAGTCGTAGATTTCGGTGACGGTGCCCACCGTAGAGCGCGGATTCTTGCTCGTGGTCTTCTGATCAATGGAAACCGCAGGCGAAAGGCCGTCGATGCTATCAAGATCTGGCTTGCTCATTTGGCCCAGGAACATACGCGCGTAGCTGGAAAGGCTTTCAACGTAGCGACGCTGTCCTTCGGCGTAAATGGTGTCGAAAGCCAGGGAGCTCTTGCCCGAGCCCGAAAGACCCGTGATAACCACGAGCTTATCGCGCGGAATGGTTACGTCTATGTTCTTCAGATTGTGCTCGCGGGCACCTTTGATAACGATTGAATTCTGCGACATATAACCGCCTAACACATGCGTATTCGATAGGCTCATTTTATAGCCGTACGAACGCTATGGTCGGGTTGTTACCGCATCGCTAGAATACGAACACATGTACTATCCACGCGGGTGCGCGCTATGATGCACCTCACTCAGGCGACCCACGGAAAGATGCGTGTATATCTGCGTAGTGGAAAGACTTGCATGGCCAAGCATCTCCTGGACGCTACGCAAGTCGGCGCCACCCTCGAGCACATCGGTGGCGAAGGTATGCCGCATATCATGCGGCGTATAATGCGCATCGACGCCAGCTTCCACGAGCGTCTTGGCGAACATCTTGCGCATTGCGTCGGGCCCCATGCGATTTCCCCGCGTGGAAAGGAAGGCAAATCCTGGGTCGGGACGCTCCCCCAGCAATTCCGGACGTCCGAAATCGAAGTAGGCGCGCAAGCTGGAAAGAGAGAGTTCGTGCAGGGGCACGATGCGCTCCTTGTTGCCCTTGCCCACCATGCGAACCTGCATTTGCTGGAAGTCGACATCTTGGACCCGCAGGTTGCATGCCTCGGAAATACGCGCGCCGCATGCATAGAGGAATTCAAGAATCGCCTGGTCGCGAAGTTGAGATGGAGTTTGGTGTCGTGTATGCCCGTTGGCATCGATAGATCCATGCACGGAAAGGATGCGCGCCATATCAGCAGCGGGAATACGATGCGGCAGTCGCTTCGAAGCCCGTACCGATGGAATGACGTCAACGGGATTCGCTTCGATATGCTCGTTTACGACCATCCAGCGAAAGAAGCCACGCAGGCTGCTCAATCGCCTGTTCACCGTGCTGCGAGCATAGCGCGCGGCATCGAGTTCGCCCAGGTAGCGACGCAACTGCTTATGGGTAACGGCGCAGGGGTCCACATGAGCGCGAACCGCCCAACGGCCATACGCCTCGAGGTCGATGCGATAATTGCGCAGCGTATGAGCCGACACGTTCTCCTCGACGCGCAGCGACGTCAGATACGCGTCAACGCGTTCGGCAAACACAACGGGAAAATCGGATTCTTTTCCTTCCGAAGGATGCGTGACCATGGCCTACGCTTCGGAAGGGTCGATGGGGCCACGCAGGGCAATACCCAAAGACGCAAGCTGGCTACGATACTCCCCGAGCGCACGGTTGCCGCGCTCGGCATAGGCCGCATAGCGCTCGCCCTTGTTCCGGATTTTGCGCTCCAGGGGCGTCATGATGCCAAAGTTGACGTGCATGGGCTGATAATCGGACGTTTCCGGGTTACACGCATAGGAAAGGAGTGCGCCAAAGGCGGTTTCGGACGGAAGGGTCACGCCCTGTTTCCCCATAGGCTGGGAAAACACGGAGATAGCCGCATGAAGCCCCGAACGAATAGCCTCGCAATAGCCTTCGGTGCCCGCAACCTGCCCAGCCATGTACAGGGGCACGGAAAGTGGGTTGGAAACAACGCGAAGCGAAGTGTCGAGGATATGAGGCGCATCGACGAAGGTATTGCGATGCATCACGCCATAGCGCACGAATTCCGCATGCTCCAAGCCGGGAATGAGCCTGAATACGCGCTTCTGTTCGGGGAACGTGAGGTTCGTCTGAAATCCCACCAGATTGAAGCTCTGCCCATGGGCGTCTTCAGCGCGAAGCTGCAGTGCCGCCCAGGGGCGACGCCCCGTGCGCGGGTCGGTAAGGCCAACGGGCTTGAGCGGACCGAAGCGCGGCGCGTCGAAGCCCTTGCGGGCGATTTCCTCGATGGGCTGGCACGCCTGGAAAAGGTCACGCGTTTCGAAATCGCGCATAATGACCCGTTCGGCACCCACGAGCTCATGGGCAAAGGTCTCGTATTCTTCCTTCGAGAAGGGGGCGTTCAGATAATCGCCCACGCCTTCCTCGTAGCGGCTCTGGCGAAATACCTTTGTCATATCGAGCGAATCCGCCAGGACGATAGGCGCCGCTGCGTCGTAAAACGCAAGCGTGTCTTCCCCCGTGATGCCACGCAGCCACTCGGCTAGGGCATCGGAGGTAAGGGGCCCAGATGCCAGAATGACCGCGTCGGCATCGCACCCAACGGGTTCGGACATTCCGGCAAGGCATACGGAACCATCCTCGCGCAGCGAAACCACTTCGCCACGCACCAAGGTAATGCGATCGTTCGATTCAATAGCACGCGTCACCGATTCAGAGAAGTCTTCGCGGTTGACGGCAAGTGCCCCACCTGCAGAAACGCGATTGTCGAGGGCAGCCTCGTAAAGAAAGGAACCCAAGGCGGCCAATTCGCCCTTCAGCATGCCGGCAGCGCTTTCGGGTTTCATGCTCTTCAGCGAATTCGAGCAAACGAGCTCGGCGCACGCATCGCCCGTATGCACGGGCGTAGTGCGTTCGGGCCGCTGCTCGAAAAGCGTAACCGAGCAACCCAGGTGAGCCAGATAGAGAGCAGCCTCGCTGCCTGCAAGGCCCGCTCCGATTATGTTCACATTGCAAGTCATCGACGCGTGCTACCGTTCAAGCTCATCCTAGTAATTGCCAGCGAAAAACGTGCTGTCCTGAGGAAGCTCGTAACCAGGGAAATACGAAGCGAAATCGAGCTTCAGATAGTTGCAGAGGTTGGCAATTTCCGAGGCTTCGGTAGTTTGTGTGACAAGGGGCTAGCCTAGGCAGCAACGCTCTTCGCTCCCTTCACGCCCTTCTTCCTCGCCTTCACCGGGCGACCCGGGAGGCTGGGGCTGGCAGTCGCCGCACCTGAGCATGAGCAGGGCCACGAGGTTGTCGGTGTTGCGGAAGCCGTAGCCCATCCTCACCGTCACCTTGATCTTGTTGTTGATGGCCTCTACGCGCCCGTTGCTGATGCCGAGCTCGACTGCGGCGATGATGTCGTCGCGCCGGCGGCGCACCTTCTTCTCCACGGCGACGACCTTGGCGATCTTGCAGTAGGCGGCCCTGTGCATCCAGTCGTCGAGCAGCTCGGCGGCCTCGGAGCCGTCGGCTGCCCGGAAGACGGCCCGCAGGTCCTCCTTGAGCTCCCAGGCCCTGACCAGCCGCGAGCCGGCCCTCTTCTTGAGCGCCTCGAGCCTCGCCCTCTGGCCGTCGGTGAGGTCCTCGGGGTTCTTCACGAGCGCGTAGCGGCTGCCCTTGATGGAGGCCGCCTCCTCCTCGAGCGCCCTGACCTCCTCGGGCGGCAGCTCGCCTTTGGCAGGCCTGCCGCGCTTGCCCTCGGGCCTGGGCCTGGCGGCCCTGGCGGCGGCCCTGGCGGCGTTCCACTCCTCGCAGCGCACGGCGTCGAGCGCGTCGTTCATCCACTGGACCACGTGGAAGGGGTCCATGACCCACCTCGCGTTGGGGCAGCGGCGCTTGACCAGCTGCCTTATCCACCTCGCGCCGTCGGCGGTCACCACCTCTATGGCGCGCCTCTGCTCGCGCGTGAGCTCGTCGAGGAACAGGTTGAGCACGTCCTTGCCGGTGCCCTCGTGCGCCCAGATGAGGCAGCCGCGGTCGTGGTCGACGACCACCGTGACGTACTTGTGGCCCTTCTTGTACGACGTCTCGTCGATGCCGATGCGGCGCACGCCGTCGAACCTCGAGGCGCCGCGCGCGGCCTCCAGCTCGGCGTAGACGCGCCTGCACACGCCGCCCACGCTGTGCCACTCGACGCGGGCGAGCTCGGAGACCGCCGAGGCGGTGCAGCGGACCGCCAGCCACGCCACCCAGTCCTCGAAGTCACGCGTGAAGCGCGCCCCGTGCCGCGCCCAGGGGACGGCCTCGGTGCGCACGCCGTGCTCCGGGCAGCGCACCCTGCAGGGCGCGTACTCCAGGTAGCAGGCCGAGCGCGCCAGGTCCATCGCCCTCCACAGCCTGGGGGCCCCGCGGTTCGCCATGTCGTAGAAGTCGCAGGCCCTGCCGCATACGGGGCAGCGGCGCTGCTCGCGCTTGTAGGGCCGGACGCTCACGACGATGCGCTCGGCCTCGATGCGCGCGCCCAGGACGACCGTGCGGGCCAGACCGAGGGCGAGAAGTAGTAGACTCTTCATGCGTCACACCTCTTCGGTTGTCTGAATTTGGCTTAGCAATCATAGGCGGATGACGCGGAAACGGCCCCTCCCGGGGCCGTTTCAGTTCCAGATCGTTGTTTTCGCCCGCTGAGCTGGGCCTATGCCGGAATCTCTCCCACAGAAACCACCGAAGAGCCCAATTTCCACCATGGTGCCGTCGTTAACGGGAATGCCGTTTTCGCGACGTTCCTTTTCGGCAAGCACTTCCTTTTCGCCATGCGTGTAAATGCGCTCGGCGCCTTCGGCCTTGGGCGCATTGCGCAGCTCTTCCATAAATTCGGACAGGTGCGCGCGAATGGCATCGGGATCGCCGAAGTATGCGGGATTGATGGCCATGAAGCCGTGGCAGATGCCAGTCTTGTCGTCGAACGTGCAGCAGGAGCTGGAGAATACGCCCTGGGAAAGAATGGAGCTAAACAGCTCGCAGACCATACCGTAACCATAGCCCTTATGGCTACCAAGCTTTTCGGTGTTGCCACCCAGGGGCATGATGCCGCCGCCGTTCTTCTCGACGATGTTCTTCAGCACGCGCGGCGCTTCGGAGCAGGGATTGCCATTCTCGTCGAGCGCCCAGCCCTCGGGCAGCGCTTCCCCGCGCTTGTTATAGATTTCCAGCTTGCCACGCGTAACGACGGACGTGGAGCTATCGAACCAGAACGGATACGGATCGGCAGGCATGGCAATGGCGATAGGGTTCGAACCAAGCATGGCCTTGCGTGCGAAGGTGGGAACCATGATGGCTTCGGAATTCGTGCAGCTGAAGCCCATAAGGCCCTCGTCAACGGCCATCTTAGCGTAGTAACCAGCGATGCCGTAATGGTTCGAATTGCGCACGCTCACAATTCCAACGCCCGACTGCTTGGCCTTTTCGATAGCCTTGGTCATGGCAAAATGAGACACGAGCTGGCCCATGCCGTTATGACCGTCGATAACGGCGGAAATAGGGGTATCGAATACGACTTCGGGCTTCTCCTGGGGGTGGATAGTGCCCTTTTCAATGCCCTTGTGATAGCGAACCATGCGCTGCATGCCGTGGCTTTCGATGCCAAACAAATCGGCGGTGAGCAGAACGTCCTTGATGATGTTGCCGTCTTCCTCGGAAAAACCGAAGGCGGAGAAGACATCCCCGCAGAAACGATCGAGCGTATCGAAACTCCACTTCACGTAACCCATAGCGCACCTTTCGCATGATTGAATTCAGTGGGCACATTATACGGCCGCATATACCAGCTCACGCGAGGATTGAAAACTCTACGTGAAGAGAATACACCGCGCTAAAGTACGCCTATCCGCTTGGGACCATATCTTCCATCGGGATATCGGGCAATAACGCCATCACGTTCCAGTTCGGCTACGCGCTTCTGCACACGCACCCTGGCATCGCCCGAAACAGTGCCCGCTTCGCCCATGACGCGGATAAGCCTATCCATGCGCATCGGTTCGGCCAACAGGGCCCGTAGCACCGGGTCGGCCTTCCCCTTCGAGTGCTTCTTGGAAGGTTCGACATGCGAAAAGCTCAGCATGCCAAAGGTGGAAAGCAGGTAGTCTTCAAACGATTCCCTATCCACCACGGGCGTGGCACCCTGGTAGAGCAGGCGATTCGAGCCAGCAGAGGTTGGTGACGTAATAGCGCCTGGCACTACGAGCACGTCCCTATTCGCCTGAAGAGCCTCATCTGCCGTGGAAAAGGTACCCGAGGGAAGCCCCGCCTCCACGATGAGCGTGGCGCGGGCAAGGCCAGCTATCAGGCGATTTCTCAGCCTGAAAGCATAGGGAACCGCAGGGAATTCCCATGGCTGTTCCGAGACGATGGCACCACCCGCATCGACGATACGCTGGAACAAGCCGTAATTGTTCGCGGGATAGACCTGGTCGCATCCGCCACCCAGAAACGCCACCGTTGGCGCGCCTTCCCGCAGGGCGGCTTCATGGGCGCGCGAATCGCACCCCCGAGCACCACCCGAGATAATGGAAATACCAACACGTGCCGCCATGCCGCCGAATTCGTCTACGCAGGCCAAGCCATACGGCGTGGCCTTCCGCGCCCCCACGATAGCCAAACCCTCCTGGAGCGCTGCAGGGTTTCCGATTACGTACAACTCGTTCGGTGGATGTGGAATAGCCCTAAGCTGTGCAGGGAAATCGGCCTCGCTGGCGCGCAATACCACGCGCTCCCCCTTCAGCTTGGGGCCAGAATAGCCACGAAAGCCCATGCGCTTCTGATCGAGCTTCGCCTGCGCCTCCGTAGGAATCTCGAACGCGCTCGTCATGCTGCAGCCCCAATCTGTGAACGCACGCGCAAGCTGAACGCTTCGGCTATATGGTCGTCGGTAACGCGCACGCTTTGTTCGATATCGGCAATGGTGCGAGCAACGGAAAGAACGCGCATGATGCCCCTACCCGAAAGAATATGCGCCTCGGCCATGCCCTTGAAAAAGCGTTCGGTCTCCCCTTCCATCATGCAGGCACGCAACATGTCGTGCGTGGAGACAGCCAGGGGCGCATCGCTTCGTCGCCATCTTTCATATGCAAACTCCCTACCTGCAAGAACACCCTCACGAAGCGTAGCCGAATCGAGGCTAGAGCCGGATGACACGACGTCTTCGTAATCGCTGCGCCAAACATCGAGACAGATATCGATGCGGTCGATGAGGGGACCGCCAATGCGATTCTGGTAATCGCTGACGCGCGCGGGAGAACAGGTGCAAGATATCTTCTCGTCACCGAAATAGCCGCACGGACACGGATTGCTTGCCGCGACCAACATGAATCGCGCGGGCATTTCAACGTTGCCGTTGGCGCGCGTGATGGTAATGCGCCCCGATTCCAAGGGTTGCCGAATGGACTGCAGCACATGACCCGAGAACTCGCCCAACTCGTCTAGGAACAGTACGCCATTATGCGCAAGCGTAAGCTCACCTGGGCGAATAACGGATCCGCCTCCAACCAAGCCAGCCATTGTCGCGGAATGATGGGGAGACCTGAACGGCCGAACGCCGCGAAGAATCGCCGACACGTCCTCCCCCGCAACCGAATGGACGCAGGCAGTTTCCATAATCTCGCGCTCGGAAAGCGGAGGAAGGATGCTGGGTAGACGAGAAGCAAGCATGGTCTTGCCCGAACCCGGAGGCCCCATAAGCAATACGCCATGATTGCCGGCAGCGGCAATCTGCATGGCGCGCTTCTCGAACTCATGGCCGCCAATGTCAGCATAATCGGGTTCTATGGCGAGCATCAGCCCGCAGGTGGAACACGGATGCTCGAATTCTCCCGTGGAAAACGCTCCCAGATGCCGCAAAACCACGATGTCATTGTTGGAATCATCGGGAAAGCACGCCACATCGGAATGCGGGCAAAGCAACTTTACGCCAAGGTCACGCGCGCATAGAAGATACGCGAGCATGCCGGGTATGGGGCGCACGCCTCCCTCGAGCGAAAGCTCGCCTACAACCAGCGCATCACTCACAATGCTCGGCTCAATCTGTCCGGTTGCCACGAGCAGCGCAACGGCGATGGGCAAATCGAACCCCGAACCCGTCTTTCTAAGCGAGCCAGGAGCAAGGTTCACCACCACTTTTTCACGCGGCATGGTGTAGCCGCATGCCTTGATGGCAGACCGAATGCGTTCGCGCGCTTCCTGGATAGCGGCATCGGGCATGCCGACGATGGCAAAGCCGGGGATGCCGCTAGTGATGGCGACTTCTACAGAGACCGGGATGGCCTTTACACCCACGATGGTGGCGCTCATGACGCTACATTGCTTCCGCGTCATGCTAGTGCTCGCATTCGCGTCCGAACGCGTTCTTGTGAAAGCGGAGGAACGCACGATTGTTATCGCCAACCAGAATCGAGATGATATCGAAGTAAACGTCGCATTCATCTTCGTCGATTCCGCGGTCACACAGATATATCTCCGCCATGCGTTCGTATTTCTGACGCTTCTTCTCGTCGACCGCCTCTGCGGGGAAACCACGACGCTCGCTCATGCGCGTCTTCACCTCGATGAAATGAAGACCATTTTCGTCAGCCGCTACAATGTCGGCCTCTCCTGCAGGACAACGCCAATTGCGCGCCAGAACGTTGTAGCCTCGTTGACTTAGGTAGGCGGCAGCGGCATCTTCGCCCCGTTTACCCAATTCGATATTGTGGCTCGACGACGATGACTCGGATTTGGCCTCATCCGTTGCGCCAAAGACATGATTTACGGTATTCGCCTTTTCCATATGGACCCCTTTCTACATGGGGTCCAAGGTACGTGTACGCTCTAACGAAGCGATACGTTATTCATCGCAGAATCGTCGCCAAAGCGTCGCGCAAAGCTTGCAAGACTAGAAGAGCTTATCCTGAACGAACGCAGTGCAGAACGAAGCACGATGAATGGGCGAAAGCCCATATTGCTTGATGGCTTCAATATGAGCGGCGGAACCATAGCCCTTGTTGCCATCGAAACCATATTCAGAATACTCATTAGCATACTGAACCATAAGCGCATCACGTTCCACCTTGGCAATGATGGAGGCAGCCGAAATGCTCGCACAGCGAGCATCGCCCTTTACGACGTTGATTTCGCGGCTATCGAGATGAAGCGCATTGCCGTCAAGCAAAACGACTTGAACGTCTACGCCCTTGTCCTCGATGTCGCGAATAGCCGCGGAAAAAGCCGCACGCAACGAAGCCGTCATGCCGTTTTCATCTATATCGCGCGGCTGAATGTATTGAATGGACCAGGCAAGCGCCTGCTCCTTGATTTGTGCTGCGAGCTCTTCCCTTCGCTGAGGGGTAAGCTGCTTCGAATCATTCAGCCCATAGATGACGGGCTCCTTCGGCAGAACCACCGCGCCAACGGTAAGGGGACCCGCAAGCGGGCCGCGACCAACTTCGTCCAGGCCCACGAGCAGCTTTCCAGACGCAAGCTCGTCTTGGAAGGAATACATGCCCTCCACGCGCTCCCGTTCGACTCGTTCCGCCTCGATGCGACGACGCGCGCTGGCAAGTGCCCGTTGAACGGTCTTGCGCGTATCGGCAGCAAGCGAGCGCTCGAGCGTAGACAGTTCGGCTTCGTCTGCTACGCGTAGACGATCGACGATATCCTGTGCGGTATGGAAATTCTGCTTCATCAACGTTCCCCTTGCATAAAAGAAGGGGCCTGCAAGCAGGCCCCCGAACATCCCAATGGCGTGTTAAGCCTAGAATGCCTTTTCCTTGATCTTGGCAGCTTTGCCAACCTTGTCACGCAGGTAGTAGAGCTTGGCGCGACGAACATCACCGTGACGGACAACCTCGATCTTGTCGATCTTGGGGGAATGCACGGGGAAGGTACGCTCAACGCCAATGGAGAAGCTGATCTTACGAACCGTGAAGGTCTCGCGGTTGCTAGCGCCATGACGACGGATGACGTCGCCCTGGAAAACCTGGATACGCTCGCGGTTACCCTCGGTAATACGATAGTGCACCTTTACGGTATCGCCCACATGAAACTCAGGAATGTCCTGCTTGATTTGCTGCTGTTCAATAGCGCGAATGATATCCATTGTTCGTTGTCCTTCTATTTTTGCAATTCAAAACTGAATGTCCGGTAAAGACGCGATTGAAAAGTATAACGCCCTAACCTTGGTTCTGCAAGAAGCAGTTCCTGGTTATGAAGGTTTTGGGAGCTGGACTTATCCCCCAAAGCTTCGACCGCCCCAACGGTTTAGAACTAGCGGCACCATGCACGCTGCTTACAGCAGGGTTAGTATCGCATATACCGCAACGCCAGCGAGGGCACACCAAATCAACGAGCGGGTTTTCCACGCAACAACCACGACAACGGCAGCGCTCAGCAGGGGCATGACACCCTGCCACACTCCCGCGTCGAACATTGTGGGCGAAAGCAGGTCGTTCGCGACGAGCGCGGCAAACGCAGCAGGCGGGATAAGGAAGAGCGCCGTCTGCACGTTACGCGGCAAATCGCGCCCCTTCAGAGCAAATATGGGTACGCAGCGGCAGAGCACGATAGCCACCAGGCACAATCCATAGATGAGCAGAAACTCAGACCAGCTCACGATGACCTCCAATTCGGCGGAAGAGCATTCCGCAGGCAACGCCTAGGCAGGCGCCAAGCAAGATGGCAGCCCCCGAAAGGCCAATGAGCTTGAACAGAAACACGCCCACAAAGGATGCGACGACCACGACGATATTGGTTCGATCGAACTTCTGCGTAACGAGCAGGCAGATGAAGATCGAGGTCATGGCAAAGGAGGCAATGGCAGTGGGTATGGAGAGGGCGTCTCCTATAAGCACACCCACGGAATTGGAAAGCGCCCAGGTGGTCATGCACAGCAAGTTAACGAGCGTAGCCTGCGCCGGACGCCAGCCACCCTGCCTGAACAAACCCATGTTCACGCCAAAGCTCTCGTCGGTGACCGTGGCGGAAAACAGGAAGGTAAGCCACTTCTTTACGCCGGCAAAATACGGCGCGAACGCAGTGGAATACAGCATCTGGCGCGTATTTACGAACGAGACCGACGCTACGATTGCGGAAACGGGATTTCCCGCAAGCCACATGCTGGACACCATGAACTGGCCGGCACCAGAATAGAACGTCATGCTCACGGCGAATGCCATGAGCGCATTGAGCCCAACCGAGCTTTCCATGATTCCGCACGGGACGCCGATACCGACGTAGCCAGCCATAACGGGAATAGCCGCCTTGAGCGCGCTTGAGAATGTGTCTTTCCTAACCATACCTGGGTAGTATAGACATTGCCCTCTACGGGCGATACACGATTTTAGCTCCTATAGCCGAAGACCATATACCGACCTCATCAAGCTGAACGCGCGGAGGCAAGGCAGGATCCAAACGCCAGAAAATAACGCGCGCCAGGTGCTCCATGGTAGCGGGCAGAGCATCGAAAGGCTCTTGCCGGGAAAGATCGGCGCCATCAAGGCCATCGATAACATCGGCGAGCATCTGCTGCATGGTCCCCAACGAGATGACGCGACCTTGCGCGTCAAGCTCTTCCGAGGACACGCGCGCTTCCACGCTCCACGTAACGGGGTCACCGGTAGGAGTGATCTGCTCGAAGCGACTCTTGATGGTGAGCTCGTAATAGCCACCCTTGTACAGGAACGACGCATCGGGGCTGAAAACAGACTCAATTGGAGACTCCGCCTCGTCACGTACCTGGAAGAGCGTATCCTGACCAGCGTCGAGAGGCACCGCATAGGATCCACTATGCGAGCGCTCGTCAAGAGCCTCGCACGCCAATTCGTTCAGGGCGTGATTTTCGGCGCGGCGAATGCGCGTAATCGAAAACGATTCGAAGCGTCCAGCCAAATCGGACGCCTTGCGATACAGGGGAACTAGATCGGCCGTCTTCACCTTCAGCGCGCCGCCCATCTGCAGGGCCACGAGCTGGCTATCACAGCGCACATCAACGGCGGTAAACCCGCTTGCCAGGGCATTCTGCATGCCCCAAATGAGCGCCATGTAAGCCGCAATGTTGTTCGTGGCATCGCCCAGGTACCAGGCACCATGCGACACTTCCCCACCCGATTCAGATAGCAAGGCGAAAGCGCACGCAGAAGGGCCCGGATTGCCGTGAGAGGCGCCGTCTATGTAGAGAACGCCCGTAGACACTAGTCGATGAGCAGCAGGCGACGGCAATGGGGACACTGCGAAATGGGGGCTTCACGCTTGATCTGCAGAAGCCTATTCGCCTCGATGACGTTGCGACAGGCAGAGCAGCGCGTGTCGTCGAGCTTTGCGATGGCAACGCCGCCACAACGCTCGAGCGCAGCTTCGTACGTGGAAAGCAGCGGCTCGTGCACGAGCTTTACCTGGGAGGCGCGCTCGGAGTCGGCCTGTGCGATCTCGTTCTGAAGACGAGCGGTCTCGGTGCGGAACTGCTCAGTAAGCTTGGTTTCCTGCGAGGAGAGCGTAGCTACGACCTTGCCAGCCTGCTCGGCAACCGAGCGGATTTCCTCGATCTTCTTGTCAAGCTTGCCCATTTCGAACTCGAGCGTCTCGCGGCGCTTGCGCATCCCGTCGAGATCACGCGTGAGGGACGTAACGCTACGGTAATCGCCCTGCACCTCGTTGATCTTCGCCTGCGTTTCGCGCTGCTTGCCCTCGAGCTGCTCGTCCTCTTCGGAATAGCGATTCATCTGCTCTTCGGCCTTGGCCAGAATGGCTTCCACCTGCGCACGCTTGGCGTCGGCCTGAGCACGCTTGTGGCGGATTTCGGCGATCTTCTTCCCATGAGGAAGAGACTCGACCTCCATACGGGCACGCAGCCGGCGGCGATCGATGTCCTGCAGGGATTCGAGGGCTTGAATCTGTTCAGCTGTAGCCTGCATGCTTCCTACTTTCTCACCGCTTCGGGTGTTAGCCAATTGCAGTTCTGGTCGATGATATGCATAGCCGTACGAGCCATGCCAATTTCCTCTAGCGCATCGGCGAGCACGAGACACAGCGGCAATTCGCTGACATCATGCCCAAGCTCGATGATTCCCAATCCCGCCTCTGCTGCGGGAAGAGCGTCATGATAGCGTATCTCGCCGCAAATTAGCACATCATGGCCCCGTTCAACACATATCTGGGCCAAATCTCCCTGCGAGCCCGTACACGTAACGACGCTCTGGACGCGCATATCGAAATCACCCCACACGCGCGGGATACGTCCAAACACGGAAACGCAGCGCGCAGCAAGGGTGCGCAGCGTAATCGATTCCTCATTGGGATAGCAAAGATGGCCATATCCCCGCTGAGATTCGGGGTAGACGACATCGACGATGCCCTGGAACGAAAGCCCAAGCATTGAAGAAATCAGCTGGGGCACGCGCGGATTAACGTCGAGCGCGGTATGGAAGTTCATGAGGGCAACGCCCAACCTGGCAGCTTCGAACACCACGGAACCAGGCGAAACAACGCTCTGAGAAGCGGGCGTGAACGATTCGGGGGCCTCGATGAACACGGGATGATGCGTAAGCAGAAGCTGGCACCCCATACGATGAGCCTGGCGTACCGCGGAAAGCGTGGGGTCGAGAGCAATGCCCACATTCGTTACCCGAACGGAAGGGTCTCCCACAAGCAGGCCCATCTTGTCCCAGGATTCCGCCTGGTTTTTCGGAAAGAGCGAAAGCAGGGCGCGCTCGATGTCGCCAACCGTAAAGGAACCAGTACCGGGCACGCTTAGCGTCTCGGCATGAACGGGCGCCAAATCATGGGCGCCGTTGGTAGAACTCTTCGTGCTATTGACCATTGGATCAACCCCTAAAATGCACGTACCATTTTAGCGCTTATTCCAATTCACCACGCGATCAAACGTCTGGAGGACATATTGCACATCCTGGGCGGTCGTAAATGCGCCAAAGCTGAAACGAAGGCTGCAAAGGGCAAGATCTCGCTCGATGCCAATGGTCTTCAGGACGCGACTGGGCTCGAGGGAATGCGAGCTGCACGCCGAACCACCCGAAAGGGAAACGCCTTCCCTATCGAAACGAAGAATGAGCGTTTCGCTTTCCAAACCACGCACGCAGACGTTAACGATGTTGGGTAGATAGTTTGCATCGCCCTCGTTGCAATCAACCGTCTTGACTACCTGGGGATACTTCAAAAGTCCTTCGTACAGGGAATCACGCAACGCACGCTGCCTTGCCGCCTCTGCGGCAATCGCATCGGAATCACCGCAGAACCTCTTCATTGCAGCGGCGAAGCCTACCACGCCAGCGACATTCTGAGTGCCACTGCGCATGCCCGATTCCTGACCGCCACCCAAAATGAGAGGGTCGCACGAAACGCCATGGCGCAGGAAAAGTGCACCTACGCCCTTCGGGCCGCAAATTTTATGAGAGGAAAAGCTCATGGCATCCACGCCCAAATCGCGCACCGAGACGGGCATCTTCGCCAAAGCCTGCGTAGCATCGGTATGAAATAGTGCGCCCGCCCCATGCGCCACATTTGCAAGCTCGGCAATAGGCTGAATCGATCCGATTTCGTTATTCGCGAGCATAACGGAAACGAGGAAGGTATCGGGCCGCAAAACCTTCTTGAGATCCTCGGGCGCAACAAAGCCGTTGGCATCGGGCTGCAGGTACGAAACGTCAACGCCTATGCGTTCGAGCATACGCGCCGTCTTGAAAACGGCATCGTGCTCGATTGCCGATACGACAACATGCCCTCTCACGCTGGAACGGCCGCTCTTTTTGAGTTCCCCGAAGGCGACATGCGATATCCCCAAAAGAGCCATGTTATCGGACTCGGTAGCGCCACTCATGAAGATGATTTCATCGGGACGCGCGTCAATGCAACGGGCAACGTCAGCACGTGCTTGCTCGAGCGCGGCAAACGCCGCACGACCTTCGGAATGAAGGGAGTTCGCATTCGCTCCAACGGCGATGTTGCCCATGCCCGCCTGCATATACGGTTCCATTGCCTGCTGCGCTTCCTGGCACAACGGCGTCGTGGCCGCCCAGTCGAAATACACGCGATCCATTTCGTGCTCCTAACGTGCGTTACCAGCAGAAAGACGAATAGATTCGATGGCGGCGGCGCGATCGGCCGCCTTAAAGACGCCATTGCCAGCAACCATGACATCAGCACCCGCTGCGCCAACGAGAGCGGCCGTGGTGGGATTGATGCCACCATCCACCTGGATGAGCGGAGATGCGCCCGCTTCCTTTGCAAGCTGAACGACCTGACGGATGCGATTGGGCGTTTCCTCGATGAACGACTGCCCGGAAAAGCCCGGGAACACGCTCATGACCAGGACCATATCCCAAAGACCAATGGTTTGGGCAAGAACGGAAACATCGGTGTCGGGCTTCAACGCGATTGCGGCCTTCGAGCCAGCCTCGTGAATGAGCTCGACGGCCTTCCTGGCTTCGTCATTCGGACATGCGGGGTCGAGCGCTTCCCAGTGAATGGTGACCATATACGGCTGCGAAGCAAGGAACCAGGGAAGCTGGACAAGTGGATTCGAAATCATGAGATGCACGTCGAGCGGCATAGACGTAATGCGCGCGAGCTGCTGCGCAACAGGTACACCGATGGTGAGATTCGGAACGAAATGGCCATCCATGACGTCAACATGAACCCAATCCGCACCACCTGCCTCGATGGAAGCAATCTCTGACTGAAGGTTCATGAAATCGGAGGACAAAATTGAAGGCGATACGCGGACCGTTTCGAACATGCCAGACCTTTCGATTACAGCAAGTAGTTCCTCAAAGCCACCCGATTGTAACCCCCAGGAATTAACTAGGCATAATCTCTTTCCAAATTGAGCAGGAATTCCTTGATATCCATGCCTCCCGCATATCCAACGAGCTTCCCGTTGGCGCCAATAACGCGGTGGCACGGAATGAAAATGGGTATGGGGTTGGCATTCGCGGCCATGCCACATGCGCGATACGCGCCCGGACTCCCCGCCGATGCGGCGATATCGGAATACGATCTAGTCTGCCCATATGGAATACGCGCAATGGCATGCCAAACGGATTCCTGGAATGCCGATCCGGAAACGCTAAGAGGTACGGTGAACGCCTGGCGCTTGCCGGCAAAGTACTCCTGGAGCTCGTTAGCCGCCCTGTTCGTAAGCAAGGTGGGGGCCTCTTCCCCATCGAGCTCTACCGCGCCAAAGGCAAGACCGGTTATGGCTTCGCCATTCGACGAAAGTGTGAGATGCCCCAGGGGCGTGTTGTATGCGAAATGCGTTTGCCTGAGCATGGAGGCTAGCCCAAGCCGTAGAACTCTTGCTTGAGAGGACGATCGCTCAGAGACAACCCCTCAACACGAGGGTCGGCGCCTTCCCAAATTACCTGGCGTACGGCTTCGGTTATGGGCATTTCCACACCGGCCTTCTTCGCCAGCGGAAGGAGCGTCTGGCATGCGTACGCACCTTCAACGACCATGTGCGTTTCGTTGGTAAACTCCTCGAGCGTGCCACCGCGCGCCACCATCTCGCCGAAGCGGCGGTTACGCGAGTGCTGGGAAGTGCACGTGGCAATTAGGTCGCCCGTACCGGCAAGGCCCATACACGTGATGGCCTCACCACCAAGGGCATTCACCAGACGGCTCATCTCCGCCAGACCGCGCGTCATGAGCAGCGAAGCAGTATTGTCCCCGTATCCAAGGCCAAATGACATGCCCACCGCCAACGCAATCACGTTCTTGCAGGCAGCGCAAATCTCAACGCCCACGACGTCGGAACACGTGTAGGTGCGGAAATGGTCGCTCGCAAACGCTTGCTGCAGGAACGCGGCCACTTCGGGCGACTTGGATGCGATGACCGTAGCAGCCGGCATGCCCTGAATGACTTCCTCGGCATGATTGGGCCCCGAGAGCACGGCAAAGCGATCAGGGTTGCCCATCTCCTGCTCGAAGATCTGCACGGGAAGCAAACCGCTTTCGGCTTCCACGCCCTTGCTGCAGATGACGATGGGGAGCGTATCGCTTGCAATGGGAGCAAGCGCACGAGCTACGCCACGCAACAGCTTCGAAGGCGTGACAACGGCAACGGCGTCGGCGTTGTACAGGCAATCGCGATACCCAACGGTAGCAACGATGTTGTGCGAGAGCTCAACATCGCTGAAATAACGTGGGTTCACGTGATCGCAATTAATGGAAGAGACGACTTCGGGCCTGCGAGCCCAAATGTTCACGTTCTGGCCATTGCTCCCAAGCATCTGGGCAATGGCAGTACCCCAGGAACCTGCACCGATGACGCCGATTTTCATACAGAGACTACCCCCTTTTAGAGCTGCCAATGCGGTTTTCAGTACCCGCACGCAAGCGGGAGATGTTCGCACGATGCGCCCACACCACCAGGATGCCCACGAGCGCGCAAACGATGGCGGCGAACCAATCGCCCCAGAACACGTAGAACGACATGAACGGGCAGAGCACCGCAGCCGTGATGGAGCCCGCGGAAATATACTTGGTTAGCACCACGACCACGATGAACGAAGCGAGTTCGATTAGGGCGGGAACGGGGCCGAAGACAAAAAAGAGGGCGCCAACGGACACGGCAATGCCCTTACCACCATGGAACCCAAGCCAAGGCGAAAACACGTGGCCCAGGCATCCGCCGGCAAGCGCCATGGCCATGGCGTCACCCGTGGTAAACATACCCTCGGCGGAGGCAAAAGCCGACGTGATGAGCATGGCAAGCAACCCAGCAAGCAGGCCCTTGCCAAAGTCCATCAGGAAGACCAGATAACCGCCCTTCTTGCCAAATGCGCGAATGGCGTTCGTAGTGCCGATATTGCCCGAGCCAACCTCGCGAATATCAACGTGATATATGCATTTGCCGATGATGACACCGCTGGGAAGCGAACCAAGCAGAAACGAAATGGCCAGTACGACAATGAGTACGATGGGCGACTGCAAGGGTTAATCCTTCCGTTTGAACTTGATGCGAATGGGCGTACCGGTGAATTCGAAGCTGCGGCGCAAACGGCCCTCGAGATAGCGTTCGTAATTGTCGGTAACGATTTCGGGATGGTTTGCGAAGAACGTGATCTGAGGCGGGCACGTAGCCGTCTGAGTGGCGTACTTCAACTTCAGGAGCTTCTTACCCTGCGAGATGCTATGACCAAAATCGCGAATCTCGGCAAGCCAGTTATTGAGAGCGCTCGTGGAAACGCGGGCGTTGTATCCCGCATACGCCTTGTCGATCATTTCCCAAATGCGATGCGTGTTCTTGCCCGTAAGCGCCGAAACGGCGATAACGGGAGCGTACGAAACGAACTGCAGGCGTTCCGCCACCTGGTCGCGCACGCGTTCCTTCGCCTCGGCACCTTCCACGATGTCCCATTTGTTCAACACGATAACCATGGCGCATCCGCGCTCGGCGGCGAAACCGGCAATGCGCTGATCCTGATCGGTAAGGCCAAGCGTGCCATCTACCATGAGAAGCACGACCTGGGCGCGGTCGATGGCGCGCATGGAGCGCACGAAGCCGTAATACTCCACGTCTTCGTCAATCTGGCTCTTGCGACGCAAACCAGCCGTATCGACCAGGCGATACGCCTTCCCCTCGTGATGAACGACCGTGTCGATGGCATCACGCGTAGTGCCCGCAACGTCGCTCACGATAGAGCGATCGTTCTGGGACAGCATGTTGGTAATGGAGGACTTGCCCGCATTCGGACGGCCAATAATGGCAACGTTGATGGCGTCTTCCGCGTTCGGGTCGAAGCGCTCGGGCGCCTCGCGCAGGAGCTTCACCGTCTCGTCGAGCAAGTCGCCCGTACCCGTGCCATGCAGCGCGGAAACCGGCCAAGGATCACCCAGGCCAAGGTTGTAGAACTCGTAGATGGAATCGAGATTGTTGGGGTCGTCGATCTTGTTCACGACCAAGAGCACGGGCACATTCGCCTTGCGCAGGCTACGCGCCACCTCCTCGTCGTCGGCATTGATCCCCGTCTTGCCATCGACCACGAAGAGAATGACATCGCATTCGTTAGCAGCCGTGAAAGCCTGATTGCGAATGGACGTCTGAAATGCGTCTTCGTCACCCATTTCAATGCCACCCGTATCGATGAGCGTAAAGCTTTCGCCATTCCAATCGGCTTCGTGATAGGAACGATCGCGCGTAACGCCGCGCATGGAATGAACGATAGCGTCATCCGCTTGAGCAATACGATTGACGAATGTGGATTTACCGACATTCGGACGGCCGACCACGGCCACCAGATGCTTCGCCATTATTCCGCCTTTCGCTTGGAAGCGCTTGCGAGAAACCCCACTATCGCCGCGCGGAACTGCCGCACATCTGGGCGATCTGGGGAAGAAATTCCGATGCTACGCAGGATACCACATGAATATGCAGGCCTGAGGCGCCCTCCATATCGCTCACGGTCATATCATCAAGCGTGACTCCGTCGGCATTCAAAATGACCTTGGGAAGCGCCGCGAAGGCGTAATCGTCTTCCGAGGAGACGGTTGCCAGGGCGGCTGAGATATCGCATCCGCAAAGCAGGCCCGTAACGTCGACGTTGCCGCCAAAGTACTCGTTCTTCACGTAGAACGGCACAAGCAAGCCAGCAAGTGGGCTCTTCTCAATAAGCGGCGTGAAGAACTCGCGCTGGGCGCATCCGCATACGAACAGAACGCGCTTGCCCGATTCCCGTATGGCCTGGGCGCAGGCAAGTTGCGCATCGGGGCAGGCATTCCAGTCGTCCACGAACGAGCGAACGATCCCGATGCCATCTTCGAACAAATCGAACCCGCCATAAAACTCCGCAGGAGGAAGATAGTCGAGCAAATCATCGGGATGGGCATTGCGATAGAACTCATCGGAACAGAACACCCAAGCATCGCTGCGCTCTTCCATGGCGCGGAGCTGGAACGGTTCAATGCAATCGATGACTTGCTGCGCCATGCCCCGGTCGTTGAAGCTGAACTCAAACGACGTCTGGTGCTTCGTAAACCCAAGGGGAACGATGCCAACGGAAAGAATTCCCGGGTGCGCATACGCCCACTCGAGCGTACGACGCAGCTCTTCCCCATCGTTCACGCCAGGCATGAGCACGATCTGAGCATGCACCTGAATGCCGGCTTCCAGAAGATGCTCTGCAACCTCGATGCCACGCGGGGCATGCTTGCCAATAACGTCGCGCCTGACCTCGGGCGTGATAGCGTGAAGGGAAAAACGCAGCGGAGAGATGAACTGCTCGATGATGCGCTCTTCGTCTTCGGGGCCAATATTGGTGAACGTGACGAACGTACCTTGCAGGAAGCTCAGGCGATAATCATCGTCACGCAGCGTAAGCGTATCACGCGCATCTTCGGGAAGCTGGCGCATGAAGCAGAACTTGCAGGCGTTACGGCAGAGCATGAGGTCGTCGAAGATGGCCTTCGTAAAATCGAAGCCCCACGTCTCGCCCTCCTCGCGCTCCAGCACGACCGTACCCGTATCGCCATCGGCATCGACATACGTAAGCTCGATCTCGTAATCGTCGGTATACCAGCGCCAGTCGATGGCATCACGGATGGGATGCCCGTCAACGGCTAGCAAGCCGCAGCCCGGCGTGAACCCGGCATCATCTGCGGGAGAGCCAGGCAAGACGTCCTTAATCCAGGCTACGGGTGTCGAAGCGGACCTAGGCATCGAATTCTTCCGAGAGAACGCGTACGACTTCCTGAATGATGTCATCGGGAGTAGACGCGCCGGCCGTTACGCCAACGCGCTTGCAGCCAGCGAAATCCTCGCGCTTGAGCTCGTCGGGCGTCTCGATATGAAACGTGCGCGGGGAAATGGCCGAACAAATCTCATACAGACGCGTGGTATTGGAGGAATTATGTCCGCCAATTACGACCATGGCGTCAACCGTGGAAGCCAGTTCCTCGGCTGCGCTCTGACGCGTGCTCGTGGCGTTGCAAATAGTGTCTTCAAGCACGTAATCCAAGCCGCGTGCATCAAGTTTGGAAAGCACGTCTTCGAGCATGGCGCGACGCTGCGTCGTCTGCACGACAACGCCAAGGGGACCATGCAGGTCGGCGGGAAGTTCGCTCGCGTCGCTGGCAACCACCACACGATCGCTCACGGATTCCGCCCACGCACGCAGGCCCTCTACCTCGGGATGGCTCTTCTCGCCCACCACCACGACGGTCCTGCCTTCTTCGGCAAGCTCCTTGGCGGCACGCTGGGCACGCAGCACATGGGGACACGTAGCATCGATGATGCTCACGCCGCGCTCTTCGATATCCTGGCGAACCTGCGGGGTTACGCCATGGCTTCGAATAATCACGCATTCGCCGCTTACTTCCGCAGGAGCATTGGCCACGCCCACGCCCTTGGCGGCCAGGCGGTCGACAACCTGCGGATTATGAATAAGCGGGCCAAGCGTCTGGGTGGGACGCCCCGATTCGGCAGCTCGTTCTGCAAGGCGTAGCGCACGTTTCACGCCGTAGCATGCGCCAGCACAGGATGCGGTAATGACTTCCATGGCTACCCCCGAATCGGATGTTCGGCGAAGACCTGGCTGTAATCCTTCGTCTCGGGAAACAGCTCAACCATATCAATCTGATCGGCGGGAACGTCGCGCTGGAGCGCGAAGCTCTCACGCATCACGTACCACACAGCGCCTTCGAGCCTATCCTCCTTGGGAAGGAATTCGAACGATTTCACGTCGATGGGCTCACCAAAGAGCACGTGAACGCGGGGGAAGCGCACGCGTTCGCCCTTGCGCTTGATCTTCTCGACATTCCGCACGGCCGTAGGCACCAGGGGTGCCTTTCCCATGCGCGCCACGAGTGCTGCACCCGCATGCAACGAAGGCGTGTTTTCGCTTTTACCACGACGCGTACCCTCGGGGAAAATGCCCACGACTTCCTTGTTACGCAACATGCGCGTCGCGCGCTTCACGCTCGTACGATCGGCGGAATCGCGAGTAACGGGAAACGCCCCAACGCGCGCGATAATCTGGGCGCCAAGCTGAGAGCCCGTAAACAAGCTATCGCGCGCCATGAAGCGCACCCATTGACTCGGACGTACGGCAACATAAAGAAACGCTACGTCCAGGAAGGATGTATGCGTGGAGCAAAGGCACAGTCCCTGCTTGCCGCGGGCGGCACGAAGGTTTTCCCTTCCGTGCACCTTGAAGCGGAACGCAATCTTCAGCACCAGACCCACGATTACGTAGCAAATATTGCCGCACCAATGCGGAATCTCGTGCGTACGGTCCTCTCCACCCAGGGGACGATCCCACATTTCCTCGAGCGTCAGGAACAACTTCATTACATAACCGCCTTTTCCTGAGCCAAATCGCAAATGGAGCCCACGACCTCGTCGATGGAAAGCGTGCTGGAATCGAGCAGCACCGCGTCTTCGGCGGGCTTGAGCGGAGAAGCAGCCCTGGAAGAATCAAAGCGGTCGCGCGCCTTGATATCGGAAAGCACTTCTTCGTAATCGGTAGAGCCAATGCCCCGCCTCTTGTTCTGGCGCAGGCGCCTAAGCGCACGCTGCTCGTCGCTGGCCGTAAGGAAGACCTTCACTTCGGCATGGGGGAACACAGCAGTGCCAATATCTCGGCCCTCGACGACGTAATTGCCGTTGGCGCCAATGCGCTGCTGCTGCATAACGAGCGCCTCTCGCACGCTGGGGTGCGCGGCAACGGCGCTCACGGCCTTGTCAATGCGAGCCGTGCGAATGTCACGGGTAACGTCGATACCGTCAATGTAGACCTTGCTGGGAAGCGGGTCACCTGGCGTAAGCCCAAAGGAAATCTCCTTGGCGCGTGCAATGACGCCCAGGCTTGCGGCATCGGAAAGCTCTACGCCCTCGCGCAGGGCAAACCACGCGATGGAACGATACATGGCCCCGGTATCGAGACATGAGAAACCAAGCTTCCTGGCAACAGCCTTGGAAACGGTCGATTTACCGGCACCCGAAGGTCCGTCTATGGCAATAATCATCGGGCAAGCCCCTCCAGGCTTCCCAGGAACGTGGGGAAGCTAATCTTAATTGAGTCAAAATCTACGATGGTAACCGGCTTATCGCCGCAAAGGCCCACAAGAGACCAGGTCATCGCCATGCGATGGTCCTTATGGGAGTTAAAGACCAAGCCGTCGGGCACCTGCAGGTCGGGCTGGCCCTCGATGTAGAGGTCGTCGCCCTCAACCCAGGCGTCGACGCCAAGCTGAGAGAGACCGTCGATGGTGGCCTTCAGGCGGTTGGCTTCCTTCACGCGCAACTCGCCCACCTGGCGGAAAACGGTAAGGCCGCGAGCATGGGCGGCAACCAACGCAAGAACGGGAATCTCGTCGATGACAGAGGCAATCTTGTCGGCGGGAATCTCGCAACCAACGAGTTCATGCGTATAACGTGCGGAAATAATGCCATAAGGCTCTTTGCCGGACGTGCCCAAGCCCTCGATGGAAACGTTAGCACCCATGCGCTCGAGCGTGCGGGTAAAGCCAATGCGCCCCGCATTGAGACTGACGTTTTCGATCTGAACCTCGCTACCGGGCTTCAGCAGGGCGGCGCACACCAGAAACGCGGCAGACGAAGGGTCGCCCGGAACGTTCACCTCGCACGAACGCAGCGTGCAGGGGCCCTTCACCGTGGCAACGCGTTCTGCTGCCGTGGTAACGGCGCCGTACTCGGGAAGCATAAGCTCGGTATGGTTACGCGAGATGGCGGGCTCGTTCAGAATCGTCTTGCCCGTAGCGCCCAGGCCGGCAAGCAGGACAGCAGTCTTCAGCTGGGCAGACGCCATGGGAGCGTCGTATTCGATGGCGCGCAGCGGACGCGAGCCGTGAATGGTGATGGGCAGCGTCTCTCTGCCAGCAGGGCTGAACTGGGCCCCCATCTTCATGAGCGGCGCGGTTATGCGGCGCATGGGGCGCTTGCGCAAGGAATCGTCGCCCGTAAGCTCAACCTCGATATCCCACGGGGCCAATACGCCCATGAGCAGGCGAACCGTGGTGCCGGAATTGCCGCAATCGATGGGGCCATCGGGCTGGATGGGACCTCGCTCTCCCCAACCGGTAATGCCGCCAGAAAGGCTGCCGTCGACCTGCTTCTCAAGCGAAACCTTGGCACCCAACGCCTGAACGGCGCGAATGGAAGACCTCACATCGCCCGAATCGAGCACGCCGGAAACACGCGAGGTGCCTTCGGCCATAGCCGAAAAGAGCACGGCGCGATGAGAGATGGACTTATCACCAGGAACCCTGGTGCTGCCATTCAAAGGGGCCGGCAGCGGATTGATAACGGTAGTTTGCTCGCTCATGGCCTACTCCTTCACACTCAAAGGAAGCAAGGATACGCGGAAACCGGCATTGAGAAGCTCAATGGAGAGTCGCCCGATATCCCCCTCATCGGTAAGTATCATATCAAGAACAGCAGCGCTTGAGGTAAGATGGTCGATTTCGATTGACTGAATGTTGCATCCGACCTTGCTGGCAATGGTGGTCACCTCGGCGACCATGCCCTTGCGGTTCTCCATGGGGATGCGAACCTCAAGCAGGTTTTCGCTGTCAGGCAGCCATTTCTTCGGTATTGACCTGCGGATTTTCGCAGAATGATCGAGCAGGGCGGTAAGCTCCGCACGATCGTCGTGCTCCAGGGCGGCAATGAACCGAGCGATAATCTGGCTCATCTCCACCAAGCCATCATGCAAGGCCTTCTTATTGTCGAAGGCGATTCCCGCCCACAGTTCGGGCGAGCCCGCGGCAATGCGCGTGGAATCCTTGAAGCCACCCGCACACAGGCGGAACAGGGCCTTTTGATCGTCGGCATGATTGGCAGCAAGCTCCACCAGGGAGGACGCCACAAAATGAGGTACGTGGCTCACGATGGCAATAGCTCGATCATGGTCTTCACGGGGAAGCGAGATGACACGCGCGCCCATGCCCGTAAGCAGCTCGTGGAGTGCCAGGTAATCATCGGCAGGAGTGTCCTCATTAGGGCAGACAATCCAATGTGCGCCTTCGAACAAGTCGACGCGCGCACCCTCGATGCCATTCACCTCGGAGCCCGCCATGGGATGACCGGGAATGAAGCGACTGATATCGGGGAGAACGTCAGCGGCATCGGAGCAAATGCGAGCCTTGGTGGATGCGGTATCGGTAATGATGCCAGAATAGCCCCACGATACAAGCTGCTCGAAATAGGCGCGTGCAGCCGTTGCGGGCGTAGCCAGAATGACCAGCTCGCACTCGTTGCGAACGAAGGACTCAAACGCCTCGCCATCGGGAAGCGAAGCACCCGTAACCCATCCATTCTGCACGGCCTTCACAAGGGTGACTTCATCGGTATCGACGCCAAATACGCGTATGGATTCGTCAAACTGGCGAATCCGAGCGGCGCAGGATGCGCCAATGAGCCCAAGTCCAACCACGGCGATATTCTTGTATCTGCTGGTATCCACCCGCAACCCCGCATTCATCAGAGGTCCGAAATTCAGAACGTAATACTATCACGCAAGACCGGCGGCTCGATATAAAGCCGCGGTCTCTTCATCGTCGAGCTTACGCCAAACGCCCTGCTTAAGCGATCCCGTTTCGATGGGGCCAAAAGAAACGCGGTCGAGATGCTCGACGGGATGCCCCACCGCCTTGCACATACGCTTCACCTGATGCTTTCGACCCTCGTGAATGGCAAGCTCCACCACGCATCGATTGCGCGACTTAGAGATGACGGAAATTTCAGCCGGAGCCGTCATGCCATCCTCGAGCAAAACGCCCTCGCGAAGCTGCTGGGCCTCGGCTTCGGTCATGATGCCAGTCACCGTAGCATGGTATACCTTGGTCACGTGATGACTGGGATGCAACAGGCCATTCCCCAGTTCGCCATCAGTGGTGAAGAGCAAAAGACCCGTCGTGTCCTTGTCCAAGCGGCCAATGGGATACAACCCGGGATACTCATCGCAGGGCATGATATCCGCAACGCAACGGCGCCCGCGATAGTCCTTCATGGTGGTGATGATGCCCGAGGGCTTGTTCAAGGCCAGCACCACATGGGAAGAACCCCAAACGACCACTACCCCATCGACGGCCACTTCATCTTCCAGAGGGTCGACCTTGCTGCCAAGCTCGGTGACAACGATACCGTTAACCTCTACGCGACCGGCGGTGATAAGGCTTTCGGAGCCACGGCGGCTAGCAACGCCGGCCCGGGCGAGGTACTTCTGCAAGCGCATGGGGAATGCATGCCCCTCGATGCGCTCCTCCCAGCCAATATCGCGAATGTCAGACACGCTTACTCCTCGAATTCCAGGTCGTCAAAATCGATCTTCTCGACGGCGCCCGCGGCTTCCGCCAGGGCACCCGCCATCATCTGGCGCATCGCATCATCCATGCTCTGCTGCTGACCAGGCTCGACATCATCGATAGACTCCTGCTCGACCGCTGGCTCGTCAAGCGCCTCAGTCTCGCGAACGGGCGGAATATAACCACGCGTGGCGGAAAGGCGCGTGCGAATGAAATCGCGCGTCTCGTCGTCGGGGGCAAACTCGGTGATGTCGGGAAGATCCTTCAGGGAACGAAGGCCGAACTTCTCCAGGAAAGCGGGCGTCGTTCCATAGAGCGTCGGATTACCCGGAGCATCCGACGTACCGACTTCCCTCACAAGCCCCTTTTCCATCAGGGAGTTCAGCGAACTATCGGAATTGACGCCACGAACGTCGGCAACGCCGGCACGCGTGACGGGCTGGGAATAGGCAACGACCGCAAGAACCTCCAAGGCAGCCTGCGAAAGCTTGCGCGTATCCCACGAGAGGACATAGGCCTCGAGCAGCTCGTGAAAGGCAGGATGTGTGCACAAACGCCAGCCACCTGCAACCTCGGTAAGCTGAATGCCCTCTTCGTCTTCGAGCAGACGCGCACGCAGCTCGACGCAGGCCGATTCCACAACGGAAGGTTCCACCTGAAGCATGTCGGCCATGGTAATAGTAGAAACGGGACCGTCCGTCACGAATAGCATCGCCTGAATGGCGCTGGTCAGCTGGTTCTCGCTCAAGCCTTCGAACATGCTACGCCTCCTGAACGCTGGTGAGGGCGCCTTCGCCCTCGAGGAAGAGCTCGCCAGAGCCCTCGATAAAGTCAATGTCGATGTCGCCGAATGCCTCGGACTGGCGAACCGTCACCATGCCGCGCTTATACAGCTCCAAAATGGCCAGGAACGTGACGACGATAACGGGCTTGCTCGCACGACTCGTAAGCAAATCGCTAAAGCGGGCGTGCTTCTGATTGCGAATGCGGGTATGAATGGCGCGCACATGAACTTCCACGGGAATGGGCTTCGCCGCAATGTGCTCGCTTTCGAGCAAGAACGGATCGCGATGGCCCATGACCTGAGCGCAGAGGTACGCAAGCGAATCGAGCGTCACGTCTTCCAGGTAGTCGGGCATAAGCGTAAGCAGGCTCTCGTCGGGGCCCGCACTACGACGATGCAAGCGAAGCTCTGAATCGTATCGCGCGGAAAGTTCGGCAGCCGCATTCTTGAACTGAGTATATGCAAGTAGGCGCTTCACCAGCATGTCGCGCGCTTCCATGGGGCCAATCTCCTCGTATTCCTCCACGAGGTTGTCCTTGGGCTTGGGAAGCAGGGCTGCAGCCTTGATCTCGAGCAACGTGGATGCCACGAGCAGAAAGTCACTCGCGACATCCAAGTCCACGTTTTCCATATGCGAAACTTCGTCGAGGTACTGATCGGCAATCTCCGTAATGGAGATGGCACCGATGTCTACTCTCTGGCGGCTAACCAGATACAGCAGAAGGTCGAACGGGCCCTCAAAGCTCTCTGTGCGAACGCGATACGACATCTACCGCGGGCTAGTCTTCCACGCGACGATAGCGCAGTGCCTGCTCTTCCATAAGAGCAACGTCAGAGAAGTAGTTGATGCGCATGGCATCCTTCACCTCATGCAGCGTTTCGGCAGCGGCAGCACGTGCAGTTTCGCAACCAGCAGCCAGAATGTCATACACAGCGGGAATGTCGGCCTCGAGCTCGTGACGACGCTCGCGGATGGGCGCAAGCGTATCTTCCAGGACGCGGTTCAAGAACTTCTTGCACTTCACATCGCCCAGGCCACCACGCTGATAGTGCGCCTTCAGTTCGTCGAGATTGGCGTACTCGGGCCAGTATTCCGCAAAATGCTCGTTGGTGCTGAAGGCATCGAGATAGGTGAACACCGCATTGCCTTCGATCTTGCCCGGATCGGAAACCTTCAGGTGACCAGGATCGGTGTACATGCTCTTGATCTTCTTGGCAACTTCCTCGGGCGTATCCGACAGATAGATGCCATTGCCCAGCGACTTGCTCATCTTCGCCTTGCCATCGATGCCAGGCAGGCGCTTCGCAGCCTCGCCCTGGGGAATGAGCGCTTCGGGCTCCACGAGAACGGGAGCATACGTACGATTGAACGAACGAACGATCTCGCGCGTCTGCTCGAGCATGGGAAGCTGGTCCTCGCCCACGGGAACCGTAGTGGCCTTGAATGCGGTGATGTCCGATGCCTGACTAATGGGATACGTGAAGAAGCCAACGGGGATGTCGGCGTTGAAGCCACGCATCTGGATTTCGCTCTTCACCGTGGGGTTACGCTGCACGCGCGCCACCGTAACGAGGTTCATGTAATACGCCGTAAGCTCGAAGAGCTCGGGGATCTGCGACTGAATGAAGATGGTGGTCTTGGCGGGGTCGATGCCGCAAGACAGGTAGTCGAGCGCAACCTCGATGATGTTCTGACGAACCTTCTCGGGGTTATCGGCGTTGTCGGTAAGCGCCTGCGCATCCGCGATCATGATGAAGATGCGGTCGAATTCGCCCGAGTTCTGCAAACGGACACGCTCACGAAGCGACCCTACGAAATGACCAACGTGGAGACGCCCCGTGGGACGGTCTCCCGTAAGAATGATGCGCTCCTTGGGAACCACGAGCGTGCTGTTGTCTTGGTTGTCAGCGCAGATTTCTTCCGACATGACCTAATCCTTACTTACTTATTACTACGAGATACGGAACGGGAACAACAAATTAGCGACATTGCCCGCAGTAGCGTTCATATACACCGAAATCGGATTAATGGGGCTGAAATACGGAACAATGAAGAGCAGAATCAGCAAAACGGGCATGGCGTATTGCTGCACCGCGTAATACTGACGCAAGTATTTCTCCGGCAGGATGAACGCGAAAATGCTCGATCCATCTAGCGGAGGAATGGGCAGCAGGTTGAAGAACATCAGATACAGGTTGATAAGCGTGAAATACGGCAAGAACAGCAGGTAAAAGTATGCAAAGAGTTCATTGCTATTCACCAAGCTGGTAGTGGCAAGCGGATACAGGAGCCATGCAACCATGGCGCCCACAAGGGCCATGAGCAAATTGGCGGCAGGGCCCGCAAGGCCAACGATCAAGTCGCCCTTGCGCTTGTCCTTGAAGTAACGCGGATTGTACGGCACGGGCTTTGCGTAGCCGAACACGGGCGCATTGGCCAGCATAAGAATGGCAGGCAGCAGCACCGTGCCAAAAGGATCGATATGGCGAAGGGGATTCACCGAGAGACGGCCCGCGTTCTTCGCCGTCGGGTCGCCCAGCTTGTAGGCGGCAAAACCGTGTGCGACCTCGTGAAGCACGATGGCCGGCACGAATGCCAGAATCGAACAAGCGTAGTATGCAAACATGTCTGTACTCATAGGTGTCCTAGTATACCGCAGGCGCGTAAGCCGAAATGAAAACACGAAAATTCATCCGCACGCTCCGCATCGAATCGGTCATCGGCAGGCATTGCGCCTACTTTTCGGAAGCCTCCCGCTGACGAGCCATTTCCGCTTCAAGCTCCTCATTGAGAATGAACCACTCCTCTTCCGCAGCGGCCAAGCGCTTCTTGATGCTGGCATGTTCGGCAATGACATCGCTCGACGCATCCTCGTTCGTATAGAAATCGGGATCTGCCAGCAGCTCCAAGATCTCCGCAAGGCGCGTATTGTCCGCTTCCATCTGCTTATCGAGTTGCGCGATGCGCTTGCGATGGTTCTTGAGCGCAGCATAGGCCCTGTTACGAGCTTCAGCCTCGCGGCGCTTCTGCTCCTTCGACTTAGGCGCACTGCCCTTCGGCGCCGTAAGAGAAGCAGACGCATCCTTTACGGGACGCTCCCCACGGGGATGGCGATTCACGGTAATGCCCGAAGAAGCCTCCTTCTTGGCAGCCTGAGCGCGTGTTGCCGCATGACTGCTCGCAAGGCCAGACTTCGAAGTGGCCGATGCCTCGTCACGGCCGCCCGTAATGGAAGCCGAATCTTCCTGCCCGCTCTTGAACAGGTAATAATCGTAATCGCCATCGTAGACGGTAACGTTACCAGGCGTAATCTCGATAATGCGATTCGCAACGCCACGAATGAGATGCCTATCGTGCGTAATAAGGATGATGGTCCCCTCGAACGCAGCAAGAGCCTGCTCCAAAACGTCAGCACTCTGAATATCGAGGTGGTTCGTAGGCTCGTCGAGGCAGAGCAGCGGCTTGGGCGAAACGAGCATCTTAGCCAGCGCCAGACGGCTCTTCTCACCACCAGAAAGCACGCCCACGCGCTTCTCGACGGCATCACCCTGGAACAAGAAGGCACCCAGCAGCGTCCTCACCTGCGAAATAGTCCAACCAGGTGCAACGCGATCGAGTTCTTCGAACACGGTATTCCCTTCATGCAGCTCTTCGAGCTGATGCTGGGCGTAGTAGGTTTTGTCTACGTGCACGCCATACTGAATGCTGCCAGCATCAGGGTCGAGAACGCCCGCAATCATCTTCAGAAGCGTGGACTTACCGGCACCATTGGGGCCCACGAGTGCGATCTTCTGGCCGCGATACACCGAAAGGTCGAGCTTATCGTAGACAACGTGCTCGCCAAAGGCCTTGGAAACGCCCGTGAGGTTGACGACCATATCGCCGGTACGAGGCGGCTGGACAAAGTTGAAGTGAACCGTCTTGCGCTCTTCAGGCACCACGATGCGCTCAATCTTTTCGAGCTTGCGCACCCTATCCTGCACCTGCTTGGCCTTCGTGGCCTTGTAGCGGAATCGTTCGATGAACGCCTCCATGTGGGCAATTTCAGCTTGCTGCCGTTCGGCCTGCTGGCGAAGCAGTTCAATACGCTCCTCGCGCTGCTTCAGGTAGGCCGAGTAGTTGCCCTTATAGAAGTTCACATGCCCATTGTCGATTTCCGCGACGCGGTCAACCATATTGTCCATGAACGCGCGGTCGTGGCTAACCACGATGACCGTACCGCTATAACCGCGCAAGAAACCCTCGAGCCAGGTAACGCTTTCAAGATCAAGGTGGTTAGTTGGCTCGTCGAGCATGAGCACATCGGGGTTACGCACGAGAAGCTTCGCCAACGCAATGCGCATCTGCCAACCACCCGAATAGTCGACCGTGCGCTTCTTCATATCCTCTTCGCCAAAGCCCAGGCCAAACAGGACGCTGCGCACCTTCGACTCGAGCAGGTAGCCACCCATGGCCTCATACGCATCACGCGCACGTCCAGCGGCGGCAAGCTCCTTTTCCGTGGGGTTATCACCCAGGTTGTCCTCCAGGGCACGTAGGCGCTCCTCGGCTTCCAGGATCTCCTTCTGCGAGGAAATCACCTCGTCGAACAGGGGGCGGTCCCCCATTTCGATGGCTTCCTGCTCAAGATAGCCAACCGATGCGCCCTTTGCATACAGCACACGCCCTTCATCAGGCTCTTCATTACCCGTAATGATATTGAGCAGCGTTGTTTTGCCAGCGCCGTTTGGGCCTACGAGCGCAAGGCGATCGTAGGCTTCAAGCTTGAAGGTGACATCGGAAAAGAGCGTACGCGCGCCAAACGATTTGGAAATATGTTCAAGCTGAATGATCATCGCAGATACAGTTACCTTTACACACTAAAAAGGGCCAGCCGAAATTCGACTGACCCGATGAAAATCTAAGTGGTGGGCCCGGCCGGGCTCGAACCGACAACCAAAGGATTATGAGTCCCCTGCTCCACCATTGAGCTACAGGCCCGTGAACACGTAGTATAGCGCAATTGGCCGCATGCCATCCGCGCATGGTCGACCCAATGCGTATTATCTCCTCACCATCGTTCGTCTATTACGTATTTATTACGTACTGGAGGCATTTCGACGATTTCCGAGAAATAAAAAACCAGGCCAAAAAAGATATCTGACCTGGTGATTTGATGGTGGGCGTTACAGGGATTGAACCTGTGACCTACTCCGTGTGAAGGAGTCGCGCTCCCGCTGCGCCAAACGCCCGATATGTAAGAGCCAAAAAATGGCCGTAAAAACAAATGGCTCCCCGGGTAGGATTCGAACCTACAACCCTCCGGTTAACAGCCGGATGCTCTGCCGTTGAGCTACCGAGGAATCTTGCTTGTTGCTCACTTGCAACGCGCAAGAAAGGATTATACGCGAACCAAACCCTTTGACAACCCCCTTTTTTGTGGATTCATCTTCACATTTTCCGAGGCCGTATTTGGACAACGTACCCCTGTATATAGAGAAGGGAGCTAATCAATCTACAAGAACATGAGCTTGGGATATGTGGCGCATACGCTCCCCGTCAACATAGGCAGGAACTCGCAAGGACATCTCATGTGCTACCGGAGTGGAATCAATCTGGATAACGGCACCCCCACGGACGCATCCCGTGATCACCAAGCACCTTACAGGCTGTTTTACAGTGAGAACGTGCCGAGTTGTGCATGATTCGTGATGAGAAAATTGCCTGTTGCCCCCTACCTCATCGGCCGCTATACTATCCACTTGCGCACGGTGGATATGGCCTAGTTGGTTAGGGCGCCAGATTGTGGCTCTGGAGGTCGAGAGTTCGAATCTCTCTATCCACCCCAGCGCAAAACTTTTTAAAAAAGTTCTTGCAAAGCAAGAGCGGTTGTCCTAAAATAGCGTTCGCCGCTTTTCGAAGGGCAAAAGACATATGAACATGGACCGTTAGCTTAGTTGGTAGAGCAGGGGACTCTTAATCCCAAGGTCCGGGGTTCGAGTCCCCGACGGTCCACCATCTGAATTATATAGCTCCCCCGTTGGGAGCTTTTTTCATACCGTATAACGGGGACTCGAACCCAGCACTCCCCTCCTTCATATGTTCACACTTTGGAAGTGCCACCATTTTTGTGAGCGCTAAAATCATACTCGGCGCACAAAGCATCTTCTGCATGGGTGCGCTGGGTCAGACGTGCTTAGCCTTGAAACTCCCAAAAACCTGTGCCGGTTTCCGGATCGAACTTCTTCCTAATAACGCCCCCAACAACGGGCCGTAGCTCAATCTCTGCGGTATAGAGAACGGTTATGAACTTGACGTGCCCCGCCGCTAGGCAATGCTCGTCTCCGTCCTTGTATGCGAACGAGGCATGAGCGTGGCTAATCAGTTCGCCTTCATCACCCGAAATAACATTACCCATAAGCGACACAAGCTCGAGCATGCCAGAATAAACCTGAGTTTCGAACGCACCCAATTCGGGCACAAAGGTCTGGATCTGGGCTTCCTTGCAGCCGCCGATACCGCTGAACGTAGCCGAGGCAATATGCTCGGCCTTGCATATTTCAAGAATCGACGAGATTATCTCGTCATCCCGATCAAGTCGTACATAGTAGGCGTCGCCAAACTTTCTGTATTCCATATCAACCCCAGATGACCTCAAATATCCCGTATTCAGCGTGTAACGATATTATAATGATATAAAGCGCATGGCATTTGCCGCGGCAAGCCTTGTAAAAAGACGGTCACGTCAGTTTTCTGGAGCATACCCCATGGCTAAGACAGAAACAGTACAGGTAACAGCGGATGAAAATGGCCTCTCGCAAGCAAGCGATTTCGCAGAAAGGTCCCTTACGGGGCGCCGTATCTCCGCCTGCAGCAAACATGAATGGATGGCCCTCTTCAGGGCGCTCCTCCTTCATGCCGCGTCGCACGTTGACGACAGCGAAGCACCACTCGAAATTAGTAGCATCGTCTCGCTAGGCGGCACAGATATCACAATAAAATTCGCGGGTAAGCGATTCCTGCTTCCCGACGAAAACGCGTCAGCGGATTCCCAGGCGAAAATCATCGATGCCTTTTCAGACAAGTTTTCCTGCTCGTATGAAAACGGCGAAAACGTCATCACCATTTCAGTAGGCAGAAGCTTCTGGAGCATCATCCTTCCAAACCTCATCGCCGTCATCGCAGCAGTAATAGTGGGTATCGTGCTCGAATTCACCGTCGATGAAGCTGAGCTGCGCACGATGGCAAGCGAATGGGTATCACCCCTGGAAAAGCTGTTCACCAACGCCGTGCTTATGATAGGCGCACCAGTAACGCTCTTCTCGCTGCTCAAGAACGTAACGGATTCGTTCATCGTTGCCGAACGCAATTCGTCCTCGCGCAGGCTGTTCATCAACGCGATATCTTCGTCCGTCAGCGTAGTCGCTCTAGCTCTCATCATGGGCTTCGTATTTGCCCAGTGGGCCCTATCGTCCAGCGGCATAACAGAGCGAGTCGACATAGGGTTCGCCAATTGGTCGCTCGCTTCAGCGGTGGACCAGATAATACCGTCGAGCATCATCGAGCCCTTCGAAACCATCTCCCCCATTCCGATGATCTTTGTAGCGCTCCTCATCGTGGGTGCGCTGAATTCAATAGGCAAGGACTTCGATTTGCTGAAAAGGGCAATCGACGCCTGCTACAACCTGTTCTCCGGCATACTCAACATACTCATGAAAGCCTTCCCCGTGGCATGCTTCCTACTGTTCCTTGAAGTCTTGCTGGCAAAGGATGGCATCTCGCATTTCCTGGAAATCCTCTTCATCGGCATTATCGCGTTTGCAAGTACGATTCCCCTGCTCGCCCTCTACGCCCTAAGGCTGAAACTCCGAGGAATACGGATACGAGAGTTCATACGAAAGACGTGGCCGCTCGTAAAGGAGAACTACGTGATAGGCTCCGTCATCGACGCCGTGCCCTACAATATGCGCTACTGCTCGGAGAAGCTGGGCATCTCTCGAGAACGGCTCGGGAAGGAACTGCCGATATTGGCGCAGACCAGCCTTGATGGCAACTGCTTCATTCTCATGCTGCTCGCTTCGATATACATCTTCATTGCCAATTGCGAAGTGTCATGGTTCAACATCGCCGTAATAGCCGCTATCGTGATGTTCCTCTCGTTTGGAGCACCCAACCAGCCAGGCTCAATCCTTATTGGCATGCTGGTTATCTTGACGTATCTCAATTCCGATATCGCCATTGCGCTGGCAATATGTTTCGAACTATTCTGCGGCGGACTCCAGAACATCCTGAATGTCATCAGCAGCATTACAACAGTTGCAGAAAACGAACGCGCTGAAGAAAAACGGCGGGGATAAACCCCGCCGTAGACAACTAGATCTGTTGGTATCTGCTACATCTTCTCGGGGGCCGTGATACCCAGAAGACCCAGACCAAGCGCCAGAACGATACGCGTTGCGTCGCAGAGCGCCAGACGGGCGTTACGCAGCTTCTCGTCTTCCACGTTCACATGGCAGTTGGTGTAGAAGCCATGGAACAGACCGGCAAGATCCTGGCAGAAGTGCGTCATGCGGAACGCAGCGCGGTCACGCGCAGCCAGCTGAACGAAGTCATGCAGCGTCTCGATCTTGCGAGCAAGAGCAATTTCGCTGGGATCGGTGAGCACGGACAGATCGATTTCACCGGGAAGAACCTGAGCAACGAGCTCATCCATGGAGATTTCCCCAGCTTCGGCCTTGGCGGCAAGCTCGGCAGGAGCAGCCTTGCGCAGAATGGAGCAGATGCGCGCGTGAGCGTACTGCACGTAATACACGGGGTTGGAAGCATCCTTCTTCTTGGCCACTTCGATGTCGAAGTCGATCGTCTGATCGGCACCGCGGGAAAGCATGAGCCAACGCGTGCTGTCGACGCCCACTTCTTCGATGAGCTCTTCGAACGTGACCATTTCGCCCGTACGCTTGCTCATACGAACCGGCTCGCCATTGCGGAACAGGTTCACGAGCTGGCCAAGCATGACTTCCAGGGCACCCGGGTAACCCCAAGCGGCCAGCATGGCCTCGCAACGGGCGATGTAGCCATGATGATCGGCGCCCCACAGGTCGATGAGGTGGTCGAAGCCACGCTGCATCTTGTTGTAGTGGTATGCAACGTCGCTGGTGAAGTACGTGTACTCGCCGTTGCTCTTCTGCAGAACGCGGTCTTTGTCATCGCCAAACGCGGTGCTCTTGAACCAGGTGGCGCCGTCCTTTTCATACAGGTAGCCACGCTCGTCCATAGCAGCCAGAGCGCGGTCGACCTGGCTCTTGCCCTCTTCGTCCTTCACGTACAGAGTACGCTCGCTGAACCACTTGTCGAACGTGGTGCCAAAGGTGTCGCAAATGCGATGCTGCTCGGCAAGCTCGTATGCGTAGGCACGCTCGCGGAAGTTCAGCAGACGCTCTTCCTCATCGGCATCGACCCACTTGTCGCCATCCTTTTCGATGATGGACTTGGCAATGTCGATAACGTAGGCGCCAGCGTAGCAGTTTTCGGGCAGCGGAACGTCGTGGCCAAGCTCCTGCAGGTAACGCGCAACAACGCTGCGACCGAAGTTATCCATCTGGCTACCATGGTCGTTGATGTAGTTCTCTTCGTACACCTTGTAGCCGGCATGACGCATGACGCGCGCCGTGGCATCGCCAAGCGCAGCCCAACGGCCATGACCCACATGGAACGGACCCGTGGGGTTAGCGCTGATGTACTCGATGTTGATGTAGTTGGGACCCTCGATGGTGCCCTTGGCGTAATCGGCGCCTTCCTGGCGAACCTGGGCAATGACGCCCTGGAACACTTCGGGAGCAAGCGTGAAATTGATGAAGCCAGGACCGGCGATTTCGCAGGAAGCGATCATGCCGTTCTCGGGAAGGTGATCAACGATGATCTGGGCGATTTCGCGGGGGTTCTTCTTGGCCGTCTTCGCCAGACGCAGGGCAACCGTAGAAGCCCAGTCGCCATTGTTCGTGTCACGAGGTCGCTCGAGAGCAGCTTCCGGAATCTCGTCGAGGGCGAGCGATCCATCGGCAACAGCAGCCGAAAGACCCTGGCCAACAAGCTGTTCAAGTTGTTCGCGAATCTGCATGGTTGTTTTCCGTCACTTCCTAATACGAATGCACATTGCGGCTATTCTAGCACCCGCGTAGGGAAATGAAAGTACAGATAGAGCAATCTAGACAAAAGGAGCCGCATCCACGAACGGATGCGGCTCCCCTACAACCAAGATAAACCCGGTTAGTCGAGCGTGATAACGGTGCCCGTCTTGCCTTCCAGGCCAGCGGCAGCGCACTCGAGGCTCGTAATGAGAGCCTTGCCCTGCGGGTAGCGGCGCACGTAGTTGATGCAAGCCTGAACCTTGGGCAGCATGGAACCAGCGGCGAACTGCTCCTGAGCGATGTACTCTTCGGCCTCGGCAACCGTCATGTGGGAAATCTCTTCCTGATTGGGCTTGCCAAAGTTGATGCAAACCTTCTCGACGGCGGTAAGGATGACGAGCATGTCGGCCTTGAACGAAGCGGCCAGCATGGATGCGGAGTTATCCTTGTCGATAACGGCCGGAACGCCATGGTAGCTGTCGTTCGCCTCGATGACGGGAATGCCGCCGCCACCGGTGGAGACGACGATGTAGCCAGCGTCCATGAGGTCCTTCACGGCGTCGAATTCGACGATACGCTGGGGCTTCGGAGAAGCCACCACGCGACGCCAGCCACGGCCAGCATCTTCCTTCACCGTGCAGCCGGTCTTCTCGGCCAGAGCCTTGGCCTCTTCTTCAGTCATGAAGGCGCCCACGGGCTTGGTGGGGTTCTCGAAGGCAGGGTCGCTAGGATCGACAACCGTCTGCGTAACCACGTTGGCGGTGGAACGCATGATACCGCGATGCTTCAGCTCGCCCAGAATGGCCTGAGACAGATGGTAGCCGATGTAGCCCTGGCTCATGGCGCCACACTCGGGGAAAGGCATGGCCGGAACCTTGTTCGCGGGATCCTTGCAAGCGGCATCGAACGCGTTGTTGATCATGCCGACCTGGGGGCCATTGCCGTGCGTAACGATGGTGTTCACGCCCTCGCCCACCATATCAACGATGTGGCTGGCGGTGTTCTTCACGAGCTCGAGCTGCTCTTCGGGAGTATTGCCCAGAGCGTTGCCGCCCAGCGCGATAACTACGGAAGGGCCTTCACCTTTCTGATAAGGCATGGTATGTCCTTTCAAATGGCAGGGCCAGCCGAGAAGGCCGGCCCTGAAAAATCTAGCAAATGGTACGGCGATTTACGACAGGGTCGCGTACATGATGGCCTTGATGGTGTGCATGCGGTTCTCGGCCTCATCGAAGACGCGGCTCTGAGGACCTTCGAAGACCTCGTCGGTAACTTCCTGCTCGGTGATGCCGAACTGCTTGGCCTTTTCAGCACCGATGACCGTGTTGGTGTCATGGAAGCTGGGCAGGCAGTGCAGGAAGATGGCGGAAGGATCGGCCATGGCCATAACCTCGGAGGTTACGCGATACGGGGTGAGTTCCTTAATGCGGGACTCCCAAACCTCGTCGGGCTCGCCCATGGATACCCAAACGTCGGTGTAGATGGCATGTGCGCCCTTGACGCCCTCGGCAACGTCCTGCGTGAGGGTGCAGGTGCAGCCATTCTCCTCGAAGAAGGGCTTGGTGGCGTCGATAACGTCCTGAGCAGGCATGCAGGACTCGGGGCCGCAGGCCACGAAGTTCAGGCCCAGCTTGGCGCAAACGACCATGAGGGAGCGAGCAACGTTGTTCTTGCAGTCGCCCATGAAGACCAGCGTCTTGCCCTTGATGTCGTAGTTGAAGTTCTCCTGCATGGTGAGGATGTCGGCGAGCATCTGGGTGGGATGCCATTCCGTGGTGAGGCCGTTCCACACGGGCACGGAAGCGTTGGCGGCCAGCTCTTCGACGTCGCTCTGGGCGAAGCCGCGGAATTCGATGCCGTCATAGAAGCGATCGAGCACGCGAGCGGTGTCCTCGATGGACTCCTTCTTGCCCATCTGGCTGCTGCCGGGATCGAGGTAGGTCACGCCCATGCCCAGGTCCATAGCGCCAACTTCGAAGGAGCAGCGCGTACGAGTGGAGGTCTTCTGGAACAGCAGAACGATGTTCTTGCCCTCGAGGTAGCGGTGAGGCGTACCGGTGAGCTTCAGGTTCTTGAATTCGCGGGAGAGGCGAAGCAGGTAGTTGATTTCCTCGGCGGAGAAATCGAGAAGCTTCAGGAAGTCGCGACCGCTCAGGCTAGTAGGCATAATGTAGTTCCTTTCATAAGTCGCCTGGCATTCCAGGCGTTTGTAAGCAATTGCACGAACCACGTGGGTTCGAAAGGGCAAGACCTTAGAGGTCTTCGCGCCAGGCCGGCATGCTCATGCAGCGCGGGCCACCACGGCCGCGAGACAGCTCGCAGCTGGGGATGACGACCAGTTCAAGACCGTTCTTGTACAGAAAGTCGTTCGTGACGTTGTTGCGCTGGTAGACGCAGATCTTGCCAGGCTCGATGCACAGCGTGTTGCTGCCGTCGTTCCACTGCTCGCGCTCGGCGGCGATGCGATCGCCGGCGCCGCACTGCAGCAGCTGGACGGGCTGGCCCACGTACTTCGTGAGGATGCTCTCGAGGTCGGAGTCGAGGCGGTTGACCTTGACCTTGCCTTCCGCGCCCTTGGTGAGCTCGAAGACCGTGAGCGGGCCCAGGATGCCCGGGTGGATGGTGAACTTGTCGTGGTCGATCTGGGTGAACACCGTGTCCAGATGCATGAACGCGCGGCTGTTCGGGATGTCGAACGCCAGGATGGTGTCGATGCTGGAGCGCTCATCGTGGAAGATACTCTGAGCGAGCGTGTCGATGGCGTCGGGCTCGGTACGCTGGCTGATGCCGATGGCGAGCACGTGGTCGTTGATGTTCAGAACGTCGCCACCCTCGATGTGGAAGGCTTCCTTGCGGCTGTAGTACTGCGGGGTGCCCTTGAAATCGGGATGGTTGTCGAAGATGTACTGACCGTAGATCGTCTCGCGATTACGCGTGACGGAGTACATGCGGTGGATGGTTACGCCATTGCCCACCATCGCGAACGGGTCGCGGGTGAAGTACAGGTTGGGCATGGGATCGCAGACCATTTCCGTGGGGCTGCTCACGAGGTCGACCAGGCTGTTGGTGCGGTCGATATCGAGCTCGTCGAGCGTGATGCCAGTCATGGTCTTTTCGACCAGAGCCTTGGCATCGGCATACTCGGAATCGAGATACTCGTGCAGGATCTTGTGCCACTTGTCGGTGTGGACATTCGCCTCCTCGATCCACTGCTCGATGAACTGGCTGCGCAGAGCCGCGTTGTCGCGGATGGTTTCAGCCATGAGGTCCTCGAGGTAGACCACCTCGACGCCGTTATCGCGCAGAGCCTGCGCAAAGGCGTCGTGCTCCTGCTGAGCGATTTCCAGGAACGGAATATCGTCGAACAGCAGACGCTCGAGTGTGTCGGGGGTGAGGTTGAGAAGCTCGTTACCGGGACGGTGGAGAATGACCTTCTTTAGAGGTCCAATCTCGCTCTTGACGTTGACTCCGGTCATGAACGCCCTCCTTTTCTCTCTCGTGCGTTTTGCAATATGCATTTTCCGCGGTAGGCCCTTACCCGTAGGCCCGTTTAAGCGGAACGAGCAAACCATTGCATGCCCGGAAACGAAATGCAAGGAGAATTTGTAAGTATTGAAAAAACGTTTCCTTTGCGGGGTAAACGGTAGGTATTAGTCGGCGGACGGCTATTGACTTTTCGGGTTTTCAGGAAATCCAAAGCTTGGGAGCTCTTCAGAAATCTGAGCGTTCATCAGGGGATTTATACGTTTAGTCGGGTAGTATTTTCACAATCATAAGACCCTAAGGCTGTCAATATACGTCCCTTTCGCATATTTCCCCCATCTCATGCGATTAGCCCCATTTTCACCCCTCCAAAAGGGGTTATAGACGATTTTTCTGCATACGTAAGCGTGGGATATGCAAACGCGAAATCGCCGTGCATTACACCCTCTCCACCCCCTACGTACGCAACATATACGGCAAGTAACCCTATCCGTTCGACATATCAACATGACCGTGACAAATGACGAAAAGCGGGAAGGCACCCCTACACTTGTACAAAAACGAATAGGAGACGCAATGGAACTCATAGAAGCAGTCGAACAGCGCCACTCCGTGCGATCCTACACAGAGCGGCCCATCGACACCAAAACACTCGACATCCTGCAAGAGCAGATTGAAAAGGCGAACCAAGAGGGCGACCTCCGTTTTCAGCTCGTACGCAACAATCCCGTAGCCTTCAAGGGAGTGCTCGCCAAATACGGACACTTCGAAAACGTGCACACATATATATGTTGCGTCGGAAAGAAAGAACCAAACATCGAACAGCGCATTGGGTACTATGGCCAGCGCATCGTCCTAAACGCACGCGCGATGGGCATAGACAGCTGCTGGGTTGCGGGAACATACAACAAGCGAAATGCCGCTTGCGCCATCTTCAAGGGCGAAAAGCTTTATTGCGTCATCGCGCTGGGATACGGCAAAACGCACGGATCGCCTCGCAAAAGCAAGCCAGTGGAAAAGTGCTACCAGCTAGGCAAAGGCGTAGACGCCGCACCAGAATGGTTCGTATCCGCCATGAACGCAGCCATGCTCGCGCCCACCGCAATGAACCGCCAGGATTTCGTCATCACGCTCGAGCCAGGTAACGTGGTAAAGGTAAACCCCACGTCGCGCGGCTCGCTCCCAAAGATCGACATCGGCATCGTGAAGTGCAATTTCGAAATTGGCGCAGGAGATACGCGATTTGCCTGGAGCTGTTCGTAAGAACGCAACGACTCACGCGCGACACCCAAGAAACTCCCCATACGAATCGCGAGCTACGCGAAATATGGGCAATACCAAAAGAAAGCAGCCGACGAAACGTCGGCTGCTGCAATTTCGCGGCGACAAAAACGCCATCCGAAGCATAGGCTAAATGGTGCGCCCGGCGGGACTCGAACCCACAACCGTCGGATTAGAAGTCCGATGCTCTATCCATTGAGCCACGGGCGCATTAGCAGAGTTATTCTATCGCATCGAACTACGAAAGACCGAACCAAAGCATAAATTTCGGCACGTACCCCGAAACCCAGATAACCAGAATGAGCGCGGGAACGCCCCACGTGAGCCACAAACGCGCCCACCGGGGGAAATGCATGCCCTCGCCCGCATCGGCCTCGGCAACGAAATTATCCCAGCCCCATCCGAACTTCGAAACGCAAAAGACGACGTAGAGCAGGCTGCCAAGGGGCAGAAGGTTATTCGAGACGATGAAGTCCTCGATCGACTGGATATCGCCAATACCGGGAACGGTAACGCCAGCCCACAGATTGAAGCCAAGCGCGCAGGGAATGCTCAGAACGGTGACCATGATGGCGGTATAGGCAACCGCCTGCGTGCGCGTCCAGTTCCAGCGATCCATGCCAAAGCTGATGAGATTCTCGAACACGGCGATGATAGTAGACAAAGCCGCGAAGCTCATGAACACGAAGAAGAGCGCTCCCCACAGCTGACCCAAGGGCATTTCACCGAAGATCGTGGGCAGGGTCACGAACACCAACGACGGACCCTGGCCGGGGTTCACGCCAAAGGCAAAGCATGCGGGAAAGATGATGAGGCCCGCAACGATGGCCACAAAGGTGTCGAGCCCAACAATGCGCACGGCCTCGCCCGTAAGGCTGCGTTCCTTGCCCAGGTAGCTACCGAACACCTCCATAGCGGAAATGCCCAGGGAAAGCGTGAAGAACGCCTGGCCCATTGCGGCGAAGACGGCATCGAGGAAGGTTTCGGGGGTGGCCATGAGCTTGCCGAAATCCGGAACCAGATAGAATGCGAGGCCCGCTTCGGCACCAGGAAGCGTTACGGCGCGAATGGCCAGCGCAACCATGATGATCAGGAGCGCGCCCATCATGAACTTCGTAATGCGCTCGACGCCCTTCTGCAGACCAAGGCTAACGACGAAGAACCCAAGCAGGATGGCAACGAGCATCCAGGCAACCTGCTGGCCGGGGTCGGCAAGGGTAGCCTCGAACGCAAGCCCCACGCCCTCGGCGGAAAGGCCGTTGAACTCGCCCGATGCCATCTTGGCAACGTAGCTGACCATCCAACCACCCACCGTGGTGTAGAACATCATGAGGAGCATGCAGCCAAGGTAGCCCCACCAGCCGAACCAGCCCCACTTCTTCTTCGGGGCAAGCACGTCGAAGGCCTTCGCCGAGCTCTTCTGGCTGGCACGGCCCACGGCAAATTCCATCACCATGACCGGTAGACCCAGAATAACCAGGAAGATCAAGTACAGCAGAACGAACGCCGCACCACCATACTCGCCCGTGATATACGGAAAGCGCCATACATTGCCCAGGCCGATCGCACATCCCGCAGAAATGAGAATAAAGCCCAAACGCGAGCCAAAGCGTTCGCGCGGGGCGCTTTCACCAATAAGTTGTTCCGCCATTTCGTTCCCTAATCCACAATCTAAGCCACTATGCGTGAGCGAAATTATACATGACGCTATAGTCGGATAAAGCGCGAAGAGCAAGCATCCATCAAGCTACGAAAGCTCGTCCATAGCGCGATTGGCAAGCTCGTCGGCCTTGTTGTTACCAGCGTTATCGGCATGGCCCTTGACCTTGTTGAACGTGATATCCGAAAACTGCTTCTTCTCGGCCAGGAGTTCGAGCCACAGATCCTTATTGGCAACCGGCTCCTTCTTTGAATTCTTCCAGCCCTTCTTCATCCAGCCATAGATCCAGCTGGTAATGCCGTTGTATACGTAGGCGCTATCCATGTAGACGTCGACGCCCACGTTCTTGTTCTTGATGGCGCGCAGCCCCTGGATGCAGCCCATGAGCTCCATCTTGTTATTGGTGGTGTTAACCTCGCCATCCCACAGTTCCTTGGTATGGTCGCCCCAGATAAGGTAGGCGCCCCATCCGCCTACGTTGCGGTCGTTCTGGTTTCCGCGGCATCCGCCGTCGCAGTACAGCTGAACCCTCACCGGCTACTCCCCTTCTCCGAAATACGACGCGCAGTTCAGCGGCGTCTCGTAGCAATCAATTTGCGAGACGGGAAATCCCTTGGCAGCAAGGCTATCGTAGAAATGACGTGCCAGGTTTTCAGCCGTAGTGCGAAACGGAACGATGGTAGGGGCGAAGCCTTCGCCACGCAGCGCCTCGATGGTGGCATCGGACAGCGTGCCCTCTTCCACGAGAAACGTATGGTCGAACGCCTCGGTAAGCTCGCGGACGGCCTTCTTGAACTCGCCAAAGTCGACCACCATATCGCGCATGGTTCCCTGAGTGCGCAAGCTGGGCTGACGCAGGTAGGCGACCACCTTCCAGCGATGGCCATGAAGGTTTTCGCACTTGCCATAGTAATCAGATAGAAAATGAGCGCTATCGAAGCAGCTCTCGGTTTTCAAACCGTACATACACATCCATATCGTTCGCGGTTGTTTAACTGAATGATGATAGCACGGAGGCAGCGTGTGCTACCATGGATGCCCAAAACGAAGGAGAAATACGTGTCCGTTCTGCTCACCTGCAAAGACGTCCATCTCGACTACCCCACGAAGGAAATATTCCGAGGGGTCACGCTCGGCGTGAACACGGGCGACCGCATCGGCATCGTTGGCTTGAACGGCCACGGGAAGTCTACCCTGCTCAACGTGCTGTCCGGAAGCGTTGCGCCCGATTCGGGTCAGGTCATCGCAACGAGCAACGCCACCATAGGCGTCTTGCGTCAGCACGACGAATTCAACGACGAAGACGTGGTACGCGACATCCTGGCGTCAACCGAGACCAGGGCCTACACCTGGGAGGCAGACCGCACGACGCGCGGAATCGTAGAAGAGCTGCTCGGTGACGTAAGCCTCGACAGCAACGTGGGAAGCCTATCGGGCGGACAGCGCAGGCGCGTGGACCTCGCTCGCCTGCTCATCGGCGACTGGAACGTGCTCATGCTTGACGAGCCCACGAACCATCTGGACATCGGCGCCATTCACTGGCTGGCGAATCACCTGTCCACACGCTGGGCCGCAGGCGACGGCGCCCTTCTCGTGGTGACGCACGATCGCTGGTTCCTCGATGAGGCCTGCCAGAGCATGTGGGAAGTGCATGACGGAATGGTAAGCCCCTTCGAAGGCGGCTACTCCGCATACATCATGCAGCGCGTGGAACGCGACAGGCTCGAAGCGCTCGCCAAGCAGAAGCGCGCAAACCAGCTCCGCAAAGAGCTGGCATTTCTCTCGCGCGGCGCCCAGGCACGACGCAGCAAGCCTAAATTCCACGTTGAAGCCGCGCAGGCCCTCATCGCTGACGAACCGCCCGTACGGAACCCCATCGAGCTGAAGCAAATGGCCACCGCGCGCTTAGGCAAGCAAGTGCTCGAACTCAACGACGTATGCGTCGACCGCGGGGGCAAACGCGTGCTGAACGAAATCACGTGGAACATTGGCCCTGGCGATCGCATTGGCATCCTGGGTGAAAACGGCGTTGGAAAGTCCACGCTGCTGAACGTGCTCAATGGCAGGCTGCGCCCCACGCTCGGCCACATCAAGATTGGCCGCACGGTAAAGTTCGCCACGCTCACGCAGAACCTCGACGAGCTTCGACCCATCGAAGACGACGTCGTTCGCGTGGTTCTGTCGCGATACAAAACGTACTACAAGGTCGACGGCAGAAACCTCAGCCCCTCGGCCATGCTCGAGCGCCTGGGCTTTTCCCGCGACGAGCTCAACGCACGCGTGAAGGACCTTTCCGGCGGGCAGCGTCGTCGCTTCCAGCTGCTGCTCATCCTGCTCGATGAGCCAAACGTCCTGGTCCTCGACGAGCCGGGCAACGATTTGGACACCGATATGCTTGCCATCACAGAAGACCTACTCGACACCTGGCCGGGCACGCTCATCGTGGTCAGCCACGACCGCTATTTCATCGAGCGCGTCACCGATGACCAGTACGCCATCTTGGGCGGACGGGTCTTCCACGTACCAGGCGGCGTCGACGAATACCTGAAGCGCCTGGAACGCGAGAAGAGCATGGCTGCAACGGCCGAGAGCAAACCCGCTGCCCCGCATCAGCAGAAGGAAGCCACGGCAGGGTTCTCCAATGCCGAGCTGCGCGAGATGAAGAAGCAGCTCCGCAGCCTAGAACGTAAAATGAACACCCAGCAGAGCAAGGTAGACAAGAAGAAGGCCGAATTGCAGGAATGCGACCCATTCGACTACGCCGCACTCGGGGCGATTCAGCAGGAAATCCAGCAAGCGCAAGACAACCTGGACGCCCTCGAGCTGGAATGGCTCGAGCTCTCCGAGAAGCTCGAAGGATAAATCACCTGCATATGTGTGCTGAATCTCGTATTTGAGAAGGACTTTGAGCTATAGCGCCATCGCACATCGAAGATACTGCTATAGTTTCAAACATATATGTGCAAACACGCATGTTGTTAGAAGGAGAAACAGTGTCTGAATTTACAGCACGCGATATCGATGGCTCGGTAGCCGTCCTTATCCCTTGCTACAATGAAGCGGTAACGATTGCTAAGGTTATCGACGATTTCAAACGCGAGCTTCCCGAAGCCGATATCTACGTCTACGACAACAACTCCTCCGATGGCACGGGCGACATCGCCCGCGAGCACGGGGCTATCGTCCGCACCGAAACGCGACAGGGCAAGGGCAATGTCGTTCGTCAGATGATTCGCGAAATCGACGCCGATTACTACATCATGGTCGATGGCGACGATACGTACCCCGCAGAGGCAGCTGCCTCGCTCATCGAGCCCCTGGTGAACGAACGCGCCGACATGACCGTTGGCGACCGTCTTTCCAACGGCAGCTACGGCGAGGAAAACGACCGTGCGTTCCATGGCCTGGGCAACAACCTGGTCCGTTGGCTCATCAAGGTTATCTACGGCTTCGAATTCCACGACGTCATGACGGGCTACCGCGCATTCAACCGCGTGTTCGCGAAGACCATGCCGGTTATCAGCCCCGCATTCGAAATCGAAACCGAACTCTCCATCCACGCCGTCGACAAGCGTTGGCGTGTCGTGGAAGTGCCCATCGACTACCGCGATCGCCCCGAAGGCAGCTACAGCAAGCTTTCCACGTTTGGCGATGGCTGGAAGGTGCTCAAGTGCATCGGTCAACTGTTCAAGGACTACCGTCCGCTGGCCCTGTTCGGTTGGCTTGCCCTCATCCTGGTAATCATCGGCCTGATCGTAGGCATTCCGGTTATCGGCGAATTCAACTCCACGGGCCAAGTGCCCAGGCTCCCATCGGCCATCGTGGCCGTGGCCTTCGTTGGCGCGGGCATGCTCAGCTTCAGCTGCGGCCTCATCCTCGACACCTCGGTGAACAATCACCGCAAGGATTACGAGATGTCGGTCATCGAAGCATACCGACGCTACGGAAAGAAATCCGAGAAATAAAAAACGAAAGGCCAGCAAACGCTGGCCTTTTATTATGCCCTGGAGCCAGTGACAGGACTCGAACCTGCAACCGCCTGATTACAAATCAGATGCGCTACCATTGCGCCACACTGGCACTTCAGAGCAAGCAGTATTATGCCATAGATTCCGTTAAATGACTGAAAAAAGATAATCGACCCCACCTGCTACCTCGCATGACTCTACTATTGAAGAGACAAAGCGAAAGCGACCGCCAAAGGAGATAACGCGTGCTCGAAGCGCTTCAGAACTTCCAAACCGAATTCCCCCTCCTCAATACCATCCTCACGGGTGCGGCTATATTGTTTGCCACCTGGGTCATCGAACGAATCGTGCGACGCATCATCATGCACATTGGCCGCAACGACAACATCGACTTGCCCGCAGGATCCATCTTCGCGAACATCGCACGTGTGGCGCTGTGGCTATTCGGCCTAATCATCGTTGCAAAAGTCTGCTTCGGCTATGACCTTACGGCATTCATCGCAGCCCTGGGCGTTGGAGGCATCGCCCTTTCGCTGGGCCTGCAAGACACCATTGCTAACCTCTTTGGTGGCCTGCAGATCACCCTTGGGCGCATCGTCGATCCTGGCGACTACTTCTACGTAGACAACGCCGTCGCGCGCGTAACCGACGTATCGTGGCGCCACACCACTCTCGTCGACGCCACGGGCAGCACCTACATCGTTCCGAATTCCGTCATGTACAAGAACAAGCTCGTAGAGGCGGGAGAATTCGGGCTGGTCAACGTACCGATCATTCTCGACCCCACGACTAACCTCGACGAATTCACCGAGAAGGTGAAGGAAGCCCTATCCGAAACCTTCACCGAAACCTTGGGCCCATTGGGCATTCGCGTGCTCATGAATGGCATGTCCCTAGGCGGGCTTTCGGGCACCGTCACCGTGGACATCCAACGCGATGCCTACAGCAATGCGGTGGCAGCGAACATGATCTCACGCGCGATTGACCCACTGCTCAAGCAGTACGGAACGAAGGCATATTCGATGCAGTAAAGGAAACCCCCGCAGCCCGAACGACGGAAGCTGCGGGGTTTCTTGCATACGCTACCGGGCAATGGAGCGAAGGTGCTCCCAGGTGGCATTACGACCCTGGATAACGGATTCTATCTCCTCGTCGCTCAGGGCGCGGAAGCGCGCCTGACGGCGTAGATAATGTTCCACGCTCCCCCAAGCATCGCCCTCGGCAAACTCACGCGGATTACGCGAAAGCTTGAAGAAACCGCCCGCAACGTCGCTCACGGCAGGCCCACGATATTCCGCCAGATACCAGAGACCGCAATCTACCACTTCCTTGGCAATGTCGATGGTCTCGTCGACGCCGCAGCCCCAGCCTGTTGGGCAAGGGGCAATCACGTGGATGAAGCGCGTGCCCTTCATCGACTTCGCCACCTCGACCTTGCGAATAAAGTCATTGAGATAGCCAATGCTCGCGGTAGCTGCATAGGGAATGCCATGCGCGGCAACGATCTCGAACAGGTTCTTCTTTTCCGTAAGGCAACCATGCGCATTGCGACCAGCGGGCGTGGTAGTGGTCTTGGCGCCAAAGGGCGTAAGCGAGCTCTTTTGAATGCCCGTATTCATATACGCTTCGTTGTCGTAACAGATGTACAGGATGTCGTCGTTTCGATCGATGGCACCCGAAAGCGCCTGCAAGCCGATATCGGCCGTGCCACCATCGCCTGCAAAGCCCACGACCGTGCAGTCATCAGGCTTGGCCCCTTGAGCACGAAGCCCCGCTTCGATGCCAGAAAGAACGGCAGCGGTTGCCGCAAAAGGCGTGATCATGGCGTTATTTGCAAAGCACAGCTGGGGAAAGTTGAATCCAACGGCACTCATGCAGCCCGCAGGAAGCGCCGCAACGGCATGAGGGCCCAGCACCTTGAGCGCCTGACGCAGCACCAGCGAACCGCCGCAGCCAGCACAGGCCTTGTGCCCGAAGAAGAACTCGTCATCGGTAATAGTCTTAGCGGTGATAGCCATTAGAGCACCTCCCCTTCATCCTCCACGCGCAGGAAGCTCACCAGGGGAACAGAGCCGCCCTCGGCAACCTTCTGCAGGCTTGCGAAAATGCCATGCATATCCTCGCGGGAAATGTCGTCGCCACCCAGGCCACCCACGAAATTGCGCGCAGGAATAGAAGCGCCTGCTCGCTGAAGCGCGGAATTCACATTCGTGAACACCGTACCCTCGGCGCCAAACGAGATATCCTTTTCAAGCACGCCCACGCAGGCCGCACCCGAAAGCGCTTCGCAAAGCGCCTCATACGGGAAGGGCCTCATGTAGCGGATGCGCACGGACCCAGCCTTCACGCCCTCGGCCCTCAGGTCGCGCACTACCTCTTCGGCAAGGCCGGCAATAGTGCCCAGAGAAACCAGGATGAAATCGGCATCCTCGCAAGCATACGTTTCGATGGCGCCTGTGTACGTACGGCCGAACGTCGCAGCAAACTCAGCTTCCACCTGGTCTATCACGGAAAGCGCACTGCACATGTCCTCATGTGCGCGGTACTTGTAGTAGCGGTTGTACGCAGGCCCCGCCGAATACCCAATGTTCACGGGATGTTCGAAATCGAAGCGATTCGCGGTAGCGTATGGCGGAAGGAACGCATCAGCAGCTTCCTGCGTGGGAACATGCACCTGCTCGTATGTATGCGTAAGGGCAAACCCGTCGAGGTTCACCATAACCGGCGTGGCAACGCGCGGGTCTTCGGCAATTCGATACGCCATGAGCGCAAGATCGAGCGCCTCCTGGGCATCGCGCGCGTACACCTGAATCCAGCCATGGTCGAGCAGACCCAGCGAATCACGCTGATCGCCATAGATATTCCAAGGCAAGCAAGTTGCCCTGTTCGCATTCATCATGACAATAGGGAACCTACCACCGGCAGCATACGTAAGGCATTCCGCCATGTAGAGCAAGCCCTGACTGCTCGTTGCGGTAAACGTACGCGCACCCGTGGCAGCAGCACCAATGGCCGCAGAAAGGGCCGTGTGCTCGCTTTCTACGTGCAGGTACTCCGCCACCAGGTCGCCACGCTCCACCATTTCGGAAAGACGTTCGACCACGACGGTCTGCGGCGTAATGGGATACGCGGAAATGACCTGGGGCCGAGCAAGGCGCACGCCCTCGGCGAATGCTTCGTCACCCGAAAGGAAACGCTTATCGCTCATCGTCGCATCCTTTCTCGGGAATCATCGCAAGAGCCCCGAAACGACACACGGTAACGCAAATGCCGCAGCCCTTGCAGAAATCCAGGTCGACAAAGAGAGAAGGCTGGCCGCTCCCCTCTTCGGCATGGGTCTTGCGAATCGCCCCATCGGGGCAGTACATGTAGCATTGCAGGCACGAGGTGCACGAGTCGGCATTAATCACCGGACGCTGCTGACGCCATCCGGCATTGCGTTCCACCAGATGACCAGCCTCGAAGCACGTCGAACGGTCGAATTGCGCAGGCACGCATTCCCATTGGCGAAGCGTGGGAATGACGATTCCGCTCTGCTTTGAAGAAATGCCCATTATGCATTACCTCCGTCTTCGCCTGTAGCCAAAACGGCATCGACAACCGCAAGGTTCTTCGCATGCAGCTTCGCGGGCATGTAATGCTCAATCGACCAGGCGAGCGCATCGCGGCCGAACCCATCAACCATGCAGGTGAGCTTGGCCAGCAGCGCCGTATTGGGAATGGCACGGCCGAGTATCCTCTGGGATACCCCATCCGCATCAACCGTAACGATGCGCGCATCGTCAAATGAACGCACACTATTGACCAGGGCGAAACCACCGGGCTTCAATTCCTCGTCCCAGCCCTCGTCGAAGAGCGTGTCGTCGAGGTAGGCCACGATGTCGGCCCGAGTGCATGCGCTCCTATCGCCAATGGGGGCATCGTCAAGTTTCGTAAACGCACGCATGGGAGCGCCACGTCGTTCGGGACCGAACGAGGGAAAGGCAAGCGCGTGTTTGCCATCGGGAGCGCTATACCCCGCGGCAAGCAAGCGCGCAGCAGTGAAGGCACCCTGTCCGCCCCTTCCATGCCATATGACTTCAATCACTATGATTCCTTCCAGAAACCGCCAACCCCAGATTGCCAAAGGGGCGGCGCCGATAAATACCGGCGCCGCCCAGGTGCATGCGTTAACGGAAACGTTCGAATTTAGAACTGCACGTAACGGGAGAGGTTCTTCGTAAGGCTATCGACAAACACCTTGCTGAGGCCCTCGATCTGCTCGCCCCTACGCGCAATGTAGCCGAGCTTCAGCGTAACGTCGGTCTCGAGCGGCAGCGTCTGCAGCAGGCTGCCGTCGGTAATGCCCACCAAGATGCCACTCGTGATAGTGTAGCCATTCACCGCGCAAATGAGCTCGGTGAGGCTGGCGCGATCGGTAGTGGCGATGCGCTTAGTTCGCGGCACGTTGGCCAGAGCCTCCTCGTAGAACGCGTAGGAATCGCCTTTTTCCTGCTCGAAGTACACGTAGGGGTAATCTTCCAGATCTTCGATGCGCAGGCTTGCCGCGTTGGAAAGCGGGTGGCTAGCCGGAAGCGCCACGTAAGGCTTGCTGCTGATGATGGGCGTGAACTCCAAGCCAGATTCCTCCAGCGTATGATTCAGCTCATCGGCGTTCTCGGTGGTCTCGAAGATGACGCCCAAATGGCTACGGCCGCTGTAGACATCCTCGATGACGCTACGCGTGGTGCCATTGCGGAACGCATAGGAATACTCGACACCGCCACCTGCAAGCACGGTATGGGCAAACGCCTGAACGCTAAATAGATAATGCTGACCCGATACAGTGAATTTCTTAGCCATGATAACTCCCTGATCCTTCGTTCAACCTATTAGTTGTTTTCACGTTCGTCGATGAAGCGCGAAGCCTTATGCTCGCTCGAAACGCCCAGCTTGCCAGCATCGAACACGATGACCTTCGCGGGACGCACGCCCGTATGGGCCTTCAGCGCCTGCTCGACACGCTTCGAAACGGCATCGTATGCCTCATCGGAGCCCTGCGCACGCTCGACGGAAACCTCGTAACGCGTGGTGTAGTTCTCATTGTAAACGCGAATGGAGTATTCACCGGTGAGACCACGCTCGGCACGCACGACATACTCTACGTCGGAGGGGAACACATTCACGGCGCCAACGATAAACATCTCGTCCTTGCGACCGGTAACGTGAATGCGAGCATGGGTACGACCGCATTCGCACTTTTCGGTGCTTACGTAGCCAATGTCGCCCGTACGGAAACGAATCATGGGACGAGCCTTCTTCATGAGCGTGGTGTACACCAGTTCGCCCTTGCTGCCCGGAGCAAGCACTTCGCCCGTAACGGGGTCCACCGTCTCGACCAGGATCTGATCTTCCACGATGTGCAGGCCATCCTTGGCCTCGCACATGGCAGCGCACGCACCGTAGATGTCGGACAGGCCGAAGAAGTCGACGACCTTCGCGCCCCACATCTCCTCGATGGCCTCGCGCGTGCTCTTGATGGAGCCGCCGGGCTCACCCGCAACGATAATGGTGTGAATGCTGAAGTCCTTCTTGGGGTCGAGGCCCTTGGCCTTGGCCTTCTCGCCCAGGGCCCATGCGTACGAGGGGCTCGTCCAGATGACGGTGGGCTGATAGTGCTGAAGCACGAACATGAGACGATCGCTGGGAACGGCACCAACCCAGATGGCCGTAGCGCCCAGGCGCTGAGCGCCGATTACGTCGGGGCCGCCAACGTACAGGGCGAAGTTCAAGCCGTGAACGTAACGGTCGTTCGGACGCAT